>JAJFUQ010000270.1 GCA_021372355.1 Nocardiaceae bacterium | reverse complement strand
CACCTTTCTCGGCGGTTTCGGCAAGCTCGAAAACCGGATTCGCCGGTACGTGCCCGACCCCGATCTCCGCCGCCTCTACACCTTCCAGGCGTTGTATGCCGGCCTACCGCCGTCCAAGGCGTTGGCGATCTACGGCGCCATCCCGCACATGGACACGGCTCTGGGCGTCCACTTCCCCCGAGGCGGAATGCGGCAAATCGCCGAGGTGATGTCGAAAGCGTTCGTCGACGCGGGTGGCCAGCTCTTCACCGGCACCGAGGTCACCGAGATCGAGTTCACAAAGTCACGTGCGACGGCGGTCCAGACGACTGGTGGCCGGATCGAGTGCGACGCCCTCGTCGTCACAACCGACCTCGGCGAACTGGAGACGCTGATCCCCCGTCGGCGCCGCTTCCCCCGTCGGCTCCAGGCCTCGCCCTCGTGTGTCGTGATCCACGGCTCGATCCCGGTGGCGATCGCGCAGCAGATGCCGATGCAGGCGCACCACACGATCGAATTCGGTGCGGAATGGTCGCGCACGTTCGAGGAGATCACCGCGCCGGACGGCCTCGGCCGCCTCATGACGGACCCGTCGCTGCTACTGACGCGACCTGCGCTGACCGACCCGAGCATGCGCTTCATGCGGCACGGACAACTGCAGGAGCCACTGTCGATTCTGGCGCCGTGCCCGAACCTCGACTCCGCGCCGCTCGATTGGGATGCCCTGACCGAGTCGTACGTTCAGGACCTGCTGGCCACCCTCGAAAGCCGGGGCTACCCGTGGCTGCGCAGTGAGTTCCGGATCGACCGAGTGGACACACCCGCGACCTGGAAGGCCGCCGGCATGCTCGCCGGGAGCCCGTTCTCGGCGGCACATCTGTTCCGGCAAACCGGGCCATTCCGGACCCGGAACCTGCTGCGCCGAACCGACAACATCGTTCTGGCGGGCTGTGGCACAACTCCCGGTGTGGGAGTTCCCACTGTGCTTCTGTCAGGAAAGCTTGCGGCACAGCGTATGGGGGCTGAAACCAGCCGCTAAGCTGACGCTGTGTCGCAGCCCGTAGCCGAATCCCGCATTGCATCGGTGCGTGACCGCCTTCGGGAGTTCCTCCCCACTGATGCTGGCCGAGCCGCTGTTCTCGGGTTCTACGCATCGCTGCTGATCACGTTCGGCGGTCTGGGCGCGGGAGCGGTACGCCGCGACGATCCCTTGCTGGAAATGGCGCAGCTGTCGTGGCTGCGTTTCGGGCATGGACTCTGGCTGTCCCGCGTCGTCTGCATCATCGGCGTCGGGCTGATGATCATGGCCTGGATGCGCCTTGGTCGCGAAACCATGGCCGGCCGGGCCCGCCTCAACGACCTCCGATTCGTCGTGGTGGCGTGGACCGCGCCACTGCTGCTGTCGGTCCCGTTGTTCAGCCGCGACGCCTACTCGTACCTTGCCCAGGGCGCCCTCCTGCGCGACGGCTTCGATCCGTATGCCGTCGGCCCGGTGGCCAACCCGGGCATCTTGCTGGAGAACGTCAGCAGTGTCTGGACTGCCACGACGTGTCCGTACGGGCCGCTGTTCCTCCTCATCGGCGACGGCATCACGACCATCACCGGGGACAACGTGGTCGCGGGCACGATGATGTTCCGCCTGGCAATGCTTCCCGGCCTCGCGCTGATGATGTGGGCGATTCCGCACATCGCCACCCACCTCGGCGGTAAGCCGCCGGTTGCTTTGTGGCTCGCGGTCCTCAACCCACTCGTGCTGATCCACCTCATCGGCGGCGTTCACAACGAGCTGCTCATGGTGGGGCTGATGGCGGCCGGCATCGCACTTGCTCTCGAACGCCATCATGGTGCCGGGATCGCGGTCGTCACCGTGGGCGCCGCGATCAAGGCAACCGCGGGCATCGCCTTGCCGTTCATCATCTGGATCTGGATGATTCACGAACGCCAGGATCGCGAGGCCGAGGGTCGCAAACCGCTGCAGCCGTTCGCCATGTTCGTCAAGAACTCGGCGCTCGGCGGATTGATCTTCCTGGTGGTCTTCGTCGGATTGTCACTCGTCGCCGGCGTCGGAATCGGCTGGCTCACAGCCCTTTCCGGTTCAGCGAAGATCATCAACTGGCTGTCGCTGCCGACGATCCTGGCGCACATCGTCACGTGGTTCACCCCGCTGGACCTGTCGTCGGTTCTCGCCGTCACGCGGTCGCTGTGCGCGCTCGCACTCGCCGGCATCCTCGTGTGGTCGTGGTGGCGCTATCGCCGCACCGAAGCCGAGGCCGTCATGGGCATCCTGGTCGCGTTCGTTGCGATCGTCGTCCTCTCGCCAGCCGCACTGCCGTGGTATTACTCGTGGCCACTGGCGCTCGCCGCAGGGTTCTCTCTCAAGCGGTCCACCATGGCCATGCTGACCGGGCTGTGTGCGTGGCTCATGCTGATCTTCCTGCCCGATGGCAACACTGGGCTATACAACCTCGTCCACGTGCTCGTCGTGACTTTCGTGGCAATTCTCGCGGGCTGGTCGCTCGTCAAGCCCGATCCCATGCGGATCCGTACGGCCGAGCGCTACCTGGCGGAGCACGTCGACGCATGAGGTCTGAGGAAACTCTGCGTGCGGCGTACTCGCACGCACGAAACGTCGCGGCTGGACATGGTCGGACGTACTACCTGGCGACGCGAATGCTTCCGCCCGAGCGCCGTTCCGCCATCCACGCGCTGTACGCGTTCGCCCGCATGGTTGACGACGTCATCGACGTCGAAGCCGGCCACCAGCTTTCGTACACGCACTGCGCCGAGCAACTCGACCTGCTCGAGCACTATCTCCGGCAGCTAACCTCCGGGGTCGAACTGCCGGATGCCCACGACATCGACGACGAGACCCGCCATGTTCTCGCCGCCCTGACCGACACGATTCGCCGGTTCGACATCGCGCCTGAGCCCTTCTGGGACTTCTTCGCCTCGATGCGCATGGATCTGCCCGGCACGCCCAGCTATCACCCGTCGTATCAGACGATGGCTGACCTGCAGAACTACATGCGCGGCTCGGCCGCCGGTATCGGGCTGCAGATGGTCCCGGTCCTCGGGACGGTCGTCGATGTGCACGAGGCCGAGCCGTACGCGGCTGCGCTCGGAGAGGCGTTCCAGGTCACGAACTTCCTGCGTGATGTCGGCGAAGACCTAGAGCGCGATCGCATCTACCTTCCCGCCGATGAACTGGCGGCCTTCGGAGTCGACGAGGAACTGCTTCGCCATTGCCACGCCACCGGAACGACCGACCGTCGGCTCGTTCGGGCACTCGCGCATTTCATCGCACTCAATCGCGGCCAATACCGCTATGCGGTCAAGGGCATCCCGATGCTCAACCCGATCGCTCAGCCGGCGATCTGGGCGGCTTATCGGCTGTACTCATCGATCCTCGACTACATCGAGGACGGCGGGTACCCGGTTCTGCACACCAGGGTCATCGTGCCCAACCACCGTCGGCTCGCCATTGCACTCCCCTTGGCCGGGAAGGCATTGGCGCACCGCGCGGTCGGCTGAGTGTCCCGATGAGCTAAAACGCCATCGCCTGCGCACGACGGATGACCTCGCGCGCCAGGTGTCCGTGCAACGCATCCATCGGCTTGCCCGGCAGCGACGGGTCGTCGGTGAAGAGGAAATGCAGGACCTCTTCGTCCCGCCATCCGCCGTCGCGCAGTACCGCAATGAGACCTGGTAGCTGCTTGAGCACATGGTCGCCATCGATGAACTGCGCCGGAATGCCGAACTCCTTGCCGCGCTTGATCGCGATCAGCTGATGATCACGAAGCATCTGAACGACCCGCGAGTGCGGGAGGTCCAGTGCGTGCGCAACCGACTCGATGGGGAGCAACTCGATGTCTGCCCCGACGATGTCCGGACAGTGTGGGAAAGAACTCACGGTACATAACGTTATCGCCACTACCGGCGACTATGACGCAGCGGGGCGCATGGTCGATGCGTCGATTTGTCGTTTCTCGCTACCATCGAAATCAGACGCCGGGCCCATTTCGGCATCACGACGAACTGGCGAAGGAGGTCGAGTGGGAAATCAGGGCGCTGCGTCGCAAACAGATCGCTTGATCGGAACCCTCGTCGACCGACGCTATCGCATCGACGAACGGATCGCGCGGGGCGGAATGTCGACCGTGTACCGCGCTCTCGACACGCGTCTCGACCGCCCCGTCGCGATCAAGATCATGGACCCCGGATTCGCCGGCGATGAGCAGTTCCAGGCACGTTTCGAATTCGAGGCCCGGTCGGTCGCCCGGTTGAAGCACCCGGCACTGGTTGCCGTCTACGACCACGGACGCGACGGCGACCTCCCGTTCCTCGTCATGGAGCTCGTCGACGGCGGCACGCTCCGCGACCTGCTGCGCGAGCGTGGCCCGATGCCTCCGCACGCGGTGCGTGCGGTGGCCGAACCCGTTCTCGACGCCCTCGGTGTGGCCCACGCGAGCGGACTCATCCACCGCGACATCAAGCCGGAGAACGTTCTCATCTCCGACACCGGCGAGGTGAAGATCGCCGACTTCGGTCTCGTCCGGGCCATCGCTGCCGCGGGCACCACGTCCAACAGCGTCATCCTCGGCACCGCGGCCTACCTCTCGCCGGAACAGGTCGCGACAGGTCAGTCCGACACCCGCGGCGACGTCTACGCGATGGGCATCCTGATCTTCGAAATGCTCACTGGCCAGACACCGTTCACCGGCGACACGTCCCTCGCCATCGCGTATCAACGACTGCACAACGACGTCCCGCGCCCGAGTTCGCGCATCCAGGGAGTACCCCCGGAGTTCGATGAACTCGTCACCGTCGCAACGAACCGCGACGCATCCGGACGCTATGCCGACGCAGCGCACATGGCGGATGCGTTGCGCGATGTCGCCGCAAAACTGCATCTCCCGGCCTGCCGGGTACCCGCCCCGCATCGACCGCAGCCGGCGGCACCGGCGCCCGCACCACGCGCGATGCCGAGCGTCATTCCGGCCGGTGGCGCGGCAACCACCACGGTTGTCCCTCAGCAGCCCGCACCGCCCCCACAACCCGCTCAGCCCAAGCAACCCAACCCGACGCGGATGTACACGGCCATGTCGCCGCGGCCCGAGTACCTGCCGTCGGAGTCGGCCGGACGGGTCCCACCCGCACCTCGCTTCCAGCCGCCGCCGGCACCGCGCTACTCGCCACCATCGGCGCCACGGGTTCCCGTCCAGCGGTACTCGCCGTTCCCCGGTGCGGTTCACAACCGTAAGAAGTCGCGTCGGATCGTTCTGGTGTGGCTCACGCTCATCGTGGCGGTTGCGCTCGCTCTCGCCATGAGCGGCTGGTTCGCCGGAATCGGCGCCGCCGCGACCATCCCGAATGTGGACGGTCTGTCCAAGCAGCAGGCGCAGACGGAGATCGAGAACGCCGGGTTCTCGGTGAAGTTCTCCGACGGCTATTCGGATTCGGTCGCGCCCGATCTGGCGATCGGAACCGATCCGGCCGGCGGATCGTCGGCGCACCAGAAGAGCACGGTCACCCTCATCCTGTCGAAGGGGCAGCCGCGCGTTCCGGAACTGCCGAAGAACGCCGATCGCACCAAGGTCGTCGACCTCCTGAGCAAGGTGACGTTGAAGGCGGTCGATACCGAGCCCGTGTTCAGCCTCAAGGTGCCGGCCGGCAAGGTCGCACAGCTGACTCCTGCTCCGGGCTCCGTCGTTCCGGTCGGAGCCACTGTGAAGATCGCCGTGAGCAAGGGGCCGCCGCCGAAGGTGACCATCCCGTCGGTGACCGGTAAGTCGATCGCCCAGGCACGCACGATCCTCGCCGAATCCGGATTCGAGGTCACGGTTCGTCAGTTCACCGCCAACGACTCGTCGACGGTGATCACCCAGTTCCCAGTCGCCGGCCGGGAGGTCGCCCCCGGGTCGACCGTCACGCTGTTCGCGCTCTAACGCACATCGGGCAGGAAAGCCCGGCGATGACCGCCGGATTTCCTGCCCGATCGCAGCTTTCGCGCTCAGTGCCCTTGTTGAAGCGCTCAGTCGCGCAGCATCTCCGCCACGAGGAACGCCAGTTCCAGCGACTGCTGGGTGTTCAGACGCGGGTCGCACGCGGTCTCGTATCGGCCAGCAAGGTCGGTGTCCGAGATGTCCTGCGCGCCGCCGAGGCACTCGGTGACGTTCTCACCGGTCAGCTCGATGTGGATACCACCCGGGTGGGTGCCGAGGTCACGGTGCACCTCGAAGAAGCCCTGCACCTCGTCGACGATGCGGTCGAAGTGACGCGTCTTGTACCCGGTCGAGCTCTCGTGGGTGTTGCCGTGCATCGGGTCGCACTGCCAGATCACCTTGTGGCCGGTCGCCTTGACCTTCTCGATGATCGGCGGCAGCAGGTCGCGTACCTTCGAGTTGCCCATGCGCGAAATCAGCGTCAGGCGGCCCGGCTGGTGGCGCGGGTCAAGGCGCTCGACGTACTCGACGGCCATCTCGGGCGTCGTCGACGGGCCGATCTTGAGACCGATCGGGTTGGCGAGAAGTTCGGCGAACGCGATGTGCGCGTGGTCGAGCTGACGCGTCCGGTCACCGATCCACAGGAAGTGGGCCGAGAGGTCGTACAGCGACGCCGTTCCCTGCTCGTCCTTGCGCATGCGGAGCATCGCGCGCTCGTAATCGAGAACAAGTGCTTCATGGCTGGCGTAGATCTGCGCGCTCTTGAGGCTCGGGTCGGAAACGCCACACGCATTCATGAACGCCAAAGCGCGCTCGATCTCGCGGGCCATCGCCTCGTAACGCGCTCCCGCGGGCGACTCCGCGACGAAGGCACGGTTCCAGTCGTGCACCTTGTGGAGGTCGGCGAGACCGGAGCCGGTCATGGCCCGCACGAGGTTCATCGCCGCGCTCGCGTTGGCGTACGCGCGGACGAGACGGCCCGCGTCGTGAACACGAAGGGCGGGATCAGCCTCGAGGGAGTTGACCATGTCGCCGCGGTACGAGGGCAGACCGAGCGAGTCGAGATCCGCCGAGCGAGGCTTGGCGTACTGACCCGCAATCCGCGCGACCTTCACGACCGGCATGCTTGCACCGTAGGTCAGCACGACCGCCATTTGGAGAAGCGTCCGAATGTTGGCCTTGATGTGCGGCTCAGTGTTGTCGAAGAACGTCTCTGCACAGTCACCGCCCTGAAGCAGGAAGGCCTTGCCCTCTGCTACCTGAGCGAGCTGTTCAAAAAGGCTGTCGACCTCCTCCGGGACGCAGACCGGCGGGACACTCTCAAGGACCGTTCGCGCGGCAGCGGCCTGACCTGCGGGCCAGCTCGGCTGCTGCTTGGCGGGCTTGGCGAGTGCTTCGTCAAGTTCGCGGCGCAGGTCCGAAGGCAGCGGCGGCAGGGTAGGCAGCTGATCTATAGGAAGGTCGACACTCCAACTCACCCAACAAGGATAGGGTGTCCGTTCTATCGCTTTCCAGCCTGGTCCGAGCGGGCAGCCTCAATGGCCTGATACTTCGCCAGATTATGGCGCGCGTCGGCGAGTGAATCGTGCGCTTGCGCAGGTAGCCGCGGCAGAGTTGGACTCCCGTGCATCTCCCAGTAGTGGCGTAGATCACGGGTATACCGCGGCATGACGTCCGGCAACGCCGTCATCGGACCCCACAACTGACATAGCGCGACGTGGTCGTACGCACTGACCCACGCCCAGAGTTCCGGCCGCTCGTTGCGCGTCGGAACGAGGAACTTCAGCAAAGAGTCGCGGATCCGATCGCGCGACATCCATGCGGGATCGGCGGGCGACGGTAGCTTCGGCAGGACGTTGCGCCGAACCCAGGGGCCGGCGCGGTCGGGATCGAACTGGGTCGAGACCGCATAGAACTCGCGACCGTCCTCCCCGACCACACCGATCGAGACCAGATCGATCGTTCGCCCATCCTCGATGAACTCGCAATCGTAGAAGTACTTCACCTGATGGTTAGCCCGCCCGGGTGTCCGGGATGCGGTCGGCGGTGGCCTTCGTCGATGACTTCTTGTTCTTGATCGTCGACGCGTAGACGTCGACGTAGGTCTGACCCGACATCTTCATGAGCTCGTACATGATCTCGTCGGTGATCGCACGCTCGACGAAGCGGTTACCCGCAAGGCCGGCGTAGCGCGAGAAGTCCATGGGCTTGCCGAACTTCACGGTCACCTGGACGCGGTACCAGCGGTTCGAACCGGGAGGCGACACCTTGTCGGTGTTGATGACCGCCATCGGGATCACCGGAAGGCCGGTGTCGAGCGCAAGGCGGGCAACACCCGTCTTGCCCTTGTACAGGCGACCGTCCGGCGAACGTGTGCCTTCCGGGTACAGGCCGACCAGGCGTCCCAATTCGAGCTGCTGCTTGGCCGTGTTGAGCGCGGCTTCGGCGGCATCGGCGCCACTACGGTCGATCGGCACCTGGCCGGTCTGCGTGTAGAAGAACTTCTCCAGTGCGCCCTTGAATCCAGGACGGGTGAAGTACTCGGACTTCGCGAGGAACGTGATGCGACGCTTGACGGCGACCGGCACGAACAACCAGTCGGCGATCGACAGGTGGTTGCCCGCCATGATCGCCGCGCCTTCATCAGGTACGTTCTC
>JAJFUQ010000241.1 GCA_021372355.1 Nocardiaceae bacterium | reverse complement strand
GCCGACGTTGCGACCGTCTGCCTCGGGCAGGCCGCATCCGCGGCCGCGATCCTGCTCGCTGCCGGTACCCCCGGTAAGCGTGCGGCGCTCCCGAACGCTCGCGTGCTGATTCACCAGCCGTCGGTTTCGGGTGGCATCCAGGGTCAGGTTTCGGACCTCGAGATTCAGGCCGCCGAGATCGAGCGCATGCGTCGACTCATGGAGGTGACCCTCGCAAACCACACCGGCAAGACGCCGGAGCAGGTTCGCAAGGACACCGACCGCGACAAGATCCTCACCGCCGCAGAGGCGAAGGATTACGGAATTGTCGACACGGTCTTCGAATATCGGAAGCTTTCGGCACGAAAGTAATGCGTGTGGCCTGTGGGTCACGTGTTGCACACGTTCCGGCGTGGTTCCGCGACACAGCGTTTGACAGGCCGCAAGCTGTGTCGGCGCTGCTGATTCGGTGGCATGATGGGGCAAACGACGAGGAGTTTTCTTTGTCACGTTGACGCGTGACGAAAAGGAATTACGTCGCTAACAGGAAGTGGGAACCGAACAAGATGGCACGCATCGGTGACGGTGGCGACCTGCTGAAATGCTCTTTCTGCGGGAAGAGCCAGAAGCAGGTCAAGAAGCTCATTGCTGGTCCGGGTGTGTACATCTGTGACGAATGCATCGACCTGTGCAACGAAATCATCGAGGAGGAGCTCGCCGAGTCGAGCGACGTCAAACTCGATGAACTCCCCAAGCCCAGCGAAATCCGCGACTTCCTCGAGAATTACGTCATCGGTCAGGACACGGCGAAGCGCACGCTCGCAGTCGCCGTCTACAACCACTACAAGCGCATCCAGGCTGGCGAGAAGGCTCGCGACAGCCGGGGTGAGCAGGTTGAACTGATGAAGTCCAACATCTTAATGCTCGGCCCGACCGGTTGCGGCAAAACCTACCTCGCGCAGACGCTCGCCAAGATGCTGAACGTTCCGTTCGCAATCGCGGACGCCACCGCGCTGACCGAGGCTGGATACGTCGGTGAGGATGTCGAGAACATCCTTCTCAAGCTCATCCAGGCTGCCGACTACGACGTCAAGCGTGCCGAGACCGGCATCATCTACATCGATGAGGTCGACAAGATCGCCCGCAAGAGCGAGAACCCTTCCATCACCCGTGACGTTTCGGGTGAGGGTGTTCAGCAGGCTCTGCTGAAGATCCTCGAGGGCACGCAGGCAAGTGTTCCGCCGCAGGGTGGACGCAAGCACCCGCACCAGGAGTTCATCCAGATCGACACGACGAACGTTTTGTTCATCGTGGCGGGTGCGTTCGCCGGCCTCGAGAAGATCGTCTCGGATCGAGTTGGCAAGCGCGGCCTCGGATTCGGTGCCGAGGTCCACTCGCGTGCGGACATCGAGACCGCCGACAAGTTCGCCGATGTCATGCCCGAGGATCTGATCAAGTTCGGTCTGATCCCCGAGTTCATTGGTCGTCTCCCAGTCGTCGCGTCGGTCACGAACCTCGACAAGGAGTCGCTCGTCAAGATCCTGTCGGAGCCGAAGAACGCGCTGGTCAAGCAGTACGTTCGCCTCTTCGAGATGGATGGCGTCGAACTCGAGTTCACGCAGGACGCGCTCGAGGCGGTTGCCGACCAGGCGATCCACCGTGGCACGGGTGCTCGTGGTCTCCGCGCGATCATGGAAGAAGTTCTTCTTCCGGTCATGTACGACATCCCGAGCCGCGACGATGTCGCCAAGGTCGTCGTCACCAAGGACACCGTCTTGCACAACGTCCTTCCGACGATCGTGCCGCGCAAGCGGGAGAACCGCGAGCGTCGCGACAAGTCGGCGTAACAAGCTCTGAGAAATCGGCCGCACATCCGAAAGGGTGTGCGGCCGATTTTCGTTGTGGCTACGGTTTCGCCCACATGCTGGGGTGGTTGAGCTTGGCATGCAGTCGGCGCAGTTGCCGGCGGCGACTGACGAATCCCACGGTGGCGACGGCGGCCAAGGACAGCAAGACCGCGGCGGCGCGCCACTCGGCGAAGGCAAGCGCGAGCGAACCGAGCACTGCGAGAACGGACACCGCGAATACGGCGGTCTTCTTGTTTGCCGTGTCGTCGGAGTGAATCCAGGTCGGCCATTCGGCGACGTCGCCCGAGATTCCACGACCGCGGAGTGCCCGGGTATAGCGGACTCTCGAATCCCAGTTGCCGCGTTGGCGTTGTCCGCGTTCCAGCGACGTCAGGACCGCGGCGACGATCACCGCGAGGAACAGTGAGCGGGCGAAATTCAGGTCCTGGTGAGCGAGTGCATTGAACGCGATGTACACCGCGGAGGCAACCGTCGCGAAATACAGAAAGTACGCAGTGAGGGGGAGTCGTACGAGAAAGGCATTCATCGAGTTGGTTCCTTCGCAGTCATGGCGACTCCGTGATGGAGCGAATGGTGCGTCTCCATTCAAAAGGCTGCCGTCGCAGCGGAATAGCAACCCAAGGGTTGGAGGAACCACACCTCGAGGAGGGCTAGGTCCGCCGCTGTCGGATCAGTGACCAGGCTCCATACCCCGCCATCGCAACCGCGAGCGCAATCAAAAATGGCCAGCCGTTCCGGAATACTTCGTATCCGAGGCGGAAGATGACCACCCAACTGTCCTCGTTCGAGAGGACTTGACCGAGTTTCACGATGCCGGCGGTCATGAGGGCGAACACCCCACCGGCGGTGGCGAGGCGCTGCTTCTTGGTGCTGAGGAAAGGGTCAGTTGCGTCGGACATCGAACGCTACTTCCTACTCGAAGTCATGTTTGCCCTTCCATTTGGCGATCGATGTCCGCCCGATGAAAGCCACCCGAGGGTGGAGAACCGGCACCCCGACGCGAATGGAAATAACTCCACTCCGCAAATGGTTGATAAGGCAACAACCGGAGGAGTGGGAATGGAATTGCAGTTTGGTCTGGATACGTTCGGCTCGATCACCAAAGACGTGGATGGTCGCCGACTGACACATGCGCAGGTCATTCGAAACACGGTTGACCAGGCAGTTCTCGCCGACGAGGTGGGCGTTGACGCGTTCGGGATCGGTGAGCACCACCGCAACGACTTCGCCGTATCGGCACCGGAGATGCTGCTCGCCGCGGCCGCCTCTCGCACGGAACGCATCAAGCTCGGCACGGCGGTTACCGTGCTCAGCTCCGATGATCCGATCCGTGTTTATGAGCGATTCGCAACGCTGGACGCGCTGTCCGGTGGACGTGCGGAAGTCACCCTTGGGCGTGGCTCGTTCACGGAGTCCTTCCCGCTGTTCGGCTACGACCTCGCCGATTACGAGACGCTGTTCAACGAGAAGCTTGACCTGTTCGATGCGTTGCGAAGCGAAAAGCGGGTGAGCTGGTCGGGCACGATCCGCGAGCCGCTCGTCGACACGGAGATCTTCCCGAAGACCGAGAAGGGGACTCTCGACGTCTGGATCGGTGTCGGAGGCACACCGCAATCCGTGGTCCGCGCGGCCCGATACCGAATGCCGCTCATGATCGCTTCGATCGGCTGCGACCCGAAGCGGTTCGCGACCTATGTCGAGTTCTACGAGCGGGCCATCCGTGAGAGCGGTGGGCAGAAACTGCCGGTAGGGATGCACTCGCCGGGCTTCATTCACGAAGACGACCAGGTCGCGCGTGATCTCGCGTTCAAGCACTCGAAGGAAATGCGCGATCGCATCGGCCGTGAGCGTGGGTGGGCTCCGATGACGCGCGATGAATTCGAGCACGAGGTCGACTACGGGTCCACGTTCGTGGGTACTCCTGAAGCGGTGGCGCGGAAGATCGCCGACACCGTAGCCGCAACGGGAATCAGCCGCTTTGACCTCAAGTACGACTCCGGCTCTATGCCCCATGAGCTCTTGCTGGAGAGCATTCGCCTCTATGGCACCGAGGTCATCCCGCGCGTTCGGGAACTCCTCGCGACGCGCTCGGAATCTGCTGCATCCTGACCTACGCGAGGGAAGAATCGACCCGTGAGTAATCAGGATGCGAACCCAGAGGAATTGGTCTGTCACGAGGGTGACGGGCAAGCGATCGAGATCCTGACTCCGCGGGAGGTTCCGCTCGGCGGGCTGCGCGCGAAGAAGGTGCGGCGCACGCTCCCGCAGCGCGACCGGTCGTTCATCGGGGCCTGGTGCTTCGCCGACCACTACGGGCCGGACGACATCGAGCACGGCAATGCGATGAGCCTCGGCCAGCACCCGCACACCGGCCTGCAGACGGTGAGTTGGCTGTTCAGCGGCCGGATCAACCACGCCGACAGCGCTGGATTCACGCAGACGGTGCTGCCCGGCCAGGTGAATCTGATGACCGCGGGCCGGGGAATCAGCCACTCCGAGTTCTCCGACACCTCGCACGGTGACTTCACGCTGTGGGGCGCGCAGCTATGGGTGGCACTGCCCGACCACGCCCGGTTCACCGAACCCACCCTCGTCCACTACGAGCCGCCCGCGGTGACGGGCGAAGGGTGGACCGCGAAGGTGTTCATCGGCTCTCTTCTCGGATCGTCGTCACCGGTGCCAACGCACACTCCGCTCCTCGGTGCGGAAATCGTGCTGGAGGCTGGGGCAGAGATCGAGATCGACGTCGACCCCGAGTTCGAGCACGGGCTTCTCGTCGATCACGGTGTGATCGAAGCCGACGGCCGTGAGGTGAAGGCCGCCGAACTTGCCTTCATTCCGGTCGGTCGCACGAAGCTCCGGATCGCCAGCGCCGAGGGCGCGCGTCTGCTCGTGCTGGGCGGCACGCCGTTCGGCGAATCGATCGTCATGTGGTGGAACTTCGTCGCCCGAACGCACGACGAGATCGTTCAGTACCGGGCGGAATGGCAGGACCAGATCACCAAGGGCGGTCAGGTCGTCCCGGAGAGCCGAGCGATGAGGCCGGGCCGTTTCGGCATCGTGCCGACGGCGACCGAGCCACCGATTCCGGCGCCCGAGATGCCGAAGAATGTGCGGTTGAAGCAGCGGAGCTAAGTCACCCGATCGGGTCGCGTGTAGACGTTCATCGAATGTCCGCGCACGAATCCGACGACCGTGACGCCGGATTCCTCGGCGAGTTCGACCGCGAGTGACGACGGAGCCGACACTGCGGCGAGCACGGGAATTCCGGCGAGCGCGGCCTTCTGAACGAGTTCGAAGGACGCGCGACCGCTGACCACCAGCACGGAATCATGCAGGGGGAGAAGGTCTTCCTGGATCGCCCAGCCGATCACCTTGTCGACGGCGTTGTGACGTCCGATGTCTTCACGTGCGGCCTGCAGACTCCCGGTGCCGGTGAACAAGGCGGCCGCGTGGAGGCCGCCTGTGCTCGCGAAGACCTTCTGGCGCTTGGGCAGCCCGGCCACCGTGTCTGCCAGCACCCTGGCACTGATCACCAGGCTCGAGCCGGACGGGTCGTGCACCGACGTCCTGCGCAACTGTTCCAGCGAGCTCGTGCCGCAGACCCCGCACGCGCTGTTGGTGAGCAGGTTGTGGAACCGGAGCGGGGCCTCGGAAACGAGGTCGACGTCGAGAACGTTGTACGTGTTCTGTCCGTTCTCGTCGGTCCCGGCGCAGTAGCGTGCCGTGGAGATGTCGGCGCGAGTGGCGATGACGTTTTCGCTGAACAACAGGCCGTGCAGCAGGTCGATGTCGTTGCCCGGCGTCCGCATGGTGACCGAAAACTGCTGTCCGTTGACGCGGATCTCGAGCGGCTCCTCGACCGCGAGGTTCTCCATCCGTACTCGATCGTCGTCGGCGGAGATGTGCCGGACCTTCCGGCGAACCGTGAGTCTGCCCATCAGAGCGACTTCTCGAGCCGGATGACGATCGCCTTGGACGCCGGAGTGTTCGAGCGCTTGGCCACGTGGTCGAGCGGGATCAACGGGTTGGTCTCCGGGTAGTACGCGGCGGCATTGCCGGGTGGGGTCGAGTACGCGACGATTCGGAAGCCGCCCGCACGGCGTTCGGTGCCGTTCCACTCGGACACCAGATCGACCGTGTCGCCGTCGGAATAGCCCAGTGCGGCAATATCGTCGGGATTGATGAAGATGACCCGACGGCCACCTTTCACACCTCGATAGCGATCGGCGAGGCCGTAGATCGTGGTGTTGAACTGGTCGTGGCTGCGCAGCGTCTGGAGGACGAGCCGGCCCTCGGGGGTCGGTACCCAGTGCAGGTCATTGACGGCGAAGTTCGCCCGACCGGTTCCCGTGTGGAATTCACGGCTGTCGCGCGGCGGGTGGGGGAGCAGAAACCCGTCGCGTGACCGCACC
>JAJFUQ010000218.1 GCA_021372355.1 Nocardiaceae bacterium | reverse complement strand
CAACTCGAGTCCTACCGCGGCCGATGTGATCAGGCCGACGATGCGCGTCGAGAGCACGACGAGAACGACCTGAATGACGAGCACGACGAGCGTGATCACCCGCGCGGTGTCCTCGTTCGGCTCCATTCCGAGCAAAGGCATGAGCGCAGTACTCGCTAGCGCGTTGTCCACCGTCGCCACGCCGATTGCCAGATAGCAGAAACCCAGCCAGCCGAACAACCAGCCGACCTTCGGATTCGCCAGCCGCGACGCCCACTGGTAGGACGATCCGCTGAGTGAGATGCGAGCAGCGAACTGGGCGATCACCAAAGCAATCAGTGTCTGCCCCGCCGCGGCAATCGGCCATAACCAAATGCCCACTGGGCCAGAGTTCTGTAGTACGTCGTCGTAGGTACCGAAGATGCCGACCGCCACTGAGATGAATGCGAACGACACCGCGAACACCTGGAAGGGCCCGAGAGTTCGTTTCAGCTCGGGTTCGTAGCCACAGTCTCGACACTCTTCGTCCGCGGACTCCGGAGGAAGTGCTTTCTCTACCGTCATCGCGGACACCTGCGCTTCCTGGAGGGTCGAAATCAACCGTAGACCCCGACGTGCAGGACAGTCCAATCACGTTGAAATGTAAATGATTTCGCGATTTGCCCGCTTTGGTGTGCCAGCTGCTACTTGGTCGTTGTGGGGGTAGGCGTGGCGGCGAGTTTCGAGCCGGCGTAAATCTCGTCGAGAACGATGGGCAGCAACGCCTGCGCGGTGGTCCTGCCGTCCGGCGACAGGGTCAGATTCGTCCAGATCACAAGCGACACGTCGTTGTCCCGGTCGTAGCCGATGAACGAATTGAATCCGGGGAGTTCTCCGCCGTGGTAGTACATCGCGCTCTTCGGTCCGAATCGCTGATAGCTGATGCCGTAGCCATACTGCTGTAGCTCGGGGTGCTCCGGGTCCTCGGCCTGCAGGCTGTCGAACCATTGCTTCTGGTATTCGGAATTGAAGACCTTGCCCGATACCAACGCTTTCATCCAGTCGGCCAAGTCGTCTGCCGTGGAGATGGCTCCGCCGGCGGCGGTGGCGTACGAACTGTTCTGATTCGTGTAATCGATCGGTTTCAGTGTTCCGTCCAGCGCGGCGGCCTGCATATCGGCGGGGTATAGCTCGTCGACCAGCGCGTATGCCGATCCGCCATACATGTAGCCGTGCGAGTAAGGGTTTGGAATCGTGCCGGCGGCTTCGGCAGCTGGAAGCAGTGTTTTGTCGAGTCCGAGCGGCGTGAACAAGCGGTCCTGGAGTTGGTCGTGCAACGGACGTCCACCGACCTTCTCCGCGACCAAGCCGAGCAATGCGTAGTTGGTGTTGCTGTACTCGTAGGACTCGTTTGGTGCGAAGCTCGGCGCGTGCCGGAATGCGATGTCCAGCACCTCTTGTGGGGTCCAGGCCTTGGACGGGTCGGAGTCCATGACCGCCGCCAGCTCGGGCGCGTTCGTATAGCCATAGAGCCCGCTGCGCATCTTCAACAGTTCGGCGATGGTGATGTTTTCGCCGTTCGGCACACCGGGGACGTACTTGGATATCGGGTCCGAGAACTTGAGTTTGCGGTCCTGGGCGAGCAGCACGATCAGCGCCGCAGTCATCGTTTTGGTGTTGGACGCGATCCGGAAGTGGGTGCTCGTCTTCGGGGGAGTTTGCTGACCGAGTTCGGTGGTGCCAACAAGTGCCGTGTATTCGCCTTGCGGCGTCCGAAGGAGAACCACGGCTCCAGGGACGTGGAGATCTTTGACTGCGGCTGCGACCGTGGCTTGGAATGCAGCGGGATCGATGGAATTCAGCGCGGACGATGGTTCGCGGTTCTTTGTGCAACCGAGGGCAACGCAGCAGGTCAACGCGATGCAAGCGAACCGCACGATGCGTCCTTGGCCATTCGAAGCACTGAATACGCTCATGCGCGTCACCGCCTTGGCCCAGCTCGTGCTCGCTGTGCAGATGAGCGGCACTAGCTGGATGTTGTCGCATTTGCATCGTATCGCTGGGAGCACACTTTGCGGATTTGCATTCCGACCGCGGCGGAGCGCGGTCGGACATCCGATCCGCCGGTTTGGCTAGACGTTTGCGACAACCTTGCCGCGAGCGGTGTTGCGCTGGTCTTGGTGATCACCTTCGGCTGCCAGGGAGATGGTGCGGCGTCCCACCTGGACGGCATGGTCGGCGAATCGTTCGTAGTAGCGGGCGACGAGTGCGAGGTCGCGGGCAGCGGTGACGCCGCCGTCCCAACTGCTCGTTTGGATCTTGTCCAGCAAGTGTCTGTACAGGCCGTCCATTGCGTCGTCTTGGCCTTCGATGTGAGCGGCCGCGATCGGGTCTCTTGTTTGGAGGACTTCCACGGCACTCGTCGCGATCGCGGCCGCTGTCTCGCCCATTCGGTGAAGTACAGGGCGGACTGACTCGGGAACGGCGTTGTACGGGTGCCGACGGCGTGCGACGTTGGCGATGTGCGCGCTCAGCGCACCCATTCGAGCGAGATCACCGACGAGTTGGACTGCGTTGGTCACTTGCCGCCGGTTTCTTACGGCGTCAGTGGTCAATATGCTCACCGCGGCATGTTCGCAACGGCCACTCTCGAGCGCGATTTCGCTGCCGAACGAGATCGCCTGATTGGCCTGCTCCAGGTTGGCCTCGAGGAGTGCCTTGGTCGCGGCGAGCACCGCGCTCTGGATATCGAGGCACATCTGTCGCAGCTGGTCAGATGGTTCTTCGACCTCATTCGGAAACTGAGTCCGCATGGCCCACATCTAACTCCGCATCCTGCTCGGTGTGAATGGGCGAAAAACTGGGAGTTACGTGCGGTGGCTCCGGTTTGGTTGGTGGCAAATGCCGCCTACCAGGGCTAACGCGCTTTTGGTGGCTGCGATTCGAGTCGGCGGTAGTGGATTTTCGTCTCGCACATTTAACAGACTGGGTGTGGCGATCAGTCGTCTTCGCAGCGAAGAATCGACCGCAGGGTGTTTCTGCTCCCGGTCCCTAGCCGCACTCAAAGGGGAAGTGTCACATGGCGGGCAACTTCGGAAAATCCACTGCTGCACAGGAATTGATACAGCTCAGCGAGATGCTCGCGCAGGCGATCGTGGCGAACGCCGCGCTCGGCGATTGTCAGAGACTCTGGCGCAAGGTCCTGATTGCCAGGGACCACATCGATCGGCAGCACCCGCAGCCATTGGACCTCGCGGCTGTGAAACTCGCGGCTGAGGTGGGGCAGTGGCTGGTGACGGCGGGCCGCGACCATGAGAGCGATCTGAGTCACGAACTGCTTTGCCGGGAAGAGTTTGAAGACGCCAGACGGCTGATGTGGCCGGCGGAGGTAGGGCAGGAGATTTTGAGGAGAGCTGGGAGTGCGGGCGCCGTTGTTGCGGGGTTCCGGTAAGCCGGAATAGCGGTCCGATCCATTAGCTCCACTCAGCAATGAGCGTGGACACCGTTGACAGGCAGATCGTCCTCGGAGCCTCGGAGCCTCGGAGCCTCGGAGCTCTCGGCCGTCGGCGCCGGAAGCCGTGGTAAATCGGACGCGGTACGCTAATTCTCGCCCTGGGTGATCGTTGCCGCGGTGCCCGTGGAGCAGGTCAGAATTCGGCCGTCAGGCTGCTGGCACTGATTCGTGTTGTCTGGAGTACCGGGATCACATGACCATGAAGCGCCTGGCGGACCGTTCGGGTCACATTGCCCTGCGTCCCGATTAGCCGTCGCATTGGCCTGGTCCGGGCTCGCTGATGCAGCTGGCGAGGTCGTGGCGGGTGATGAGGTCGTTGCTGCGCCCGGCGCGTCTGCGCGAGACGTAGAACTGCGGGTGCTTGCCGAGCCGCCGACAGGGTCTGAAAGTCGCGAAGCACTTTGACCCGCCGCGCTAGACCCCGAGGTTTGGGTTGCGGCTTCTCCGGACGCCGCGGTCTGGGTTGCAGCGAATCCGCCGGACGGACCTGAGGCGATCGAACCGTCCTGTGCCGCGCACCCCGCAATTCCAAGAGATGCGGAGACGACTGCCGTGAACGCAACCTTGAAAATTCTGTTGAATGCCACGTTGCCTCCGTTGGACCTGATTCGATGGGTACATCGTTCGAATACGGACCCACCAACATCTCGGGTGGACTTCGACTCGCGTTAACGGGATGTGGCGACGATCACCGTTTGCGGATGCCAGCCACTGCCGCCCTTCGCGCCACCGCCAGCCCACCCAACGCAACCCCAACCACCCCAACAACGATGGCAACGAAGCCCCCGACAATCCCGTACCCAGTGCCGGGGCCACCCTTGGCTGCGGCGACAACGAGTCCACCGATTGCAGCCCCGACCAGTCCCGCAACAACAGCGATACCGGCACGTGCTCCGAAGAGACCAGTCGGCCGCGCCAAAGCGATCACACCGATGACGACTCCAACCAAGCCCAGCAGCACTCCCACGAGAGACCAAGCACGACCCGTGGTGAGTCCATAGGACGCTGCCAGAACCGAAGCGTTCGCCGTGGCCGGGCTGGCAAGCAAGAGACCTCCGAGCGTGAGGCCGACTCCGATGTGACGAACAGTCATGATGTTCTCCTTCGTGGTTTGACTCGATCTGATCCTCGGCTCCAAGAACCGCCGAAACATCTGCCAGACGTAGGCAATTCGGGCTGCAACCGATGCAGCAGCACAGCATCCAAATACTGCAATCGCAGTAGCTGAAGCTCATCCTTGAGCAGGAGTCGCTCGCCGAAATCTGCAGCTAGGGTTCTCGTATGAAGGCTGTCGACGGTCTCGTCGCCGCGGGCGTGAGCGCGTCGCTGCTGGCCGCCGCGCTGACCCAGCCGCATGCCTCGTCAGGCCTCGCGCCCGTTGGTTACGCACTCCTCGTGACGAGTGGCCTCGCACTCATCAAGCGCCGAGATGCGCCGGTCGCGGTCCTCATCGTCACCGGCCTCTGCGCGCTCGGTTACCAGGCCGCCGGACTCGACACCCCTGCGGTCGCGTTCCTGTTCGCCGTCTACTCGGCAATGCGGGCAGGACGGCGCATGATCACGGTGTCCGCAGCGGTGATTCTGCTGGTCACCCTTCCGATCGCGGCGTTCGTCAGCCTCCACGACCTCGCCCAGGCGATCGCCCAAGCCCGCGGGGCGCTCGAGATCGCCTGGTTGATCGCAGCTGGCGCGGCCGGTGAAGCGCTACGACAGGCCGAGCAGAGAGCGGACGAAGCCGAACGGACCCGCGAGGAAACCGCACGCCGCCGAGCCGACGACGAGCGATTGCACATCGCACGCGAACTGCACGATTCGCTGACCCACCAGATCTCGGTCATCAAGGTCCAGTCGGAGGCCGCGGTTCACGTTGCGCTTCGGCGGGGCGAAGAGGTGCCCGAGTCCTTGCTCGCGATCCGGGAGGCAGGCCGCGAGGCGGCCCGGGAACTGCGGGCCACACTCGAAGCGCTCCGCGACGACAGCAAGCACCCGCCGCATGGCCTCGACGACATCCCGACCCTGGTGGACCGCGCACGAACCAGCGGCCTCGACGCGACGCTGACGATCGAGGGGGACCACCAGGATCTGCCCGTCACCGTCGATCGCACGATCTATCGGATAGTCCAGGAATCGCTCACGAACGTCGCCCGCCACTCGGGGGCGGCGACCGCCTCGGTCCGGATCGACTACCAACCCGACGCGCTGGTCGTCAGAGTCGATGACGACGGCAAAGCCACCGCGGACCACGCACCCGAGCCCGGTGTCGGGCTGCTCGGGATGCGCGAACGAGTCACCGCACTAGGCGGCTGGCTTCGCGCAGCGCCACGCGCAGAGGGCGGGTTTTCTGTCGAAGCCGAACTTCCGATGCGACGGACAACATGATCCGGGTCCTGCTGGTCGACGATCAGCCGCTCATCCGCAGTGGGTTTCGCGCACTCCTCGAACTCGAAGACGACGTCGAAGTCGTGGCCGAAGCAGCCGACGGAAGCGAGGGGCTCGCGCTCGCCCGACAACACCTGCCCGACATCGCCATGATCGACATTCGGATGCCGATCGTCGACGGCATCGAGGCGACCCGTCGCATCGCCGCTGACCCAACCTTGGCTGGAGTGCACGTCGTCATCCTGACCAACTACGGCATGGACGAATACGTCTTCAACGCACTACGCGCGGGCGCGGCCGGCTTCCTCGTGAAGGACATCGAGCCGGAGGACTTCATCCACGCGGTCCGCGTTGCCGCGCGTGGTGATGCGCTGCTCGCGCCGTCGATCACCCGGCGACTCATCGACCGGTACGTCACCCAGCCGTTCGACACCGGAACCAATCCGGCGCTCGATGAGCTCACGCACCGCGAGCGCGAAGCCGTGGCCCTCGTCGCGCACGGACTCTCCAACGATGAGATCGCGAACCGTTTGGTGATCAGTCCGCTGACCGCGAAGACCCACATCAATCGAGCGATGACCAAGCTTCACGCGCGGGACCGGGCACAGCTCGTGGTGCTTGCCTACGAGGCTGG
>JAJFUQ010000187.1 GCA_021372355.1 Nocardiaceae bacterium | reverse complement strand
AGCCGTGTCGCGACTGAACTCAAGCCGGCCGCGACGTTCCGAGAGGGCTAGTGTCTTGCGGGGATAGAGATCGGGCACGTCGCGTTTCCACGCCGCCTTGTCGGCCTCGAACAGATGGACGTGGCGCACCAGGTAATCGTCGGTCAGGTCGGGGTAGCCCGCGTGGACCTCGAACTCGAACCAGCTTCGGTCGTCGGCCTTGGCAACGATGGTGCCTTGGGTAAACGGCAGCGGATCGTAGTCGATCGTCAGTCCGTAGACCATCACCTCGCGGGAGCGAGAGACGTGCAGCGCCATTTCGCTGGGCGTCGTGACCACCAACGTCGTGCGCGAGCCGTCGATGAGCAGGCCATCGGCCTTCGTCACGCGCAATCCCTTTCCGACGCGAACTACGCCCGCCGGAAGGGCGACCTGCGTCTTCTTCTGCGCGATCGCGTCGTCGATGAGCCGCTGGGCCGTGGACGTCGGAGGCCGATCCACCGCCGTGGCCGGCAAGCCGGTGACAAGCAGGAGAAGAACGGCCAAACCGATGTTGCGGGATATGTCCATCAAGAGGGTTCTTCTCGTTGTGGAGTGATCGCCACGACCGGGCACAAGTGCCGCGGCTAAACGGTGTGGCTCACTTTCTCGGCGGCGTGCCGGGCAGCGTCAGCGTAACCGTCTGCTTCTGACCGCCCAATGGGGATTCCAGATCGACGGTGACTTGCATCGGTCGGTCCAGGGCCCAGGGATAGACAGAAAACTCATAGGGTGCCTCTTTGCACACGCGCGGGCCGCCGTCCAAACCGTCGAGGTGGAGCGTCACGCGAGCCCCCTCGGCCGGTCCACCAGTGACCGCAACATACAGGGAGTCGTGGCCCAACGGGGAACGAATCCGGAAGGCGTGCAGTTGGCCCCATTTGGAGTCTAGGTCACGAACCACGTGTCCATCGGTCAAGGGAGGGATCGTCGGGAGGGGGGCCCTTGCGTCGCTCGGCAACGCCAATGCGACGAGTCCCATTGGCGGAATCGTGACCGCCGCGAGGCTTTCGGCCGGCAGCTCGATCGGCTGCTCGTTCCGGCCCTCGTAGCGCAGTAGCGCAGCGCCGGGGCGCAGGCCGATCCGTTGGGCGTCGAGTCTCGGCGCGATCACGATCGGCTTGGGTGATTGGCTCATCAACACGAGCCAAAAACGATCGGCTGAGCGGGCGGCCAGCCAATCGACGTCGATCGAGTCGATCGACACGGCCTTGCCATCCAACCAGAGCGAAGCGCCCGACTGGCCGTAGAGCGTGCCGGGTTCCGGTCCGTAGATCCGGTTGACGAACCAGGCATAGTTCTGCTGCTTAACCCACGGGAAAGCAATGCGTCCGCCCGAGCGTGCGCCGGCCTGGGCCACGAGGAAATCGATGGTGAAGGCCAGGTGTGGCGGGATGTGGTGATAGTAGAGGCTAGTCACGTCCGGGCCACGGTAGGGATACTTCGGGTCCTGCTGCACGTCGGTGTAGCCGGTCAAGTAGTAGCCCGGGTACGTGGCGAAGCGGCCGATGATCGAGTTGCGGGCGTAGGTGCGGTAGATCTCCCGACCGGTGGCCTGGAACATGCGCATCAGGTGCGGGGACCAGACCGACATCATGATGTTGCGCATGCCGCCCTTCTGCGTGAAGTAGGTCGACGGCTGCTCCAGGCCGAGCCCCACCTGGGCGACCTCCCAGGCGGGCACGTCGTGAGCCGGGGTGTCGTTCGGTTTGCGAGGCTCGCCCAATCGATAGCGATAATCGTCCTTCCACCAAAGGGTTTTCGTGCCGGTGAACTGGCCATCGGGATAGATCGTCACCTTTCCCTCGGGCACGACGGGATGCGACCACAGC
>JAJFUQ010000183.1 GCA_021372355.1 Nocardiaceae bacterium | reverse complement strand
GCTCATGGGATGGAGCACGGCACTCAAGGGTTTCGCACTGATGGCATTTCCCGCGTCGTACTTCGACTTCGCGAAGTCCTTTGTCGATGCGACTCCGCTGTGGATCGCTACGTACGTTCTGGTGGGCCTCATCGGGCTGTACCTGACCTACGTCGGATGGGGTACCTCCTTGCGGCTGCCGACATTTCACGGTTCCCGATCGCTCGGGCGGGTGCACCGCACTGCGTAGTGTGGCGGCATGACCAACGCAACCGTCGTGGGCGCGGGACCCAACGGTCTCGCGGCCGCGGTTGCCCTTGCGGCCCAGGGCGTGGCGGTCACGGTGTTGGAGGCTGCTGCCGAGATCGGTGGCGGCACCCGCACCAGCGAGATGATCGTGCCGGGTCTGCTGCACGATCACTGCTCGGCGATCCACCCGATGGCGGTCGGTTCGCCGTTCCTGAAAAGCCTCGGGCTCGAGAGATACGGGTTGTCGTGGAAGCTGCCGGACGTCGACTGTGTTCATCCGCTCGATGACGGCAGCGCCGGGGTTCTCGTCCGGTCGGTCGACGACACCGCTGCCGGCCTCGGTCGCGACGGGAAGCGTTGGCGACGGCTGTTCGGACGCCCGGCGGAGCGATTCGACGCGCTCACCGAAGACATCATGGGACCGCTCGTTCGAGTTCCACACCACCCGCTGACCCTGACGCGCTTCGGTGCGCCGACCGCGCTGCCGGGGTCCGCGCTGGCACGGTACTTCCGTACCCCGCAGGCACGGGCGCTGTTCGGTGGCGTCGCCGCGCATGCCTTCCGGCCGTTGCACTATCCACTGACGTCGGCGATCGGCCTGGGCATCATCACTGCCGGTCACCGGCACGGATGGGCGGTCGCAGCGGGCGGTTCCCAGTCGATCACGAATGCGATGGCCCGGCTTCTCGGAGAACTCGGCGGAAAGATCGAAACCGACGTCCGGGTGGAATCGGCAGCGCAATTGCCGGCATCGGACGTCACGATGTTCGACCTCGACCCGGCCGCGGTCGAACGCATCATGGGCGATCGACTCCCCCGCCGCGTGTCTCGTTCGTTCACGAGGTTCCGCCGTGGTCCCGGCGCGTACAAGGTCGACTTCGCGGTCGAGGGCGGGGTGCCGTGGACGAACGCTCATGCGCGGCGCGCGGGCACTGTGCACGTCATCGGCGACTACTCGGAACTCGCCGCGACCGAGCGCGACATTCACGCCGGCCGCATGCCTGGGCGTCCGTTCGTTCTCGTAGGTCAGCAGTACCTGGCGGACCCATCTCGATCGGTCGGCAATGTGCATCCCGTGTGGTCGTACGCGCACGTGCCTAACGGGTACACCGGCGACGCCACCCAGGCGATCATCGACCAGATCGAGAGGTTCGCACCGGGGTTCCGGGAGCGCATCGTCGGGCACGCCGTCCGCACGACGGCGGAGATGGGCACGTACAACACCAATTTCGAGGGCGGTGACATCCTCACCGGCGCGAAGGACATTCGTCAGCTGGTGTTCGGCCCGCGGATCACGTTGTCGCCCTACAGCTTGGGTGTCCCGGGTATGTACCTCTGCTCGGCCGCCACTCCGCCCGGGCCGGGCGCACACGGCATGTGCGGGGCGAACGCGGCCGCGAGTGCGATGCAGTATTTGCGCCGGCGCTAGCGCGATCCGCCGGCGGACCAGACGACGTCGTGCCATGCGACTTCGTGGGTTCCGCGGTGCAGCCAGCGGGTGAGTTGCTTGATGACCCACGGGCCCCGCATGTCCGTGGTGTCGTAGCCGAGCAATCGGCCGCGCCACCGCGGGGTCACCAGAACGGCGTTGATCTGAAGCTGGCCGGAAGCATTCGGGCGCGCCACCAGATCAGCCGCGATTCCGATCGAGTTTCCGTTGGCATCGAAGATCTCGCGTCCGATGTAGTCACTCGCTCGCATGGCTCGCTCCCGGGATCCGGCCGATGACGTTCTCGCGCAGCCACAGCTCGAGGCCCGGCTCGGCGAGCTGGTCTTGCCGCATGGTCAGTTCGACCGCGCTATCGACATCGGCCACCAGGTGGTACGGGATGCGCAGCGGAGGCGGATCGCCAGGGGTGCGCAACCGATGTGCGAGGGTCCGCAGCAGACCGCCGACGGCACCACCGAGACGCTCTCCGAGCACTTCCTGTCCGCAGAGAATGGCCGTGATGATCGGTACACCGTCCGGACCGACCTCCATCTCGAGGTCATCGACTTTGCCGATGAGGCGTCCGTCGGGATCGACGATCTGACGGTCGAGCAGACGCAGGTTGATGTGCATCGGAATCGGAGTCATGAGCCCATTCCTGTCGCGATCATGAGCGGTATTGCAGCCACTGCGACGACGAGGATGATCACGAGGTAGACCACCCCGAATGCGTTCGCCAGTCGGCCGTTCACCTGTTCGCCGAGGTAGTCGCGGTCGTTGGCGATGATGAGAATCGGCAGATACGTGAGGGGCAGCGCGACGGCGCTGAAGATCAGCGACACCTCGGTGACCATGATCGGATCCACCGTCGTCAGCAGTGTGGCGACGCCGATGAGGATGCTGACGATGATGACCGTGTGGAACCGGGCCGCTTCGCGCGGCTTCACGAACTTGCCCCACTGCCAGCCGAAGTATTGCGCAACGGTGTAGCCGGCGGAGAACGAGGTCTCGAGTGCGGCCCCGAAAGTCGCGGCGAAGAATCCGAGGATCACCACGACCAAGCCGATCTTGCCGAGCGCTACGGCGACGGGGAGAGCCGTCTGGCTCAGATGGTCGACGCTGACGCCCAGCGGCTGGAACAGCAGAGCCGCCGACCCCATCACGGCCAGGGACAACAATCCACCCAGCGGGAATCCGATGAACACGTTCAGGCGCGAGGTGATGAGGTCGCGCCGCGTCCAGCGCTCCTCCACGGCACCGCTGGAGAAGAAGAACACCTCGTAGGGTGTCATCGCCGCGCCGAACAGTGAGACTGCAAAGAAACCATAGGTTCCCCAGTTCTCGGTTTCCGGCGGCGTGAACGAGCGGACGTCGTGGGCGATCGAACCCCAGGCGGGATGCAACGCGAAAAACGCCACGATGAAGACCACGAGCGTGAGACCCAGCAGGCCGAAAATGCGTTCCAAGCTCTCGAACTTGAGGCGCCACAACGCGACCCACAACACGAACGCGACGACGGGTACCCAGAGCAGGTAGTGCACACTCGTCGCCAACTGAATCGAAAGCGCGACACCACCGATCTCGGCGGCGAGGGTCATCAGCGTCACGAGGTAGGACGCACCGAGATTGACGAGCGCCGCACCGGGTCCGATGCGTTCCCGTACGAGGTCGAAGACTGGCCGCCTACTGACCGCGGCGACCCGGCCGCACATCTCGGCGTAAACGCAGATGCCGATGACACCGATCACGACCACCGGAGCCAGCCGCATACCGAACCGGGCCCCGGTCTCGGAGTTGGCCACGAGATCCCCGATATCGACGAATCCACCTATGGCCGTGAGGATTCCGAGCGTGATGGCAAACAGTCGCTTCATTGCGCCCGCTCCAGCACGCCGGTCAGCATGCCGGCCAATGCACGCAGTTTCGCGTTCGTCGCAATGAGCGTGTCATCGTCGCCGACTTCGATCGCGGTTGCGACATCGTTGATCAGAGATGTCGACGTGGTCAGCAGCATAACCGCTGCGTCACGCAGTTCGCGCGCATGCGGGGTCGGCACTTCCTCGGCGACCAGTTTCTCGAGTGCGGCCTGCGCATCGTCGAGCGCGTCCTCGATCGTGACGTGTGCGGCAAGACTGGTGATGTCCCCGCGCGCCAAGGTTTCACCGACGGTAGCGACGGTGAGGACCGCTGAGCGTGACTCTTCCACCGCGGTAGACAGGGTGGCCAGATAGCTCTTCTCGGTCGTCGGCATGAGGCTGACGGCAATGAGCGAAATCATCGCAATGACGGCAATTCCGGCAACTATAACGCTGCGCCGCATAGATATTCACTACCCGTAGTGGTCGGCGGCTAACCGACTGCGACGGTGTTGGGAGGGCCATCGGGCCGATGAAAGTCGGCGGATCTCGCCCAATGCTTGACGCCCGAATCGGGCGAACCTTACGTTCCAAGATGTGATCGATCCCCATCCCGATCCGGCCGACGTGGTTCGCGCCTTTCTCCATGCCCTTGCCGTCGACGACGTGACGACGGCGCTGTCGCTGACGACTCGCGATCTCAAGTGGCTCAACAGTCGCCTCCCGACACTTCGTGGAAGGGCGGCGTCCGGAGTGCTGAAGTTGCTCGACCGCGGTCCAGTCGGATTCGATGTCGAAATTCGGGCCATGTCGACCGACGGAAACACCGTGCACACGGACCGCGTCGACTACCTGACCGTGGGGCGCCTGTCCACGGGCTTCCCCGTTCAAGGGACCTTCACCTTGCGGGACGGGCGGATCGCGCGATGGGACGATCGTTTCAGTGTCCGAGAGTTCGTCGGCGGATTCACCTTTCGTCCGCCGCCGTCCAAACGAGGATGATCAACGACACCCGAATTGGTGCCCGTGTTTCCCCTGAAGGGAATTGAATCGCGGGAATCGGTTCCGGTCGCGAATGGTTGAAACTTCCATTTTAAATCGAAGGAATTACCCAGGTCAGCCGTATTGTCACGTGCCATCCAGGCCACTTAATGTGAAATGCGAAACCCCTGGGAGGAGCCTTCCGATGACGACTTCACATGGCTCCGAGGCGGCGGCCAAACACAACATCTTGTTCGTGTTCACCGACCAGGAACGCTACTTCTCCGAATGGCCGACCGGTATGTCCTTGCCCGGACGGGAACGGCTCCAACGTGACGGTGTCTCGTTCCGCAACCACTACGGTCCCGCGGTGATGTGCACCAGTTCACGCGCGGTCATCATGACGGGACTGCAGACCCCGGACAACAAGATGTTCGAGAACGCCGATATGCCGTACGTGCCGGACTTGAATCCGGAGATCCCGACGGTGGGCCACATGCTCCGCAAGGCCGGCTATTACACCGCCTACAAGGGCAAATGGCATCTCAACGCGAACTTCGATGTGCCGAATCCCGATCACCTCCTCATCAAGGAGATGGAGGCCTACGGTTTCTCTGATTACGCCTGGCCGGGCGATGTCGTCGGGCACACGCTCGGCGGATACACCTACGACACGATCATCGGCGGTACGGCGGTGTCGTGGCTGCGCGACAAGGGGCGTCCCCTGGCTGACGACGGCAAACCGTGGGCGCTGTTCGTCAGCCTCGTGAATCCGCACGACATCATGTACTTCAACACCGACGCGCCGGGTCAGCCCGTACAGGACACCGGCAAGCTCATGATGCACGCCGCTCCCGCACCACATAACGCCGTCTACACGAAGACCTGGGACATCAAGCTTCCCGACAATCTGACGCAACCAATGGATGAGCCCGGTCGGCCCCGCGCGCACGACGAGTTCCTCAAGTCGTGGGGATACACGCTCGGACTCGTGCCGCCGGAAGAAGACCGGTGGCACCGCTTCTGGGATTTCTATCTCAACAGCATCCGCAACGTCGACCGACAGCTCGAACTGCTACTCGACGAGCTCGACGCCCTGTCGCTGACGGACAACACCATCGTTGTGTTCACCTCAGACCACGGGGAAATGGGTGGTTCGCACGGCCTGCGTGGGAAGGGACCGTTCGCCTATCAGGAGAACATGCACTTGCCGCTGCACATCATGCACCCAGAGGTGCAAGGCGGGCAGGAGAGCAAGGCACTCACCGGTCACATCGATCTCGCGCCCACCCTGCTTGCCATGGCTGGCGCGACCCCGGAACAACGGGGTGAATTCGCGGGTCGTGATCTTCCCGGCCGCGATTTCAGTGACGCGCTGGGAATTCCCCGCGATGCCGACCTGCACACGGTGCGTGATTGCGTGCTGTTCACCTATAGCGGCGTCGCGACCAACGACAGCGAGACCATCCGGATCGTCTCCGAGGCCAAGGCCGCACACCAGGATCCGAAGCAGGCCATCCAGACCGCGGGCTACCAACCGGACATGAAGAAGCGCGGGACACTTCGTGCAATGTTCGATGGCCGATACAAGTTCACGCGCTACTTCGCACCCACTGAGCGCAACCTGCCGCGCACGCTCGACGATCTGTACCGCAACAACGACCTCGAGCTGTTCGACCTCGAGAACGACCCGAAGGAAATGACCAACCTCGCGGCCAAGAAGGGCGAGAACGAGGACCTGGTACTTGCCTGCAGCGGCAAGTTGGAAGACCTCATCAAGCAGGAGATCGGCGTCGACGACGGCCGCGAGATGCCCGAGATCGGCAACATCAAGTGGCAGCTCAGTCGCATCGACCTGTGAGCTCAGGACCCCTTGGGCTGGCGGCCCGGACCCAGGCCGATTCCCGCGAACGTGCCGCTGAAGATGCGGCTCACGCCGGGGATCTGGCTGAGCACCGACTGCGCGGCGTGGACCGCGGCTGAGGTGCCCACGTCGACACCCTTACCGATGAGACCGCGCTCAACGTCGGCATCGGTAATGAGATCGCACGCGCGCCACAGGCCGGCTGCGGGGCCGCCGATCAAACCGTTCTCGTGAAGGAATTCAACGAGGTTCTTGCCCCACTCCGCGCGGGCTGCGTGGACGTGTGGGTTGTTCCGTGCCGCCTGTAGGGCACGCTTCTGGTCGAGGCCCACCGCGGGATACACGCCCGGGCTGACGAGTGCCTGGACGATCGTGTATCCGACGACCGCACAAATGGTCTGCTGCGCGATCTTGTCCGCGGGGTTGAGGCCCGCCTTCACCATGTCGACGATTTCCTCGCGCGCGAAGCGCATGTGCCGGGCTTCTTCGGTGACGTGGATTTGGGCGACTTTGCGCACGAGCGGCTGCAGGTCCTCGTCGCGCATCATCTCCTTCTGCGCCTCGTCGAGGATCTCTTCGGCGACGAGGATGCCGGCGTACGCCATCGGCCCCCACGCGATCGTCTTGAAGATCCGGCCGAGTTCGTTGAACATCGCCGAGTGACGGTGGGGCGAAACTCCCACCTTGTCGCAGTACTTGCCGAACATGATGGAGTGGCGGCATTCGTCCGCGATCTCGGTGAGCGCCCAGTGGACGTGCGAGGTCCGGGGGTCCTGGTCGTAGATCGTCCGCAGCACCATCTGCATGAGGATCATCTCGAAGAAGACGCCCGCGCTGGCGATGCTCGCGGTCTCGTGTTTGCTGAGTTCGATCTGCTGCGCACGGGTCATCTCGTCCCACATGTCCGTGCCGTACAGAGTGACCCGGTTGGGTGTGATGTAGAACTTGTCGGGGTCCAGAGGCGCATCCCAGTCGATATCGACCCACGGGTTGTAGCTCTGCTTCTGTGACGCCTTGATCAGCGTTGTGGAGAGCTTTTCCGAAGCTTCAAAGCGTGCGTCGACAACACCGGTCACGTGTTCCTCCAACAGCCATGGTGGGAGTGATCTATGTCACTACGGCTGACGGTACCTCTTCATTTCGCTGGTTGCGGAAATTTACGTGAGCGCGAACCAGCTGGACTCAGCCGGTCTACGCACCCTTCAAGTCGAACTGCCACACCCAGACGTCCCCGAGATAGGTACCCGGCTGGCTGAAGAGTGCCGTCAACACGTCGTACATCTGCCTATCGCGCACGGTGTGCGGCAACACGACGACATCCGCGTCCCAGTCCTGGAGATCGGTGATGAATTCCAGTCGGTCAGCGTCGGTGATCGACGGGACAGTGCCGGATTCGTACACCGACTTCAGGAGTTCGGACGTGAAGTTGGGATCGGGGTAATGGCTCCCCACTCCCCAGACGTTGGGCCCGACGAAGTATCCACTGGCCATCGGGAAACCGAAGTCGGCCGCGGCCTGCCACCGCAGTGGTTCGGCATAACTGTGCCCAGGTAGCGGTGCGAAAACGACGCTGCCGCCGTGGACGTATTTCTGCCACATTGTGTGCGCGATAAAGCCCGGAACCGGGGGACGGGGAACAACGTCGAGCGGAGTCGGCACGAGTGGCACGAGCGCGACGGCCAGTGCCCCGAGTCCGAGAATCCGGACATCACGGTGTTCGCTGCGCAGAATCCGGTCGATGGCCATCGCGATCAGCATCGCGATCAGAGGTAGGCAAGCCCCCGCGAACCGCAACTCGACGATCGTGCTGAGGGGCGGAATCTCGCGCAGTGCGGCCCACGGCAGTGGGATACCGGTGTGATGGCCGGCGATGTCCAGTGTCGGCCCGAGGGACAGCACCACCATCACTCCGATGGCCAGCGCGGCGGCGCGGACGAGCGGCCTCCCCCACATCACGACGATCGCGGCGACCACAACCGGCAGCAGAAGTCCGTAATACGCACTCAGTTCGGTCGGGTTCGTCGAGAGTCGCTCGGTGGTCCACAGCAGATTCCCGACCGAATGCTCGGGGAACTGGACGAACTCGAGCAGGTCGTTGCTGGTGCCGGTGTGGTCCAGCGTGCCGTAGCTCTGCGGGCCGAAGAATTGCCACCAAATCGACATCCCGGTAAGCGCCAGCGTGACGGCAACGCCGGTGAAGATCGGACGCACCGCACCCCGTGCCCATGTGATCGTGCGCTTGAAGTCGAAGCCGAGCAGCCCGAGCCCGAAGACGGCGCATCCGAAGGCGAACAGCAACAGGGGTTCTTCGCCGATGAATATCTGCCAGGAAACGAGCAGCCCGAGGTACAGCCCGTCTCGCCATGGGCGCGTGGTCGCACCTGCGCGGATGAGGCGAATCGCGATCCACGGCAGCAGCGCGCCGAACACGAAGTTCACGTGGCCATGGGCATGGGAAACGATGGCCGGCCCGAATCCGCACAATGCGCCACCCACCAGGGCGGCGACCTGGTGGAGCCGGAGATGACGTTGGAAGACCCAGTACCAGCCGAAGGCCGTCGATGCCATGCCGACGGTGAGCGTGAGAGCGAATGTCGCGGTGGGGCCAAAGGCTAGAGTGATGGGCGCGAGCGGTATCCCTAGCCCGAGCAACAGTGTGTTCGCCATGCCGTTGAAGCCGGTCGGGTAATTCTGCAGCGTCGTGAAGAACGGGTTCTGCAGGTGCGTCAGCACGTGCGCGTCGTACGCGAAGAACCACTCCATCATCACCTGGTCCTGGTTGTCCGGCAGGACGCTGGAACTCAGGCCCTGCCACACCCGCCACAAGAGGAAGAGCGCAGCCGAAAGGTAGACGAGGGCGATGATCGCCGGCGCGGGAACCCGGAGCCGAAGCCGACGCTCAGGTCGCAACTCCGGAGTGAGTTGTTCGGGCCGCAGGCGCGACGCCGGAGCAACGGGGAGCTCGGCTAGGTCTGCTGTCATTTGCCCTCTCGAGCCCACGATGGGCGAACGGTCAACGGCGGAAGACTGATACCTACGTATCGCCGCGACGGGTTCCTGCGTTGCAGCGAGGTTAACCCGGACTGTAAACCGATTGTCTGAGTGATCGTGATCAGTCGTCGAAAACGTTCCAGCAGATCGCACTTCGGTTCTGCTGGTCGTCCAGCACCAGCGCACGAACCTCGGCCGGAATTCGCTCGCGTTGCCAGTCCCGTTCGCGGATTCGCGCCGGCGCACCCTCCGCCGCCACCACGGCCCTGATGGCGTAGGCCGCAGCACCGAGATCGTGTGCCGCAACGTGACCGACGGCCGCGGCCTGTCCTGCGGACAACGCGGCGAATTTCGCGGGATCCGGCACAGCCTTCGCTGCGGCATTGGATGCGAAAGCCGCCTGGCGGGCCTCCTGCCACGTCGCCTCTCCGCGGACCCAGGCGCGTCCCAAATCGATCGCATCCCGTGGGCGGGTGTCCTTCGGTTGCTCCTTCTCGAACAGATGCAACACGTGTTCGGTGCATTCGAACGCCCACTCAGCGAGGAGACGGTGATGGTCGTCGGTCAGCGATCCGCCGCGTCGAATGGTGATCAGGCGTGGGTCTCGATCCTTCGGCAGGATGGGCATCAGTAGAGCTTGACCAGCTGTTTTCCGAAGTTCCGGCCCTTGAGAAGGCCGAGAAATGCCTCCGGGGCACTTTCCAGACCCTGCGCAATGCTTTCGCGATACCGCAGTCGGCCCGCGGCGTACAGCGAGCCCAGTTCCTTCAGCGCTTCCGGCCAGAAGTCCATGTGCTCGGAGACGATGAATCCGCGGATCGTCATGCGGTTGATGAGAATCAGTGCCGGGATCTGCATCGGCGTTGGTTCGCCGTTGTAGCCCGCGATCATCCCGCACATGGCGATTCGGCTGAACGCGTTGGACCGCAGCATCACCGCATCGAGGATGATGCCACCGACATTCTCGAAGTATCCGTCGATACCGTTCGGGCACGCGGTCTTCAGCGCCGCGGACAGCGATCGCACGTCGGGGTGTTCGCGATAGTCGATGCAGGCGTCGAACCCGAGTTCGCCGACCACGTATCGGCACTTCTCCGGACCACCGGCCAACCCGACCACGCGCGCGCCGCGTTCCTTCGCGAGTTGTCCGACGACGCTCCCGACGGCGCCACTCGCAGCACTGACCACGACGGTCTCGGTCGGCTTCGGGTCGATGATCTGGGTCAGTCCGTACCAGGCGGTGATTCCCGGCATCCCGACCGCACCGAGATACGCCTGCGGCGGGATGTGGGTCGTGTCGACTTTCCGAAGTTGGCCGGGTTGGCCGTCGGCGACCTGGAATTCCTGCCACCCGCCCATGCCGACGACGGTGTCACCGACCTCGAACCGATCGTTTCGCGACTCCACGACCTCACCGACCGTGCCCCCGATCATGACCTCGTCGAGAGGCTGCGGCTCCGCGTAGCTCTTGCTGTCGTTCATCCGGCCCCGCATGTACGGGTCAAGGCTCAGATAGTGGTGCCGGACGAGGACCTGACCGTCCGCGAGGGACGGCAACGGCGTTTCGACCAGCCGAAAGTTGTCGACCGAGGGTTCGCCTACCGGGCGTGAGGCCAGCAGGATCTGGCGGTTGGTCGCAGTCATGGTTCTCACTCAACCACTAAGTCCCGGGCGTAGCGTTCGGATCGTGGGCCTCATCGAACGGATCGGGATCGAGCACCCTGTCGTCCAAGCGGGCATGGGCGGGGGCATCGCCACGGGCACGTTGGCGGGGGCGGTGTCAGCAGCCGGCGGTCTCGGGACGGTCGGAATTCTGCCGCCGAAGCAGTTCGAAGCCGAACTCGAGGTCGCTCACGAACAGTCTGCTGGGCGGCCTATCGCAGCGAACCTTTTGGTGCCCTTCACGACGCGCGCCCATGTCGATGCGATCGCGCGCTCGAAGGCGCGGGTGGTCACGCTGCACGGTGGCTTCGAGAGCCGATTGGTCCACCGACTGCAGGAAGATCGGGTGTGCGTCCTGGCGACCGTCGGCACCGTCGACGAGGCTCGGCAGGCACTCGCTGGTGGTGCGAACGGTTTGGTCGTCCAAGGAATCGAGGCGGGTGGACACCTGGTCGGTGTCGAGCCGGCGTTAGAAGCCTTGCAGCGGATTCACGACGCGACCGGTTCGAATTACCTGCTGGTCGCCGGCGGCATAGCGAATGCGGACGATACCCGCCGGGCTCTCGATGCCGGTGCTGCCGCCGTGGTCGCGGGGACCCGTTTTCTGCTGACCCACGAGTGTCGAGCCCACGAGACGTACAAGCAACGCGTCATCACCGCGGACCGGACGTTCGAGACGATGCTGTTCAGCATGGGGTGGCCGATGCGTCACCGCGTGATCCCCAACGCCGCAACCGATCGGTGGTGCCGCGACGATCCGCGCGGTCCGGGAGCGATCAGACGTCTCGCGTCGTGGACCGGCGGCATGCGGCACCTTCCGATGGCGATCGCTGATCGGTTTGCTGTGACCCAAAGGCCCGCGATCCCCTTTTTCGGACCGGCCTCTCCCCTCGTCGGTATGCCGGAACGCCTGGTCGACGCGACCGCGCTCTATGCGGGCGAGACGGCGTTGCGCATCGGATCGGTGGTGCCCGCCGCCGTTGCAGTGCGTGAGCTCGCCGGGGTTCCGTGATCGACGTATCGACCAGCGATGTCATTGCGTTCCGCTTGCGGGCGCACCATCTGCTCGCGCGACGACCGGCCGCAGACGTCGGAGAGGTCGCGGGCGCCTGCGGAATTCAGAACAGTCCGCCAGGGTCCGCGCTGCTCGCTCTCAATGCCCGGGTCGAGGGAGTGACGCCCGACCTCATCGATCGGCTCGTGGATGAGAAGGTCCTGCTCCAGACCTGGAGCATGCGAGGTGCGCCGTACTACTTCCCCACGGCGGACGCTTCGGTCTTCACGACCGGAGTTCTTCCGACCACCGAATCGGCGCGGATTCATCTGATCCTCGGCGTCGAGCAGGCGCTCGAGCAGGTCGATCTCGGTCTCGACGAGATCGTCGCCCTGATCTCACCGGCCGTTCGGGCGGTACTTCGCGGCAGGCAGTTGGCGATTAACGAACTCGGCAGGGAAGTCGCGGAGCGCGTCGCCGAACGACTGCCGAGCACTGCGCGCGCCGCTTGGATCGCAGAAGGGCCGTACGCCCGAAATCAGCCCCTCGGCGAGGCCATCGTTCATTTCTGCCTGCGGATCCTGACTCTGCAAGGTGTCGTCTGCTTCGCTCGTCGCACCGAGAACAAGGCGCTTTTCGTCCTCGTCGACGAGTGGTTGGGCGCGACCCCGGCACGCGAGGATGACGCTCGGCGCGAACTCCTGCGCCGCTACTTGCACTGCTACGGACCCTCCACCCGAAAGGACTTCGCGGCGTGGGTCGGGGTTTACGTCGGCGACGTCGATGCGTGGTGGAGCCCGATCGAGGACGAACTCTCCGCTGTTTCAGTCCTGGGAAGCCGCGCTTGGATGCTCTCGAAAGATGTTGGATTGGTAAAGAAATCCGAGGTGACCGGGGTGCGGCTGCTTCCGCCAGGAGATCCGTATACGCAGATGCGGGACCGCGCCACGATCGTCGACCGGGTTCACCACAAGGACGTCTGGCAGAAGGTTGGAGCACCCGGAACCGTCCTGGCTGATGGACACATCGTCGGAACCTGGCGGCCTCGGAGATCCGGGCGGAAATTGGCGATCACCGTGCACTCGTTCCAAAAGTTGGATTCAGCGGTCACTGAGCAGATACGGCACGAGGCCGACCACGTCGCGCTGCTTCGTGGTGCTGGCGCGCTGAAACTCGAGTTCGACGTTGATTGAGCTACGCCGGGGTTTCCACCGCTTCCAGCACCGTTTCGGAGTCGAGGTGCTCCGGTCGGAGGACAGCCGTGAGCCTGTCTTTCACCATTTGTCGACGTTCGGCCCCGCTTTTCGGATCGAGGAAATACACCGCGGCTGCCCCGGCCGCGGCAACGCCTGCAATGCGAAGAATCATCGGATTCGCCTCCTTTGTGTCGCTACCTCTTGGGGTACCCAACCTGCATCCGGTGCCGACTTCTGAAGAATAGAGTTCGCCTATGCGCTGCGGGCTGCACAAGAGTGCCGCACTTGCGACATTGCTTCTTGTCATGGGCGTGCTGGTGGGTTGTTCGGAGGAACCGCGGCCCGCCCGCGATGCATGTGAAACGGCTTCGAACGGAGCGCTTCTCGATAGCGGTTATCGCACCGGCATGACCCCGGTTCGAACGCAGCGGTTCGCGGTCGCGACGGCCAATCCCCTTGCCACAGAAGCTGCTTGCCGTGTGTTGGCGAACGGCGGCACGGCCGCGGATGCACTCGTCACCGCGCAAACCGTTCTCGGTCTCGTCGAGCCGCAGGCTTCGGGAATCGGTGGCGGCGCGTTCCTGCTGTACTACGACGCGGCCACCCGGAGCGTCGACGCGTACGACGGCCGCGAGACTGCGCCGGCGGCGGCGAATGAGAATTACCTGCGCTGGATCAGCGATACCGATCGCGCGGCGCCGCGGCCGACTGCGCGGGCCAGTGGCCGGTCGATCGGCGTGCCCGGCGTCCTGCGATTGCTGGAACACGCGCAGCGCGAACACGGAAAGCAGTCGTGGAAAGACTTGTTTTCGCCCGCGATCACGCTCGCCGACGATGGGTTCCGCATCAGTCCGCGCTTAGCGGGTCAGATCGCCGAATCCGCCGCGGACCTCGCGCGCGATGACAACGCGCGCGGCTACTTCCTGACCCCCGGCGGGGCGCCGAAGCCGGCGAACGAGTTACTCGTCAATCCGGCGATGGCCAAGACGTTGGGCGCCATCGCCACCGACGGCGCCAACGCCTTCTACACCGGGGCGATCGCGGCGGACATCGTCGATGCATCGACGAATGGTGCGGGCGATCGCACTCCGGGATTGCTGTCGATGGGCGATCTGTCCGGCTATCAAGCCAAGAAACGCACTGCCATCTGTACCGAATACCGCACAAAAGTCGTCTGCGGAATGCCCGGCCCGTCCTCGGGTGGCATCGCCGTGGCGCAGACGCTGGGAATGCTCGAGAGCTTCGACCTTGGAGCGCTCGGCCCGAACGTCGGCGACGCGGGATCCGATTTTCGCCGAAATGGTGGAAAGCCGACGCCGGAGGCGGTGGACCTCATCTCCGAGGCCGAGCGACTCGCCTATGCGGACCGCGACAAGTACGTTGCCGACCCGGATTTCGTTCCGCTGCCTGGAAATTCGCCGAATGCGCTGCTCGACCAGCAGTACCTGAAACGTCGTGCGGCGCTCATCAACCCGAGCCAGGCAATGGAGACGGTGGCCGCCGGTGATTTCGGGCCAGTCCCGCTTGGCGTCGGGGCACAGCCACCCGAACATGGGACGAGCCACATCTCGATTGTCGACAGCTACGGAAATGCCGCTGCGATGACCACCACCGTGGAATCTGCGTTCGGTTCTTTCCACGTTGTCGACGGTTTCGTCCTCAACAACCAACTGACCGACTTCAGTGCGGAGCCGACCGGACCAGATGGGCAGCCGATCGCCAACCGCGTCCAGGCCGGCAAGCGGCCGCGAAGTTCGATGAGCCCGACCCTGATTTTCGATCGATCTCCGGACGGGTCGCGCGGTCAACTCACCTTCGTGACGGGGTCCCCGGGCGGCGCCGCGATCATCCAGTTCGTCGTGAAAACCGTGGTCGGGTTGGTCGATTGGCACCTGGATTCGCAGCAGGCCGCGTCCGCCGTCAACTTCGGTGCCAGTACGTCCGCGACGGTCGGAGTGGGTGGTGAGCATCCGGCGATCGACGCTTCCGACAACGGCGACCACGATCCACTGGTTCAGCGTCTGCGCGAACAGGGACACCCCGTGTCCGTTGCCCGTCAAATAAGTGGTCTCAGCATCCTGTCCCGCGATCCCGACGGATGGGTTGGTGGTGCGGATCCCCGGCGCGAAGGCGTGGTGGCCGGGGGCTGACGATCGCCCTGTATCGCGGCTCACAAAACTACGGCTAGTCCAGTACCTTGACAGGCGAGGTACTACGCCATATGTTGTATTGCATGGCAGACAGAAAGCTCTCCGCGGATCTACTCCGCGGACATACGGACACGATCGTCCTGAGGCTGCTGACGGATGGCGACAAGTACGGCTACGAGATCACCAAGCTCGTATTCGACAACTCCGACCAGCTCTACGAGCTGAAGGAGGCGACCTTGTACTCGAGCCTCAAGCGGCTCGAGAAGGACGGCTTCATCACTTCGTACTGGGGCGATGAGTCCCAGGGCGGCCGGCGGAAGTACTACAGCATCACCGCATCGGGCCGCGATCTCTACCTCGACAACAAACGCAACTGGGAGTACGCCAAGCAGATCATCGATCGCTTGGTGTGAAGGGAGCTAAAGAAATGCACGCAGAACTCCGGAGCTTCCTGGAGACCACGCTCGCGCCGTACGGCGACTTCCCCGCGCGGGACGACGTGATCGAGGAACTTCTCGCAAACCTGACCGACAAATTCGACGACCTGAAGAACCAGGGCAAGACAGATAAAGAGGCATTCGACATGGCAACCAAGAACTTTGGAGACGTCTCCGAGCTCATGGAGGAGATCCCGCAAGCACCGGCTCAGCCGGTTGAGAAGCCGGGCCTGATCAAGGGATTCATCGCGAAGGTGGTCGGACCCGGTTCCGACACTCCCCCCGGCCGCCTTCTGGGTGGTACCGACCTCCGGGACGCCGACCTGAGCGACAGCAACCTGCGCGGCGCCAACTTCAACGGCAGCGCACTCGAGAAGGCGAACTTCGACGGCTCGGATCTCGCCGGCGCCAAGTTCCGGGGCGCTGCACTGCGGTCCGCGTCCTTTGTCGGCGCAGACCTCACCGACGCCGACTTCTACGGCTCGGACACATCGAATGTCGCGCTCACCGGGGCGAACCTCACCCGCACGAAGTTCAAAGCGCTTCCGCTGCAGGGTGCCGATTTCGAGGGCACCACGCTCGTCGGGACGAACTTCAGCACCTCGGACCTCGGCGACGTCTCGTTCGACGGCCTCGAACTCGTCGGCGTCAACTTCAACAGCACCTCGCTGAAGAACACGTCGTTCCGCAATGCCACGCTCCGGGACGTCACGTTCCGTCACTCCGCGGTCAAGAAGGCGGTGTTCGACGGTGCCGTCATGGACAAGGTGACGTACGCGGTGCTCAAGGGCGCCAAGGCGACGTTGAAGGACGTCACGATCCTTCCCGGCAAGTCGGACGAGTAATCCCCGTGGTGGTCATTTCCGTTCGATGACCGAGCGGAAATGACCACTTATCGGCCGACTACTTCCGCAGCAGTTCGCGTGCGATCGCGTACTTGTGCACCTCGGTCGGGCCGTCGTAGAGGCGGAAGGCGCGCATGTCGCGGAAGATCGCGGCGACCGGCGTCTCATCGCTGATGCCCATGCCGCCGAGAATCTGGACGCAGCGGTCGGAGACCTTGAACAGTTCCTCGGAGACCGAGGACTTGACCACGCTCGACTCGTGGCGTCCCCGGGAGCCGTTGTCGAGGTGCCAGCACGCCCACCAGATCATGAGTCGGCACTGCTGCAGCGCGATCTCGTTGTCCGCCAACATGAATCCGACGCCCTCGTGCTCGCCGATCGGCTTGCCGAACGCGGTGCGGGTCTTCGCGTAATCGAGGGCGATGGCCTGCGCACGTTCGGCGGCACCGAGCCAGCGCATGCAGTGGGTGAGCCGGGCGGGAGCCAGACGCAGCTGGGCGTACCGGAAGGCCTGGCCGGGCTCGCCCAGTATCGAGCTCTTCGGCAGTCGCAGATTCTCGAAACGGACGACGCCGTGTCCCGAGACGTAGTTCCGGTCCATCGTGTCCATCGCGCGCTCGATGATGATGCCCTCGGTGTCGCCGTCACACAGGAACAACGTGGCTCCTTCGGAGCCGGTGGCCATGATGATCCACGTCTTCGCGCCTTGAGCTCCGGTGATGAGCCACTTGAGGCCGTTGATGACGTACTCGTCCCCGTCGAGGGCGTATTCGGTGGCGAGCTGGCTGGGATCAGATCCCGCTCCGTTCGGCTCCGTCATCGCGAAGACGGACCGCTGGTGACCGTCCACGACGGGCTTGAGGAATCGCTCAGCCTGCTCTTCGTTCGCGACTTTCGACAGCAGGAACATGTTGCCCTCGTCCGGGGCCGCACAGTTCATCGCGACCGGGCCGAGCGTGGACCAACCGGCCGCCTCGTACACGATCGCCTGCTCGATGTGGCTCATACCGTCGGCTTGAATCGTGAGTAGCCCAGCCGCACGGGCCAGTTCGACGAGTTCCTGACGAAGTTCGTCGGTCGGCCCGTGCTGAGTGACGCGCGGGTCCTTCTCGAATGGCACGATCTGCTCGACCACGAAGTCGCGCACTTTGTCGCGCAAAGCGGCTAGTTCGGCAGGGATCTCGAAGTCGATCATCAGTTGCCTTCCATCAAAGTGACGGCTCGCTCGAAGAGCCGGAGGGTCGTGGTGTGGAGCCGGTCGCCGATCTCCGTGGGCGCCTTGCCGGCCAGCGCCCGGGCATGGCTTCCCTCGAGAATGATCCCGAGCTTGAAACAGGCCAGAACGATGTACCAAGTGAGGTCGTCGAGGGGACGCGTGGCGCGTTCGGCATAGCGGGCCGTGAGTTCAGCGGCGATGGCGAGGCTTCCCGCACGGGTCAGCGGTCCGGCGAATTCCTCTGGTGCGCCGGGTAATTGCCACGTCGCCAGGAGCCAGCCGAGATCCAGAAGCGGGTCGCCGATCGTGCACATCTCCCAGTCGACGACCGCTGCGACCTCGGGTCCGGTGCGCGAGAACATGACGTTCGCGGCATGGAAGTCGCCGTGGATGATTCCCGGACGGTAGTCGGTTGGCCGGTGCTGGTCGAGCCAGCGGGCGACGTCGTCGACGGGACCGATGTCGGGACCGGGGTATTCCGCGAACGCGTTGTACGACTCGAGTTCACCGAGCCATCGCGGCACCTGGCGTTCGAGAAAGCCGTTCGGCTTCCCGAAGTCACCGAGTCCGACAGCGACGTGGTCGACCTCGCTCAGTTCAGCGAGTGCGTCGACGAGGTGAAGTCCCATGTCGTGACGGACCCGGGCGTCCGTGCGGTGCAGTTCGGGTAACCCGACGCTGGCATTGAAGCCGTCGATCGGCTCCATGAGATAGAAGACGGCGCCCCCGAGAACACTTGTGTCGTCGCAGGTTGCGATAAGTGCCGGGTGCGGCACATCGGTCTTCCCGAGCGCCTCCAGCACTCGGAATTCGCGCGCGATCTGGTCGTTGCTGCGCGGGCGAAGGTGCACTGGTCCGCGGCGAAGAATGTAGCTTCGGCCAGCGCGTTCGAAGCGGACCATGACGTTCTGGGTGCCGCCCGTGACAGGTTCGACGTTGAGCAGCGGTCCGGTGCCGAGACCGACAGAGTCCATCCAGGATGCGACCGCTGTTTCGTCGATCAAAGCCTTCGCTCCAACTTCTGACAGGATAGATTGTCAGGCCAGTTCTATCACAGGTGCGCGCTCTAGTGACCGGAGGGCCATGCCGGCGCGGAGAGCCATGCGGGGGTCACAACGTCCTTCCCGAACATTGTCGGCTGCACCGTGTAGCTCGCGTTCAGGTTGGGAAAACCTGTGTCGAGACTCGTGGCGATCGCGTACTGGCCTGCGCTCGGTCCCGCTGTGACCGTTCCCGTGGTGTTGGCGCCATCTGGCAGGTTGTTGGCCTCGAACACGACAACGGTGTGGTCTGGGAGCTGGTAACTCATTACGGCGGCCATCCGGTCGTGGTTGTGAGAACTTGCCGTGACGATCTCGCTCGTATGCGGAGCCAGGACCTGCTGCGGCGCCGCGATGAAGTCACCGACGTTGGTGTACTGCGCAGCGAGTGTCATGGTCTGGTCGGTGTTGTTGTGGATCGTCATGGCAACGGTGTCGCCGTCGGTCGGCAGGGTGCCGGCGTGCGCCGTGGCGACGAATCCAAGACCGGTGCCGACGATCGCGATTCCGACAAAGGAAACGCCCAGGAGAAGGTGACGACGGGGGCTCATGCGGGTGTTGGTCATTGCGGTGCCTTTCGTGGAAGTTGCGGTTACCCATTGACTTTGACGCTCGTTCGGGACCGGCGGGGTGCGCTGAATGGGCCCTCTAGCAGGGGAAACCCGACTCCCCCGATCAGGGGAAGGCCCGGTAGGTTGGCGTGATGGCCGATCAGTCCGAACTAGCCGCAGTGATGGCAGATCTCGCCGCGCTCGAAGACCCGAAGATGCGCGCGGTCAACGAAAAGCGGGGCGATGACCACGGCGTCAACCTCACGAAACTGCGCGCACTTGCGAAGCAGCTGAAGATGCAGCACGAACTTGCGGTGGAACTCTGGGCGACCGGCGACACCGCAGCGCGCCTGCTGGCGCTGCTGATCTGCCGGCCGAAATCGTTCCGCCGCGAGGAACTCGACTCGATGTTGCGGGACGCCCGAGCGCCCAAGGTTCACGACTGGCTCGTCGGTTACGTGGTGAAGAAGAGTCCGCACGCTGAGGATCTCCGCAAGGCGTGGTTCAACGACTCGGATCCCGTTGTCGCCAGCGCCGGGTGGGCTTTGACGAATGACCTGATCGCGAAGAAGTCCGCGGTCGTGGACCCCGAGGAATTGCTGGCGCTGATCGATCCAGGGATGAAGACCGCACCCGAACGCCTGCAGTGGGCGATGAACAACGGTCTCGCGATGATCGGGATTCATCACCCCGAATATCGGGCCCGTGCGCTCGAGATCGGCGAACGACTGGAAGTGCTCAAGGACTATCCGACTCCCCCGGGATGCACCTCGCCCTTCGCGCCGATCTGGATCGCGGAAATGGTTCGTCGCGGGGCATAAAGCTTTGTGGCGGGAGCCCCAACCCGTAGGCACACTGGGGTCAGACCATGAGGAGGTCAGATGAGCAACAACGGGCCATTCGGCATCGACCCCGAAGACCTCGAACGCGCGATTGCCGAAGCGACGCAGCAGCTGCGGGGCGCATTTGACTTCGCGAACGGGTTGGTCGAGAAATCGAAGGACGGCTCGCTGTTCGCCGGACTTCTCGACGGACTCATCTCCGGTGGACGCGCGTCCGTGTGGGACCAGGCGACTCGTCGGCACGAGGGTGGCACCGCCCAGGAAAACGGCAGCGGCGTCTGGGTGATCTATACCCTCGACGGGGACGGATCGGCTCGCGTCGAGCAGGTTTTCCCGACCGAGATCGAGGCCCTGCGGGCGAACAAGGACAACACCGACGCCGCACGCAAAGTGCGATTCCTTCCCTACGGCGTGACGATCGGTGTTCTCGACGCGTCCTGAGTCAGCTAGGCGCGCGTTGTTTCCGTTCGCCACCGCCGCGGCGGGGTCCCGACCTCGCGGGTGAAGACACGCGTGAAGTACGCGGGATCGTCGAACCCGACCTTGCGAGCGACCGTCCCAACGGGCAAGTCCGTCTCGGCGAGTAGCTTTCGTGCCTCGACGAGTTTTCGCTCCAGAATCCACTCCTGAACGGTCTTTCCCGTGCGGCGGCGTACCCAGGTGGTGAGGTAGCCCGGCGTCAGACCGACAGTCTTGGCGACATCGCTCAGTGTCAGTGGCTCCCCGACGCTGGCTTCGATTGCCTCGAACACGGCGTGGAGCGTTGGGTCTGGACGGCTGATCAGTTCGGCCGCGAGGCGGTCCAGTTCGATCAAGAGCACAGTCAGATGCGCCGCCAGTGCCTGTCGATAGCCGTCGCGACGTTCGGCAATCTCGGACTCGATTGACGCTATCGTTCGGTGCCAGCCGGACTGGCTTTCCGGCGGTATGGAAATCTGCAGGACCCCGCCCGACTGGTTGTGGCGCGTCAACGTGAGCAGATTCGAATCCACGAGGTTCGGCTCGAAGATGATCGCCGTGCAGTCGTGGGCCACACCCGCGCGATTCGGATCGATGATCTCGCCGGGCTGCACGATCCAGGCGGACTCGCCGTCGGTGAGCAGAATCGGGAAATCGTGGATGTGCCGGTTGGCGACCGCCGGGAGGTGCCCGTGCCCGACCCGCAACATCGTGACGGGAGCCGCATCGGGCGCCGGGTCATACCGATAGACCGGAACGCCATTGCGATAGCGAACCGGATGGATCGCCGAGTCCATGAGTCAAAGATAATCCAAGTAGTGCCACAGATCGACCAATTCACCGGCGCAAACGTGGGCAAACATCGAAGTCATGAAGCATGTTCATCCAAATACACACGACTACCTTCCGGCCGCCGGGCACGACGCTTTTCTGCCCTTCTACGACCTGCTGACGAAACTGCTCGGCGTGGGCCGACTACACCGGGAACTGATCGAGCAGGCGAACTTCTCGGACCGGCTCGCGGTCCTCGAAATCGGATGCGGAACCGGCAACCTCTCGGTGGCGGCCAAGCGCTCCGCTCCGAGCATCGACCTGACCGGCACCGACCCCGACCCGCGGGCGCTCGAACGGGCACGGAAGAAGGCCTCCGACATAACGTTCGAAACGGCGTATGCGCAGAGCCTGCCCTACCCAACAGCCACCTTCGACCGGGCGCTGTCGTCGTTGACGATTCATCACATCCCGGAACAGGCGCGACCGGATGTGTTTGCGGAGGTGTTCCGAGTGCTGAAGCCCGGCGGCAGTTTTCATATCGTCGACTTCACCGGCGGACATCGTCACGGGCACGGCTCGATCGAGGTGGAGGCGATGACACGACTTCTCGAGGCGGCCGGATTCCACGTCGGTCCGGTGCGGCGCACGCGCACGATCGCAGGCCAGTTCGCCTTCTACGAAGCCGTCCGTTGACGCGTTACCGTGGGATCCGTGACCGTCGATCTGTTCGCCGGAGTTCCCGTCCGTGACTACCGGCCCGCCCTGGCGTGGTACGAGAACCTGCTGGGCGCTCCGCCGTCCTTCTTCCCGAACGACAGCGAGGCAGTTTTCGAGGTAGCCGAGCACCGCTACCTCTACGTCGAACATCTGCCGGCGCGAGCCGGGTTCGCGATGATCACGCTCTTCGTCGACGATTTCGACGAGAGGATCGCCGCGATCGCCGAGCGTGGGATGGTTCCAGTGACCGTGGAGACCTACGAGAACGGCGTCCGGAAGGCGACGTTCCGGGATGCGGACGGGAACGAAATCGGTTTGGGTGGGGCGCCACACCCTGCGTGACAAACGATTCGGTGCTCTCCAGGCATCGTCATCGATATATGTCGATGACAACGCCAGCCGAGCACCGAATCGTTTTCAAATCAGGCGATCGCCTGCTCGAGTGCCTCGCGGTTATCCTCGATGAAGGCGATGTCGGCCTGCAGGAGTTTCACGAATTCCGCACACCCGCCGTTCGCGGACAGCTTGGCGAGTGCGTGGCCGAGTCGCTCGAGGATGTCGTCGACGAATCCCGCGCGGTCGGTGAGTCGGTAGGCGTCGAGGAAGATCCGCAGGCGACGAGCGACGTCGGGCTGGCGGGTCCAGCCGCGCGCCTCCGCATGTGCCGGCGCGTGCAGGGCGACGACATGCCACGCAGCGATCGCCAGATCCTTGCGACGCGTGGTCGGACCGGCGTTGTCCCAGTCGATGAGCGAGTGGATGCGACCGTCCGAGTCGGCGACGAGATTGGCCAGGCTGACGTCGTTGTGGCCGATGATCTCTCCCGGCTCGAGCCCGCTGCGGCCGGACCGCCACGTCAGGTTCGGGTCCGGCCGGAACGTCTCGACCGCGTCGTGGAAGCGGCGAAGCAAGCTACCGACGCGCACGAGGTTGGATTCCGAGCGCGCCCACTCCGGCCACGAAGCGGCGGTGGCGACAGTCTGTCCCTCGATGAAGCTCAACACCTCGCGGCCTTCGGTGTCGACGCCGAAGACGCGGGGTGAACCGTCGAAACCGGCCGACTCCAGATGGGTCAGGAGAGCGTGGACAGCGGGCGTCCAGTCGCCGGTCGACCGGCGGACGGTACCTCCGGTGCGGATGACCGCTCCGCCCCAACCTCCATACAATCGTTCACTCCGCTCGGTCGTGGTGTCGCGGTAGACGCGGCGTCGTGTCGTGAGAGTCGCAGCGTGGAATCCCTGGCGTGCGTCCGATCGGGACGAAGTGGCAACCATGGTGTTCCTCCTGCGAGAGTCTCAATTTCTCTTGGTACTGACGCTACGGAGACGAGACTGCTGCTAGGAGGTGCGTGGCGGCCGAATAGTTACTAGATGTGGCAATGGTGATCGGGCAACGGTGACTACTCACAGCGACTGTCCGCTACCGTCGAACGTGTGACTGTCGATCAGTTCCATCTCTCCGGTGCGTGGAACTTCCGCGATGTGGGCGGACTGAAAACCGACGACGGTCGCACGATCCAACCGGGAATTCTCTTCCGCTCATCGGAGCTGTGTGCGCTCGACGCCGATGGCCAACGCACGCTGACTGGACTCGCCGTCAGCGACGTCATCGATCTGCGAAGCGCCGATGAGGTCGCCTACAACGGTCCGGACGCGCTCCCCGCTGGCGTTCACGGACACTCGGCACCGGTGAAGGATCACGAGCGCCAGGAACACGCGCCCCACGAGCAGCCTCGAGTTCTCACGCCGGAGTTGGCCGAGGTTCTGCTCGAGTACGCCTATACCCGGTTCCCGCTTCTGGAAAACGGTCAGAAGGCGTTGGCGCACGCGATCGAACTCATCGCGAATTCCACTGGTGGCGTGCTCATTCACTGCGCTGCCGGCAAGGATCGCGCAGGCTGGATCGTCGCGGCGGTCTTGCGTGCGGCGGGCGTTTCCGACGCCGACATCCTCGCCGACTACCTCCGCAGCAACGACGCGATCGAGCCACTTCGGCAGGTCGTAATCGCCCGCAACGGTGACCTGACGCAGATCTCGGACAAGGTGCTCGGCGTGCACGAGGACTTTCTCCACGGTGCGTGGCGCGCTGTTGACGAGAAGTACGGGAGCTTCGAGGAGTACCTCGCGATGATCGGCGTCGGCGAGGAGCTGTTGGGCAGGCTCAGAGCGCGTTTGTTGGTGTGAACTAGGCCTGGACCGTCGCCGTCGCGACGAATCGAAACCGATCACCGCGGTACAACGACCGCGTCCATTCGATGACTTCGCCGGATTCGTCCCGCCCGGTTCGATGAATGAGCAGGCCAGGTTGTCCGACGCCGACGTTGAGGAGTTCGGACTCGCGTGGATCGACGAGCGCGACCTCGACGGCATCCTCGACCGTGGCGATCCGACGCCCATACGCGGTGCGGAGGGTGGTGTACAGCGAGCCATGCTCCGACAGTCGCTGCGGCAGATCGCGCAGTGAGCCCGGCAGGTGCGCCAACTCGAGCGCGAGCGGCTCGCCGTCGACCAGCCGCAACCGGTTCAGTCGCCACACCGAAGCGGCGGGTGTGACGCCGAAAATGGTGGCGAGTTCGTCGCCCGCGCGAACTCGTTCGATTTCCAGGATCTTCGCCGAGGAAGACAGTCCCATCGACGCCAAATCTTCTGTGAGCGAAGTCAATTGGCGCACTGGAACGATCTTCGGCGGGGCCACGTAGTTGCCACTGCCCTGCGTCCGGCGGAGGCGTCCTTCGGCGGCCAACTCGGCGAGGGCCTTGCGCAACGTCGTTCGCGACGTTCCCAATTCCTCGGCAAGCGCACGTTCCGGCGGCAGCGACGAGCCTTCGGCGAGCGCTGCGAGGCGTTCCTGCAGTGCCATCTTGACCTGGAAGTACCGGGGCGCTGACATGGAAATCACCCTAACCTCTTGACGCCCCAATTGGTATATGCCAATGTCGTGTGTATCACATTGGTATATACCAATTGATGCCCAGTGAAAGGATCGGGGACAGTGGGCACAGCAACCACCATCGCGACGAAGGCGCCGGCACGGCTCGGGCTGCTCGTCGCCATCACGGCCGCGAGCGTCGGCGTCATCTACGGCTACGACATGTCGAACATCGCCGGCGCGCTTCTCTTCATGACAAGCGACCTCGGGCTCACGACGCACCAACAAGAACTCATCACGACTGCAGTCGTCATCGGTTCGATCGCCGGCGCGATCGGCGCGGGTTGGCTGGCGAACGCGATCGGCCGGAAGAAGTCGATGGTGCTCGTCGCGGGAACCTACGGTCTCTTCGCGGTGCTGAGCGCATTGTCGACGTCGGTGCCGATGCTGCTCGGTGCGCGCTTTCTGCTCGGCATCACGATCGGCATCTCGATCGTGGTGGTTCCAGTGTTCGTCGCCGAATCCGCGCCCGCCAAGAACCGCGGTGCGCTCCTCGTCGCCTACCAGGTGGCGACCGTCATCGGGATCATCCTGGGTTACCTTGCCGCCTACGCGCTCTCGGCAACAGAAAGCTGGCGTTGGATGCTCGGCCTCGCGGCCATTCCGGCGTTCCTCACCACGCTCCTGCTGCTCCGCATGCCCGACACCGCGCGGTGGTACGTCCTCAAAGGTCGGATCGATAAAGCTCGTGAGACCCTCCGACTGATCGAGCCGGCGTCGGACGCGGACGCGGAGATCGCGGAAATCACGCGGAGCCTGAAAACCGAGTCGGGCGGCGGCTTCCGCGAGATGCTCCGCAAGCCGTTCGTTCGGGCGACCGCTTTCGTCGTCGGATTGGGCTTCGCCATCCAGATCACGGGTATCAACGCGATCGTCTACTACTCGCCACGGCTGTTCGAAAAGATGGGCTTCCACGGAAACTTCTCGCTGCTCGTTCTGCCGGCCCTCATCCAGGTCGCGGCGCTCCTTGCGGTGTTCGTGTCGCTGTCGCTCGTGGACAAGGTCGGTCGCCGACCGATCCTCCTCGGGGGCATCGCGATGATGATCGCGGCGAATGCACTGCTCATCGGCGTCTTCCTGACCAGCTCCGACTTCGGCGGACTGCTCACCGCGCTCGGGTTCTTCGGCGTGCTCCTGTTCACGGTCGGGTTCACGTTCGGTTTCGGCTCACTGGTGTGGGTCTACGCCGGCGAAAGCTTCCCTGCCCGGCTGCGGTCCATGGGCTCGTCCACGATGCTCACCTCCGACCTGGTTGCCAACGCGATCATCGCGGCCTTCTTCCTCACGATGCTCAATTCGCTCGGTGGCGCTGGGACCTTCGCCGTGTTCGGACTGTTCGCCGTCCTGAGCTTTGCGTTCGTTTACAAGATGGCTCCCGAGACGAAGGGCAAGCACCTCGAGGAGATCCAGGAGTTCTGGGTCAACGGAGGCAAATGGGAGTCGGGCAAGTGATGGCGACCGTACTCGGCCTCGATATCGGTGGATCGAAAACGCAGGCGGTGCGTTCGGAGAGCGGAACCGTTGTCGCCGAAGCACTTTCCGGAAGTGCCAACGTCACCAGCGTGGGTACCGTCGAGGCCGGACACCAGCTCGACGCCATCGTCGCTCGGGTCGGCAATCACGACATCGACGCGGTGTGTGCGGGAGCCGCAGGCATCGACACTCCGGCTGGCGAGAGGCGGCTGCGAGATCTGCTCAGCTCACGATTTCCGGGCGCGAAGATCCGGATCGTTCACGACAGCCAGTTGATTCTCGCCGCGGCAGGACTGACCGACGGCATCGCCGTCATCTCCGGCACCGGGTCGGTGGCGTGGGGCCGCGCGGGCACTGAAAGCGCCCGGGCCGGCGGTTGGGGCTACCTCCTCGGCGACGAGGGAAGTGGTTATTGGATTGGCCGCGAGGCAGTTCGGCACACGCTGGCCCGGATCGACCGAAACGAGCACCCCGACCGGCTTGGGCAGGAGATCGCGGCTGATTGTGGACTGCAGTCCACCGCCGAACTGCTCGACCACTTCTACGCCCAACCCGAGCGCCGCTACTGGGCGGGGCGAGCGCGAGTCGTCTTCGAACTCGCCAAGACCGGCGACGCGGAGTGCCTGACGATAATCGACCAGGCGGCACGACACCTGGCCAACCTCGCGATATCGGTCGGGAAGCGGCTGGACACGGCGGTCCCCGTGGTCCTCGCCGGTGGACTCGCCGTCCACCAACCGGCACTCCAGCGCGGTGTTCGACGCCATCTAGCTGAACACCGCATCAACGACGTCCGCATCCTGACCGTCGACCCGGTCCGCGGCGCCATCGAAATCGCACAACGAATGCTTCAGGAGCAGAAATGAACGCCGGTCAGTTGATGGCCCGTGAAATCGCCGAACAACCCGACGTCTGGCGGCGATTCCTGCGCGAGGGGTCCGACCAGATCGCGGTCGCGAAAGCTCGAATCGCGGACTACTCCCCCAGGTTCGTGCAGTTCGTGGCCCGCGGCACGAGCGACCATGCCGCCTTGTACGCCAAGTACCTCGTCGAGATTCATCACCAGCTTCCCGCCGGCCTCGTTTCACCGTCGGCGATAACCGTCTACGGGGCACGGCCGAAGCTCCAGGATGTGCTGTACGTCGCGGTGAGCCAATCGGGCGGCTCTCCGGACCTGGTGAAATCCGTTTCGGTAGCCCGCGAACAAGGTGCTCTCACCGTGGCGGTCACGAACAATCGCGAATCCGCGCTTGCCGAGGCCGCGGAACTCCACATCGACGTCCTCGCCGGACCGGAACTGTCCGTCGCGGCGACCAAGACGTACACCGCTGAACTGCTTGCGTTGTATGAGCTTTTCGTGGGTGGCGACGCTGCAGCTTTACCGCCACTCGGGGAGCAGGTCCTGCTCAACGACGAAGCCGTGGTCACCGCCGCCCAACGCTATCGATTCGCGCAGCGACTCATCACGACCGCGCGTGGCTACTCGTACCCCACCGCGCGGGAAGCGGCACTCAAACTCATGGAGACGTCGTACCTCTCCGCGCAGGCCTTTTCGGGTGCCGATCTCCTGCACGGCCCGCTCGCGACGGTCGATCCACAGGTGCCGGTGATCGCGATCGTGCCCAACAACGCGGGTGGGCACGCCATGGGGCCCGTCCTGCAGCGACTCGAGGAGCGCCACGCCGACATTCTGCGGGTCGGGGAAAAGCTGCCCGACGTCGCCGATCCGCTGTCGCCGTTGCTCGAAATCCTGCCCCTCCAACAGCTTGCGCTGCATCTCGCGCTGGCGCGCGGTGGCAATCCGGATGAGCCGCGGGGTCTGTTCAAAGTGACTGAGACGCTATGACAATCATTGCTTCCGGCACCGTGATCCACGGCGGGTCGGTCTTCCGGCCCGGGTGGGTGGATACCGCGACTGGCCTCGCCGGGCCTGGTGAACCACCGGTTTCCGCCGATGCGAGCTACCGCGACGGCATCGTCCTGCCGGGATTCGTCGACCTGCACGTGCATGGCGGCGGAGGCGCTGACTACGCCGTCGATCCCGAGACGGCCTTCGCATTCCATCGCGCGCATGGGACCGTCGCCACGCTCGCGAGTCTCGTCACCGCGTCGCCGTCGGATCTCTTGACGACGGTCTCGACACTGAGCACAGATCACCGGATCGAAGGCATTCATCTCGAAGGGCCGTGGCTCAGCTCGCTGCGCTGCGGTGCGCATGACTCGACGCAGCTTCGCGTTCCGGATCGAGCCGAGATCACCGCGGTCCTCGATGCCGGGCGGGGCCGAATCCGCATGGTGACACTCGCGCCTGAGCTCCCTGGAGCGATGGAGGCGATCAAACGGTTCACCGACCACGGCGTGATCGTCGCCATCGGCCACACCGATGCGTCGTACGAACAGACGGTGGCAGCGATCGACGCCGGCGCGACCGTGGCGACGCATCTGTTCAATGCGATGCGTCCGCTCCGACAACGCGATCCTGGGCCCGCGCTCGCACTGCTCGAGGACCCCCGGGTCACCGTCGAACTCATCGCCGACGGCATCCACCTTCATCCTGCGTTGGTTCGCAACACGATCAGTACCGTCGGATCGGACCGGGTTGCGTTGGTCACCGACGCGATGTCCGCGGCGGGAATGTGCAGCGGCCACTACCGACTCGGCACCCTCGACATCGAGGTGCAGGACACGGTGGCAAAGGTCGCCGGTACCGACACGATCGCGGGAAGCACGGCGACCATGGACAGCCTGTTTCACACCGCGGTCTCGATGTTCGGAGGGGTTGAAAACGACGATGCCTTGCTCATTGCTGCGGCGGTGACCTCCGCGACGCCCGCCCGACTGCTGGGCGTGAAGAACCCCGACTACATCGTGGTCGACGGTGCGAACGTCAGCTAGTGGCGACGCAGGCGCGCCCGTGCATTCTCAAAGCGCTCACGCATGGTCGGCTTGGGCGGTCGCGGGATCTCGCCACCGTTGTTGTAGGCCGCGGTATAGCGGACGTGCAGTTGTTCGCGCACTTCGTCGGGCGTGTATGCCCGCCGTTTGCGCTCGTCCCGGGCCACCATGACGCCGGTGGCCGCAACGCCGACCACTCCCGCCATGCCAACGTATTTCAGAACCTTCGCTCCGGAAACCGCCATATCTCTACGCTATTGCTATGCCGACCCGTCCGCGCGAATCTTCGGTAAACCTGAGCACCGCTGTCGATAACGCCCGGACCGGAGACATCTGGATCTTCCGGGGTCGCTCGGGTCCTGATCGCGCGATTCAAACCCTCAGCAACAGCCCGGTCAATCACGTCGGGATGGCCGTGGTTCTCGACGACATGCCGCCGTTGATGTGGCACGCCGAGCTCGGAAAGGCGCTGCAGGACATGTGGACTGGGCGCTATCAACGTGGTGTGCAGTTGCATGACCTGCGCGCTTCGGTGCAGGTGTGGTGTGGCCGCTACGGCCAGACTCCATGGTTCCGCCAGCTCGAACCAGAGGTCACGAAGGAGCAGGAGAACGCCGTCCTGCGCACGATTGCGCGCCTCGACGGCACGCCGTTTCCATCGACGGTGAAGGTGGCCAGTCGATGGCTCGGCGGCAAGGTGAACCGGACGGCGGCGCCAGTCACGAATGCCGACCTACAGACGACGTACTGCGCTGAGGTCGTGGGCGTGACCTACGAGTCGATGGGGTTGCTCAAAAAGGAACGCCGCCGCGATTGGTACGACCCCGGCCGGTTCTGGAGCGGTGATCGATTGCCGATGATGCCCGGCTACTCACTGGGCAAGGAGGTCGCGGTCGTGCTCACGCCGGAAGAGTTAAAAGCCGGCAAGAACCCGCCCCGGCCCACTACCCGATAACCGGCCGACGTCCGGCGGTCAGCTCGTCCATCTTCGCCTGCATGACGTCGTGGACGCGTCCGGCGAACGCTTCCGCGGACTCGCCTTCGTGCGCGCGCATCGGCGGCAGGACCGCCGTGACGAGCTTCGTCGGGAGCGGAACGTACGGCAGCGCCATCCCGACCAGACCCACATTGAGCCCCCACGGAATCGAGAGGCTGACCGCCAGCGACTTGGCGCGCATCAGTTGCGGCAGGCGCAGCAGCTTCGCCAGTCGCTGTCCGTCGTTGAGAACGAACAGCGACTCCCCTGCTCCCGCGGTGACCACGGGGACGATCGGCACATCGTGTTCGATAGCCACGCGCGCGAAACCCGTCCGGCCGTCGAACTTGATGAGGTTCCTTTCCGCGAAGGGCTTGGCGGCCTCGATGTCACCACCGGGGAAGACGGCGACGTGATGCCCCGCGGCGAACCCGGCATCGACCGACTCCTGGCTACCGGGACGGCAGCCGAGCGGCTCGATCAACCATCCGAGCTTGAATGTCCACGCCACCTGATGAACCAGGAAGGTGATCGGCCGCGATTCCACGAGTTTGTCCAGAACGACAGCAAGCACCATCGTGTTCAGGTCGAGTGCGCCGCCGAAGCCGTGATTGGCGACGACGAGGCACGGGGTGTCCGGCAGCATCTCGTCGGCGTGCATCTCGTGGCGGTGGTACGTGCGTAGATAGGTGTCGAGCAGCGAAATCAATGCTGGCACGGGTGACGCGGCGTTCATGCGAAGGCTTTCTGAGCGCGTCAGACGCTCATGGGGACGTCGTCGAGGTCTTCGTAAACGCTCAGCACTTTGTCGAGGCCGGTGATCTCGAGGGGTCGAGCGGCGATGTTATTCACGACAATCGCCATTCGTTGTGGCGCGGAGAGGCGTTGATGGGTTCGAGCCAGTATCGACAATCCGGCCGAACCGAGAAACTCGACCTGCGACAGATCGATGACGAGCAGCGACTGAAGATCGTCGAGGATCTTCGCGAGGGCGTTCTCGAGCACCTCCGCGGTCGATAGATCGATGTATCCGAATACCTTGAGTACCAGTGCATCTCGGACCACCGACTGCTCGGTCCAGAGGCCAACGTCGGTGGGTTGGATCTCCGTCATGGTGTTAGTTTGCCTGATACGTTGGATCACGAGAAGCGGCTGACGTTTTTAAGGCCTGTCGTGCGGGAATTCGCTTCATACCGCCACAGATGGAGCGCCTTGTCTCACCTTGAACCCGCCCGCGATGACGACGAATTGTCGCGATTCGACGAAGAATTCGGAAAATACATTCCGGAGTATGTCGAACCGCGGCGACTTCTCGAAAGTGCGCTCGCCAGACTACGGACAGTTCTCGACGTCGACACCGCGACCGTGCTGCGTTACGACTCGCGGAGCAGCCGGCTCGTCGCCGTGGCGTCGTCGGGCATCGAGGAAGAGGTCAACCAAGGCGTACGGATTCCGTTCGGCGCCGGCTTCGCCGGACGCATCGCGGCGATTCTCCGTCCGTTGACTGTGGACCACGTCGATGAAGAGACCGTCGTCAATCCCCTGCTGTGGGAACACGGTCTGCGCTCGATGCTCGGCGTTCCGATGGTCAGCTACGGACGACTTCTGGGCGTTCTGCATGTCGGGTCGGTGACCGGGCGTGCGTTCACGCAGGCCGATATTCGCACTCTGGAGAGGGTGAGTGAACGGCTCGCTCATTCGGTGTACTTCGCCTCTCTCGGTGAGGAACACACCGCGGCTCTCGCGCTGCAAAGAAGCCTCCTTCCCGCCGCACTTCCCGACGTGCGCGGACTGGAGGTTGCCACGCGCTACGTGCCCGGCGCCGATGCCGGACTGGGTGGCGACTGGTACGACCTGTTTTCCCTGCCGGATGATCGCGTCGGCATCGTCATGGGTGATGTCGCCGGACATGGACTCGAGGCGTCGGTCGTCATGGGGCGGATCCGGAGTGCCCTGCGCGCCTACGCGCTGGAGTGGTCAGAAGATCCGGCCTTCGTCCTGGAACGTGTGGACGCCAAGATGCAGCACTTCGAACCGGGTGTCATGGCCACGATTGCCTATGGCGTGCTGGATGCATCGAGACGAAAGCTCACCTTGTCGCTCGCCGGTCATCCCCCGCCAATTCGCACGAATGACAACGAGTCGACAATCTTCGACATCGTTCCGGATCTTCCGATCGGGCTGTTTCCCGGGGTGGCGCGCCGGAACACCGAGATCGTGCTCATGGATCACGACGCGGTCGCCTTCTATACCGACGGCCTTGTCGAACGGCGTGGCGAGAGTATGGACATCGGTTTGAAGAGGCTCCTCACGGCGATGACAAACGGTGAACCCGAGGTGGTCTGTGCCCGGGTCATGTCCCGGCTCGTCGGGCCACAAGCACCACGCGACGACGTCGCACTGCTCATCGCGCGCTGTGTGCCGTTCGATGATCGACAAGTGAGTTAATGCGGACCTGCGCGGGTAATCAGCGATCACGATGCCTGATGATCTCGTCCAAGGATTTGCACTGACGATGCCCGGAACGCCTGCAGTCCTGCAGGACGTCCGCTTGGCGTTGCGCACGTGGCTGTCAGAGGAGCACGTCCCGGTGTTGGTTCAAACCGATGTCGTTCTCGCGGTTGACGAAGCCGTCGCGAACTCCGTGGAGCACGCGATACCGCGCTCGCCGGGGACACCGGTCGAGTTCAGCGTCGTCGCGTTCGTCCGCCCACACGAGTTCCTGGTGACGGTCTCCGACAATGGCATTTGGCGGGAATCCCAACGGAATGCGATGCGCGGACGCGGGATCCCGCTCATGATCGCGGTGATGACGACGGTCGACATCGAGAGATCCGAATCCGGTACGACGATTCACATGAGCCGCACGTTCTAGCTGGCGTCCTGCCCCTGCAGTTCACGATTGAATCCGCCACGGCGCGTTGCCAACCGGTCAAGGAAGTAGTTCTGGTGCATCCGCCACGAGCCAATGGGACCTTGGGCCGGAAACTGGTCGCCCGCGCGTTGGAAGTATCCCGATTTGAGGTTGAACAAAGGGCTGCGCGGCATGCCGTCGGGCGCCGCTGCGGAAACAGACGTCAGATGCTTGCGGTCCATGTGGCGAAGCAGTCGACACACGAGTTTGGCGGCGATGTCCGAGCGCAGCGTCCATGACGAGTTCGTGTATCCGATGCAGATCGCCAGGTTCGGTACACCGCTGACCATCGTGCCGCGCCACAGGAAGGTCTGGTTCAACTCGACCTTTCGACCATCGACCGAGACATCGATCCCGCCGGCCGGCAGCAGCTGGAGGCCGGTCGCGGTGACGACGACGTCCGCATCGAGTTTCGCACCGCTGACGAGACGGATTCCGTCGGATTCGAAGTGGTCGATCCGATCGCTCACGACGCTCGCGTCTCCACTGCGGATCGCCTTGAAGAAGTCGGCACCCGGGGCGGCGCACAGCCGCTGTTCCCAGGGGTTGTACGTCGGCGTGAAGTGCTCGGCGACGAGTTCCTCGTGACCTTCGAGCATCTTCGTCGCGAGTCCGAGGAGTAGCTTGCGCGCGCCTTCCGGGTTCCGACGGCAATAGGAATAGAACACCGTCCGCAGAGTCGCGTACCGCAGGCGCAGGATCGAATGCGCGAGTTTAGCGGGCAGTATCGACTGCAGCCGATCAGCGGTCTTGTCCCGCGACGGGACCGGTGTGATCCAGGTTGCGGACCGCTGGAGCATGGTCACGTGTCGTGCTGTGCGGGCCATCGCGGGCAGCATCGTCACGGCCGTCGCACCACTCCCGATGATGACGACGTTCTTGTCCGCGTAGTCGAGGTCGTCCGGCCAGAACTGCGGATGAACCAAGGTTCCGGCAAACGATCCGAGGTCGGCGAAATCCGGGGTGTACCCGGCGTCGTAGCGGTAGTAGCCACAGCACAGATACAGGAACCGGGCGTCCACGAATGAGGTCTCGCCGTCGACCTCGAGAGTCAGATGCCACTTCTGGTGCCGGCTCGACCAGTCGGCGCGCACGACCTTCGTGCGATACCTAATGTGCTGGTCGATGCCATTTTCGTGCGCAGCCTCGCGGAGATAGTGGAGGATTTCCGCACCATCGGCCAAGGTTTTGTCGCCCGTCCAGGGCTTGAAGCCGAAGCCGAACGTGAAGATGTCGGAATCGGAACGGACACCGGGATAGCGGAAGAGGTCCCAGGTGCCGCCCATCGAGTCGCGGGCCTCGAGGATCGCGTACGTCTTGTCCGGACACCGCTCCTGCAACCGATAGGCAGCGTTGATACCCGACAATCCCGCGCCGACGATGACGACGTCGAAAGTAGTGGTCAACTGCGCTCGCTCAGCGGACGGAATTGACCTCGGATGAGCACGGTTGCCCAGATCGCCGCGAACATTCCGAACAGCACGAAGCCGGCGTATTCGAGGTTGACGGACGCGATGGCTGCGGTGACCGGGTCAGACAGGTCCAGCGCCGAATGGAGTGTGCCGACCAGGACGATCACACCGATGACCAGTGCCGACACGACGGACATGGCGGTGATGAAAACGAGGAACCGCGGCCGCCCGGTCGTGGACATGGCATTCGCGTAGAGGCGCAGCATCACCAGGCCGTTGGCAGTGTCGGCCAGAGTCATACCGGCGGCGAACGCGACCGGGAGCGCGAGAACGCCGGCGATGCCGATTCCCGACGTCGCCGTCGCCGCGGTGAGGACGAGGAAACCGATGAGAGTCGCGGTGTCGAAGCCCAATCCGAACAGGAAACCGAGGACGAAAATGTGCCACGGCTGACGGACCCGGGCGAGAGGTTTCATCATCAGGCGCCCAGAGAACGTCCGTGGAAGCATGTCCTGCTGTCGCGAACCGCCGAACAGGCTCACGGAATTGAACGCGCCGATCAAGATCAGGAAGCTGCCCGCGACGATCCCGCCGACGGTGGCGAACGTCGTCGGGGCTCCGTCCGCGACCACGCCGCGCGCGAGCTGCGAACCCGCGACAATCGCGAGCGCCAGCAGGAACACCACCGTCGAGTGCCCCAGGCTGAAGGCCAGGCCCACACTCGTCGGCCGTCTTCCTTCGCCGACGAATTTTCTTGTCGCATTGTCGATTCCGGCGATGTGGTCGCAGTCGGCGGCGTGCCGTAGGCCAGCGAGGTAGGCGGTGACGGCGGCGCCGGTGGCGATCGCGCCGGCCGAACCGTCGAGCGCCCCGACGGCGAGCAAGCACAGCCCGATCACGTGCAGCAATCCGACGACGCCGAGCGTCACCGCTCGACGCGTGCGCTCCGGCCGCGACTCTCGATACGTCGAATCGAGAATCAGCCGGGCGTGGTTGGACACCGCGTGCATTCTCACGACCTTCTCTGTATCAGAACGGCGTTGACCAGCGCGAGCGAACGCTCCGTGGCAGCCGCCAGAGCGGAAACCTCAGCAGTGTCCAACCTGTCACAGATCCAGCCCCAATGCGCGCTGACGCTGAGGCCGACCCGGGGTGGGCCGATGAGTGAATGGGTGGGGCTCCGCCAGCGGATCCGCTCGGGCGACGGTTCACCGAGGGCCAGTTTGGTCCCATCGAATTCCAGCGGCCGGGTCTCGACGGTCGCGTGGTCCTCATCGACCGCGACGACGGTGCCCCATCGAATCCGGCACTTCTGCAGGATCGCGAGTGGCGTCACCGGGTCCGCGGACAGCAGCCGGACCCAGGGATACACGGCGAACACATGGAAGCTGTGGTGCGCCACCGCGGATTCGACGTCCCCAAGCGCACCCGGATTCTGGTGGGCGAACGCTTCTCGAAGGTGATCCAGCAAGGCGTCGGGATCGACGCGGTCGAGTAACTCTCCGCCGATCCAGTACGCCTCCACGATCCGGGCGTCCATCGGGTTCTCGAACCCGCCGGCCTTGGCCAACGCCGCGAGATAGGGCCAGGCGCCGTCAAACTCACGAGCGCGCTGCCCCAACTCCAATTCGGTGTCGACGTCGGTCGGGCCGCAGTAACCCAGCTCGTGCGGCGGAAACGCGTAGCGCGCGAACAGCACGGGCCCGGCATCGGAGTCGACGGTCGCAGTCATGGCACATTCTCAACAGATTCGCGGAAGCTGCTCCCCGGCGGGAAGGTCGACGACCCGCGTGCCGCCGAGCGCCGTCTTGGCCACCACGATCCCGGGGTGGTCGCTGACGCACTCCCCGATCGCGACAGCGCGCGATCCCCGCGGGTGCGCGCGCATCGCTTCGAGCACCTTGTCGGCCTCTTCCGGCCGCACGAACGCCACGAGCTTTCCTTCATTCGCGACGTACATCGGGTCCAGCCCGAGCAGCCCACACGCGTCGCGTACTTCCGGTGGAACCGGCAGTTTGCGTTCGTCGAGTGAGATGCCGACACCGGCGGTCCGCGCGATCTCGTTGAGCGTGGCCGACAGTCCACCACGTGTGGGATCCCGCATCGTGTGAATGTCGGCACCGGTGGCGATCATCGCCGCGACCAGCCCGTTCAACGGTGCGGTGTCGCTGGTGATCGTGGTTCCGAATTCGAGCCCTTCGCGGCAGCTCATGATGGCGATCCCGTGCACGCCGATATCGCCGCTGACGATCACGACGTCGCCGGGAGTCGCGCGCTGGGGGCGCACGTCGACGTTCGCCGGGACGACGCCAATGCCCGTCGTGTTGACGAAGATCCCGTCGCCGTGACCGGCATCGACGACCTTGGTGTCGCCCGTGACGAGCTTGACGCCCGCCGCCATCGCCGCCGTACCGAGGGCGTGCGCGACGCGCTGGATCTCGGTGAGCGGTGTCCCCTCTTCGAGGATGAACGCCGTCGAGAGAACCAACGGTGTCGCGCCGGCCATCGCGAGGTCGTTGACGGTTCCGTTGACCGCGAGATCGCCGATGTTGCCGCCCGGGAATTCGAGCGGTTTCACGACGAACGAGTCGGTCGAGAAGGCGAGCCGAGTGCCGTTCACTTCGACGACGGCCGAGTCACCCATCTGCGCGTCCGCCGCGGCCCCGAATGCGGGCAGAAACAGATGCTCGATGAGCTCGCCGGACATCGCACCGCCGCCGCCGTGGCCCATGACGATGTTCGGTGAATCGCGCAGCGGAAGCGGGCACACCCAGCCGTCGACATCGATCGTCACGGGCAGAGTTTCCTCAGACATGGGCCACCTCGGGAAGGACAGTCAGTCGCCGGTACAGGTAGTAGGCCGCGCATGCGCCTTCGGACGAAACCATCGTGGCGCCCAACGGGTTACGCGGTGTGCATTCCTTGCCGAACGCGGCGCACTCGTGGGGCTTGATGAGTCCTTGCAGCACCTCTCCGGACCGGCAGATCGGCGATTCGTTGGCGTGCAGATCCTGCACCGCGAACCGGTGTTCGGCATCGAACTTGCGGTACTTCTCGGACAGCTTCCAGCCGCTCTTCGGGATCATTCCGATGCCCCGCCACTTGCGGTCCGTGACCTCGAAGACGTCGTTGAGCATCTTCTTGGCGGGGAGGTTTCCCTCGGCACGGACGGCCCGCGGGTACGCGTTGTCGAGTTCGGCGCGCCCCTGTTCGAGCTGCTCGACCGTCCGGCGGATGCCCTCGAGAATGTCGAGCGGCTCGAACCCGGTGACCACCATCGGCACCTTGTACTTCTCGACGAGCGGCGGGTACTCCTCGGTGCCCATGACGCTGCAGACGTGGCCGGCGAGCAGGAACGCCTGGACGCGGCACTGTGGCGAGTCCATGATCGCGGCGATCGCGGGCGGCACCAGAACGTGCGACACCAGCAGCGAGAAGTTCTCGACGCCAAGGCGCTCGGCTTGGTAGACGGTCATGGCGTTGGCCGGAGCCGTCGTCTCGAAGCCGATTCCGAAGAACACGACCTGCTTGTCCGGGTTCTGGCGAGCGAGATTGAGGGCGTCGAGTGGCGAGTAGACGACGCGAACGTCGCCGCCTTCGCTCTTGATGTGGAAGAGGTCCTTGCTGCTGCCGGGGACGCGGAGCATGTCGCCGAACGAGCAGAAGATGACGCCAGGTTGCGCGGCGATGGCAAGCGCCTTGTCGATGAGCTCGAGCGGGGTCACACAGACCGGGCAGCCCGGCCCGTGGATCATCTCGATCGTCTCCGGAAGGAGTTGGTCGATGCCGTGGCGGATGATCGAATGTGTTTGTCTACCACAGACTTCCATCATCGACCAGCGACGGTCGGTGGTGTCGTGGATCTTGTCGATGAGAATGCGCGCGAGGTCGGGGTCGCTGAATTCGTCGAGGTACTTCATGACGTCGCCTTCGAGACGGTGGGATCCGGTAGACCCGCTTGCTTGGCGGCGAATGAGAATCCGTCGCTGAACTCTTCCTTGAGCACACCGAGGTGCTCGAACTCTTTCAGCGTGCGAAGGGCGGACTCTTCATCGAGGCGCTGGATCGCAAAGCCGACATGGACGACGACGTAATCCCCCACCGCTGCGTCGGGGATGTATTGCAGACACACGTCCTTGTGCACACCTCCGAAGTCGACTTCGGACATCAGAGTCCCGTCGCGTTCCTCGAGATTGAGGATGCGTCCGGGTACGGCCAGGCACATATCTACTCCCCTCACATGGCGTTGGCGGCGAGGATCTGCCCCAGTGCGATCCCGCCATCATTGGGTGGCAATTTGCGGTGGCTGAACACGGTGAAGCCGTGGTCGGTCAGCGCCCGGCGTGCCGCGGACAGCAGCACAGCGTTCTGGAAGACACCGCCGGACAGGGCGGTGACCTCGATTCCGGTGTCGGACCGGATTCGTTCGGCGAGTTCGACGATGAGCGCCGAGACCGCAGCGTGGAAGCGCGCGCCGATCAGCGTGGCCTGCACGCCGTTCCGGACATCGTCGACGACCGCGCGGATGACGGGCGCAGCGTCGATTTCGTCTCGCGCGAGCTCGAACGCATACGGCTCGGCCTCAGTAGATGCTGTCAATTCAGCGGATGCCGTCAGCCCTTCGAACTCGATCGCGGCCTCGGCTTCGTAGTCGACGACATGGCGGACACCGGCGAGCGATGCCACGGCGTCAAACAGTCGTCCCATGCTGGACGTCGAAGCGCAGCCGAGGCCGGTCTCGAGCTGATGCTTCAACACTCGCTGTTCGGTCGGTGAGCAGGCGGCGACGGACGGGATGTCCGGCGTCCACTCGACCCCCGCAGCCCACAAGTGCGACAGCGCCATTCGGTACGGCCGTTCCACACTGATGTCGCCGCCGGCGAGCGGGACGTAGCGTAGGTGCCAAAGTCGTTGGAACCCCTTGTAATCGGCGAGCATCACCTCGCCGCCCCACACCGCTCCGTCCGGGCCGTAGCCGGTGCCATCGAAGGCGAAGCCGATCACCTGGCCGGACCCGTCGAGACCGTGCTCTCCCATGACCGCCGCGATGTGCGCGTGATGGTGCTGGACGAGGACAAGCGGGCGATCGCCCTGATGGCGTTTGGCCCAACCCGTCGACCGGTACAGCGGGTGCGCGTCAGCGACGACCATCGTCGGCGAGACGCTCGTGAGTTCTTCGAGGTGCTGCTCGGCGTCGGTGAAGGCCTGCAGCGTGGCGAGGTCGTCCATGTCGCCGATGTGCTGGCTCAACCAGGCATACCGGCCGTCGGCGACCGCGCACGTGTTCTTGAGATCGGCTCCGACCGCGAGCATCGGTGGGACGGGTTGCGGCAGCGCGACCGGCATCGGCGCGTAACCGCGCGAGCGACGGATCGGAACGTCTTCGCCGTCGACCACCCGGATGACCGAGTCGTCGCACGGCACGAGGATCGCGCGGTTGTGCTGCAGAAATCCGTCGGCGAGGTGCTGCAAGCGGTCGAGGGCATCGTCGTTGCGGTAGCAGATCGGCTCGCCGCCGAGGTTGCCCGAGGTCATCACGAGAACCTGTGGACCCGGTGCATCGCCGGGCAATCCGAACAGAAGTTGATGCATCGGCGTGTACGCGATCATGAGCCCAAGGTTGCGGTTGTGGGGCGCGACCGACGGGGCGAGGATCTCGCCGCGCTTGGCCGCCAGCAGGATCGGCCGCTGCGGGCACTCGAGCAGGTAACGCTCGCGTTCGTCGAGGTGAACCAAGGACTCAGCGGTCGCGAGATCGGGCACCATGACGGCAAAGGGCTTGGTGCCGCGCCGCTTTCGTTGTCGCAGAACCTGGACCGCGGTGTCGTCGAAGGCGTCGCAGGCGAGGTGGTAGCCGCCGATGCCTTTCACCGCGACGATTCGACCGGCGGCCAGCATGTCCCGCGCACGGCGGAGGGCGCTTTCACGGTGGTGAATTTCTCCCGCCGCGACGAACTCGAGTTCGGGGCCGCACTCCGGGCACGCCACGGGTTGCGCGTGGAAGCGCCGATCCGCGGGATCCGCATACTCCTGCGCGCATTTCTCGCACATCGGGAACACGCCCATCGTGGTGGCCACGCGGTCGTATGGGAGCTCGCGGATGATCGTGAACCGAGGGCCGCAGTTCGTGCAGTTGACGAACGGGTGGCGGTATCGGCGGTTCGTGGGATCGCGCAGTTCACGGGCGCAATCGGCACACATGGCGACGTCCGGCGAGGCGAGCGTCCGCCCGCCGGTCTTGTTCGTGCTGCCGATACGGAACCCGGTTCCGCCGGCGACCGGGATCTCGACCGCGGTCATCGACTCGACGACCGCGAGTGGCGGCGGGCGATGCTCGACCCGATTCGCGAATTCCGCCACTGCGCCCGATTCGCCCTCGACCTCGATGAACACGCCGGAGCTGTCGTTACCGACGAATCCGGAGAGCGCGAGTTCGGCAGCGGTGGTGTAGACGAACGGGCGGAATCCGACGCCCTGCACGACGCCGTGAACTTCGAGTCGCATCCGGGTTCTCAAGGTTCGTCACCCCGTTGCAGGAGGCGAAGTCCGGCCATCGCGTTCGCGGCGCCTTCGGCGTCAGTCTTCTCGACGGCGAATCCCATATGGATGATCACCCAGTCGCCGGCCTCGAAGGTCTCCTCGGGCAGCATTCCGATGTTCACCTTCCGGTGCTCACCGGCCACATCGACGAGCGCGAGCTGGCCCCCGTAACCTTCGAGGAGCCGCACGACCTGCCCTGGAATTCCGAGGCACATGGGTCAGCCCGCCCGGGCCAATTGGGCCACGATGGTCTTCGCGCGGTCGACGGCCGCGGAGACAGTGGGGCTCAGCCCCATCCCTTCGTCGGTGTTCTCGGCTTCACAGCCGACGACGATGGTCCGGGGAAGCTCTCCCCCTAGTGCTTTCAGTGTGGCGAACACCGTCGCCGGGTCCATGGCGTGCGCGTCCAGCGCGGCGCCGTCTCCGGCAGCGGCTTCGAGAACGTGCACCTTTCCAGGTGTACCGCGGCTGGGTATCGCGTCGACGAGAATCAGTTCATCTACCCCGTCGAGCAGGTCATAGGCGAGGTGCATTCCGCGGATTCCGTAGTCGACGACGCGGACGCCCGGACCGAGGTCAGGCAATCTGCGCACCACCTCGGAGCCGAAGCCATCGTCTCCGAGGAAGATGTTGCCGATACCGGCGACCAGGATTCCGGGCACTTACCGCACCATCACATTCGACGCATCCGGACATACCGGCGTAGATCCGGCACTGAACGAATACCCACCACGACGCCGACCAGGACGGCGGCCACGACAATGACCGTTGCGCCGATGCCAACAATTTCCATTTCAGGCTCCTATCTAGCCGTGAGCGGTTCGACCTCGTCGGGGGCGAAGTACAGGTAGCGGCCGAACCATTCATGCAGGTCGGCAGCAGGATCTTCGTCGAGCACGACACCCACGTGCGCGTTGCCGTCGACGTCGGCATGGACAGAGGTCACGTGTGCGGTCTTGCCCTCGTAGAACAGGTCCTGGGCGTCCGCGCGGCGGCCGGGGTGCAGGCGCACGTGGGTTCCCTTCGCGACGCGTACACCGTTGACGAGCACGGCGTCGGCATCGGGTGACACGGCGGAGTCGGCCATCGGGTCCCACCAATCGACGCCGTCGGGAACTTCGGGGATCAGCCCGCGCGGACTGCGCAAAATCCCGTGTAGTCGCTGCATGGCGTCGGGGGTCATGGCATCACATTGGTCGATGATCCGGGCGGCTTCCGGGTCGGTGGCCCGGGCCTGCGCCTTCTCTTCGTCGGTCATCGTCATGACGCGCAGCGTGAGGATCTCGTCGATCTCGGTGGAGTCGAAGAGTGAACCTTCGCTCTGCTCGGCGATCTGCGGGTAGTCGTACAGGATGATCGGCGAGATCAAGAGCGTGCGGCGCTGATCGGGTTCGCCGGCCAGAACCGGGAAGCAGCGGTGCTGACGGCAGTCGAACGTCATCTCGGGTGGCGGGTCGAGCAGGGAGACGAACTCTCCCCCGGCAACCTCGACGATCGCATGCGATCCGATGAACGACCGGGCGATGGCGTCGTTCTTGCCCGCCGCCCGCGCCCCGGAGTTGTACACCGACAGCGTGATCATGGTCAGCGTTCCGATGGACTTCGCCGTCATCTCGAGGTAGCCGTTGAGGCTTTCGCGCGTACGAACCAATCGTCCGGCGGTTCCGATGATTTCGATGTCCGTACCGCCGGGCACGTGCAGTGGCAAGAGCCGCGGCAGATCTTCCACCGCCATCGGCCCGTACGAGATCTCGCGCGGCACCGCCTCGTCCCACGTGAGCCACGAGCGCTGTCCGTCGGTGAGCTCGGTGACGGGCTCGAAGCGGTCGCCGACCGCCCGCTCGGCGGTGCGGTGCTGCAACTGAAGGAATCGCACGGTGACATCGAGCGAACCGTTCCCCTCGACGACGAACTGTGCGGTGAGATGGTCGTTCTCCCCGAGTCCGTCAGTCTCGGCGTCAGTCGGTCCGAGCACGCCGAACTGCCATCGAGCCTGGTTCTTCGTCGCGTTTCCCCGGTACGGATAGAGCAGGTAGCCCTCGTACAGGACGGCATCGGCGACAGCGCGAACGGAACTCATGCGGACGCTCCGAGAAGTTTGCCGACCGTCTCGTCGAAGTCGAGAAGGCCGTGGGCCGCCTTGTATCGGACGAGTGCAGCGATGGTGTCCTCGCGCAGTCGCAGCCAACCGCTGTCTGGAAAGTGTTGCTTCATGAGCGCACGCCAGGTGGCCACCGGCATTTCGTGGCGGTCTTCGCGGTCCCACGGAATCTGCTGAACCGCGAACCCGGCGTTGCCCTTGAGGAACACCGTGCCGCTGAACAGGAACAACAGTGGAACGGACCCGTTTCGCAGGGCGTGCAGGTACTTCGACGCAGCGACGTCGAAGTCGTAGGTGCATTCGAGCGGCAGGTCGATCTCGGTCGCGCCGGAGAAGCCGCGCAACATCGTCGCGCAATGGAGCCACAGGAAGGTGCGTTGCGTGTCGGCCCAGCGCTCGCGGGGTCCGAACAGGTCCGTGAGACCCGCGGCTTCGTTGTCGTCGTAGCGGCGTCGCATCGGCTCGATTCGCACCTGGCAGCGCAGCGCAATCGCGTGCACCGGCATGTCCTCGAGCGCCGCGACACCCACCCGTGCACGGAGAACCGGTGTGACCGAATAGGTTTCCGGAGTCACATCGAGCACGGCGAAGGTGATGCCACTCACGACGTCACCGCCCGGCTGCGCGCTCGGATTCGTTCGAAGAAGTCCTCGATGAACGCGCGCACATCCTGCCCGCCGTCGAACCCGCGCCACAGCATGCGGAGTCGACCGACGAACTCGTAACAGGCATCGATCGGAAGCAGGAAGCAGTCCCGACCCGGCATCCGGATGAGCAGCGCTTCCACGTCGGCAGTGAGCATCTTCACCCGCGGTTCGGCGGCGGTGATGTCGTCCCAGGCGCCCATCGACAATTCGGATTCGGTCGCCCCGGCCGGTCCGGGGTAGAACGCGACGATCCGGTCCTGGACGGAGTTCCGGAAGAAGAACGCCAATCCGACCGGTATCTCCAGCGCGTCCCAATGTGCCGGACTCAGCGCGAAATCAGGGAACTCGAGGTACCGGTCGGGGACCGAGCGGTACCGGAGGTCGGCGGATTGATCGGTGAACAGCAGATAGCAGGGGCGGCATACGCACATCAATTGCCGCCCCGCGAGATTCACGACGTGGGAGTGCTCGTCGGAGATGGGTTCGGTACACATCTCGCAACGCTCTTCGGCGGAGGCCGCGCGACGAGTCGCGCGGATCCGCTGCAAGACGTCGTACGCGCTGTTCATCCCGAGACTCCGGCCGGTATCGCGACCGAGAGCACGCCGTCACGCACGAGCAGTGGCAGCGGATCGAGATGGGTGTCGTCGTCGAGGCTCGCGCCCGCGTGGACGACGTCGAAATGCGATCGGCAACGGGGACAACGCAACACGGCCGGCGCCGTGCTGGTGCCGCGATGCAGGACCGCACCCGCCATCGAACTGAGGCACGCCGGACAGCGATCGCGATACGCATACAACTCATCGCCCACCCGGCATGCCAGCACAGTCGCGCCGTTGACCGCGAAGCCGCCGACTTCCCCCGCGGTCAACGACGCTATCTCTGGCACGTGGTGCCAGCTCGTCCCATCGGCATGCACTTTCGAGAAGAGCGATGCCGCCGGGATCAGTTTTGCCGTCGGTTCGGACTCGACGACGACGATTGCGTCTATCTCGGGTGCTGCGGCCCGGATCGCGTCCTCGACCGCGAACTCGAGCGTCACCGAAGAGGACGGGCAACTCTGGCAGCTCCCCGCGAACTGGAGTTTGACGACGTTGCCCTCCACGCTGAGCAGCTTGACGTCCCCGCCATGTGATCCGAGGTACGGCCGAACCCGTTCCAGTGCGGCGGACACCCGCTGCGACAGGTCGTGCGGATGCAGACCGTGGACGAGAAGCAGGCTGGACACCAATTCGTCTCCGGCGAGCCGGTCGAGCATCGGTGCGGGCAGGGACTCGGCGACGCGCGAGAGCGCCGACCCGTAAAGGTCGGCGACCTCGTGCACGAGCATCTCGGCCCGCTCGCGGACCGCAGGCCCGCCGGCCGACATGGCGTCGAGGAGATTCTGGATCCGCTCTCCGGCCGAGCGCCAGTGGTCGTCGTTGGTACCCACTTCGCCCGGCATGGTTCACTCCGCCGTGAGGGTTTGAGTCGGAGAGTGCAGCTTCTCCAGGGTCTTGCCTTCGCCGAGATACATATGCACTCCGCAGGGCAGGCACGGGTCGAAGCTGCGGACCGTCCGCATGACATCGATGCCTTTGAAGTGCTCCCGGTCGTTCTCCTCGAAGATGGGTTGCCCTTGAACGGCGTCCTCGTAGGGACCGGGTGTGCCGTAGCTGTCGCGCGGATTCGCGTTCCACGGTGTCGGCGGATACGGGTGGTAGTTCGCGATCTTGCCGTCGCGAATCACCATGTGGTGGCTGAGCACTCCGCGTACGGCCTCGGTGAAGCCGCAGCCGATGGCCTCGTTCGGGACGTCGAACTTCTCCCACGTCTTCGTACGGCCGGCGCGGATTTCCGCGATCGCCTTTTCGCAGAAGTGCAGGGCGCACGCGGCGGCGTAGGCCTGGAAGTACGTGCGGGCGCGGTTCCGCTCGATGGTGTTGCTACCGTCCGCCGGAATCTTCCACTCCATTGAGACCGGACCTTTGAGCGCGGTCTTCGGGAAGTTGATCTGCACGCTCGTGCCGGTCGCCTTCACGTATCCGATGTCGACGAGTCCCGCGAGGGCAGTCGACCACAGACGAGCCAAGGGGCCGCCACCGGTGTCGAGGGCGAGGTGGTCCTTGCCGTCGTACCAACGCGGCGACATGACCCAGCTGTACTTGCCGCCCTCCTCCATGTTCCGCTTCTGCGGCTTCGGGTTGGTGTGCTGGTTCCACGGGTGCCGGCGGTCGACCGGGTTGCCGAGCGGGTCGTTCTTGACGAACATCTCCTGGTCGGTCCAGTCGTCGTAGTACGAGCTACCCAGCAGGATCCGGATGCCGAGATTGATGTCGACAAGCGAGGTCGTGACGAGCTTGCCGTCGACGACGACGCCCGGCGTCACGAACATCGCCCGGCCCCACTTCTCCATGTCCTTGTAGGCGAAGTTGCAGACCTCGGGGTCCTGGAACGAACCCCAGCATCCGAGCAGAGTCCGCCGGAGGCCGACCTTGTCGTAGCCAGGCAGCGCTTCGTAGAAGAAGTCGAACAGGTCGTCGTGCATCGGCACGACCTTCTTCATGAACTCGACGTACCGCATGAGCCGCGTTTGATAGTCGGTCATGAGCTGGATCGTCGCGACCGTGCCGATGCCGCCCGGGTAGAGCGTCGACGGGTGGACGTGGCGGCCTTCCATGAGGCAGAACATCTCGCGCGTCCACCGGCTGACGACAAGCGCTTCGCGGTAGAACTCGCCGGTGAACGGGTTGAGGGCCCGCATGATCTCGGCGATGGTCCGGTAGCCGTGAGCGTCGGAGTTCGGCGCCTTGGTCTTCTCGGCTTTGGCGAGGACCTTCGGGTTCGTCTCCGAGACCATCTTTTCGCAGTAGTCGACCCCGACCAGGTTCTCCTGGAAGATGTTGTGGTCGAACATGTACTCGGCGGCCTCACCGAGATTGACGAGCCACTCGCCGAGATGGGGTGGCTTCACGCCGTAGGCCATGTTCTGGCAGTAGCACGAACACGTGGCGTGGTTGTCGCCGCAGATTCCACAGATGCGGCTCGTGATGAAATGTGCGTCGCGAGGGTCTTTGCCCTTCATGAAGATCGAGTAGCCGCGGAAGATCGACGACGTGCTGTGGCATTCCACCACTTGGCGGTTCTTGAAGTCGATCTTGGTGTAGATGCCGAGACTGCCCACAATGCGAGTGATGGGGTCCCATGCCATCTCCACGAGATTGCCGGAATCGGACCTTTGCGACGGCTCGGGGATGATCGTTGTCATCGGATGCCTCTGCAGTTCGGGTTACCAGGTGCGGGTGGCACCGGTGGTGAGCTTGTCGCCCTTGTGCCGCCAGTGCGGCTCCTTGTCGACGGTCTTGGCGGTGATTCCGCGCAGCTTGCGAATGAGCGAGCCGTACGCCTTCGAGCCGGCGGACGACAGCTTGCCGCCTGGCGGTTCGTCCATGAACGGCATGAACTTGTCCGGGAACCCGGGCATCGTGCAGCCGATGCAGATGCCACCGACGTTCGGGCATCCACCGACACCATTGACCCAACCACGTTTGGGCACATTGCATTTCACGACCGGGCCCCAGCAGCCGAGCTTGACGATGCACTTCGGCGAGCCGTATTCGGTCGCGAAGTCGCCCTGCTCGTAGTAACCCGCTCGGTCGCATCCCTCATGCACGGTTGCGCCGAAGAGCCACGTGGGGCGCAGCGCTTCGTCAAGCGGAATCATGGGTGCCTGACCGGTCGCCATGTAGAGCAGGTAGGTCAGGGTCTCGGAGAGGTTGTCCGGGTGGATCGGGCAGCCGGGAACGCACACGATCGGAATGCCGGCCTTGGACTTCCAGTCCCAGCCGAGATAGTCCGGCACACCCATGGCGCCGGTCGGGTTACCGGCCATCGCGTGCATGCCGCCGTAGGTCGCACACGTCCCCACGGCGACCACCGCGGTCGCCTTCGGCGCGAGCCGGTCGAGCCATTCGCTCGTGGTCATGGGTTGTCCGGTCGCGGGGTTGTTTCCGAACCCGCACCAGTAACCCTCCGCGTGTAGCTTTTCGTTCGGAATGGAGCCTTCGACGACGAGGACGAACGGCTCGAGTTCTCCGCGGTCGGCCTTGAAGAACCATTCGAGGAAGTCGTCTGCCCCACCGTTGGGGCCACATTCGAAATCGATGAGGGGCCAGTGGACAGCGACCTGGGGCAGTCCGGGAAGTGCGCCCAGCGCAATTTCCTCGATACTCGGCTGGGTAGCGGCAGTCAACGCTACCGAGTCGCCATCACAACTGAGCCCGGCGTTGATCCAGAGAATGTGGATCAACGCTGACTCTGCTTTGACTGCTGCTTCTGTGGGCACGATGCAGCTTTCGCGGGGGCGGTGGGCTGGGAGCCCCCTCGCGTCGCAGGAGCTGTCCTTCAGCCCACTTGCGTGACGCTAATTTTCAGCTTCTGTCGATTTTCAATCGCTGTCAATGCTTGCCCGACAATTCATCTCAACCCATGTGAACCAAGCGTCGAGCCCCTCGCCGGTTTTGGCGGAAACCGGCAGAACCGTGACGTCGCGATTCACCAATCGTGCATATTGCGAACAACTTTCGAGATCGAAGTCGACATAGGGCAGCAGGTCGATCTTGTTGACCAGGACCAGCGTGGCAGCCGCGAACATATGCGGATATTTCAGCGGTTTGTCGGTGCCCTCGGTGACCGAGATGACGACAACTTTGCCCATTTCTCCGAGATCGAACATCGCCGGGCAAACCAGATTTCCGACATTCTCGATAAATAGGACGGAACTGTCCGCGGGCTGGAGTTTCGCGAGCGCTCGCTCGATCATGCTCGCGTCGAGATGGCAGCCGGCTCCCGTGTTGACCTGAACCACATTGGCCCCGGCGGAGTGGATGCGATCGGCGTCGAGGGTCGTTTCCTGGTCTCCCTCGATCACCGAAACCGAACGCCTGCCGCTGAGTTCCCGGATGGTGCGTTCCAGCAAAGTCGTTTTGCCGGACCCGGGCGAGCTGGTCAGGTTGAGAACGGTGATGGCGTGGTCGGCGAACCAGCGCCGGTTCTGCTCGGCGATCGCGTCGTTCTTCGCGAGAACCTTCTGCTCGAGCGTCAGGGTTTCGTGTGGATGGTCGTGCTCGTGTTCGTGCACGTGGTGATGGGTATGGGTGTGCCCATCGTGGGTGTGGGTCTCGATCGTGATCACCGAGCCGTCGGACTCGCCGCATCCGCAGGTTGCGCACATTGTTGTTCTCGATCCTCGACGTCGATGGAAAGAATGCGTATGTCCCGACCGCTCCGCACCACCACGTCGGCGCTGCCACAGGGGCACAGCAGAATGAAGTCCTCGAATTGAATGTCGTTGCCGCAGCTGCGACACGACCCGATACCCGGAATCACGGTGAGTTCGAGGCGGGCGCCCGCAGCGACGGTGCCTTCGGTTGCCAGCTCGAAGCAGAACTCCATCGCGTCCGGGAAAACGCCCGTCAAAGCCCCGGCCTCGACGCGCACCACCGACACGCGCCTACCCGCGGCGGCCTCGCACACCGTCTCGATGAGACTTTCGGTAATCGCCAATTCGTGCATCACGACCTCGCCGGGAAGGGCTAGCTTCCACGATAGGTCGCGATGCAGCGACGCGACAGAGATGGGCCTTCAGCCGGGGGCTCAGAGATATTCGGCGAGCTCGGTTTCCAGCTCCTGCTTCGTCTTCCGACCCGTGATCGTCTTGACGACCTTGCCCTGATCGAAGACCTTGAGCGTCGGAGCCGCGGTGACGCCGTACTCGTACGCAATGGCCGGTTCGTTCCCGACGTTGACGGTGTAGACCGGCAGACCCTGGTCCCCCAGCTCCGAGACCGCGGGCATCGTCGCCTTGCACGCACCGCACCAGGTGGCCCAGAACGCGACGACGACGGGCTGGTCCTGCTTGAGCACCGTCGTCCAGAAGTTCGAGTTGCCAACTTCGGTCATTGCCATGCTCGGGAAACGCCGAACGCCGGGGATTGATTCCACCCTGCGGCCCGCAGTGCCATGCTGGGGTCATGTCGAACGCCCCACGGTCATCGGTGACCTGGCCTCGAGTCGCCCGGAATGTGCGCCGCATCGTCACTCGCGGCGGACTTCGTGCAGCCGGTCAGTACACCCGCGGCATGGCCGCACGTGAAACCCTGACAATGCCTGAGGTTCGGGCCATGCGGATCATGCTCGAGAGGTACATGACCAGACCGGCCATGGCGGCCGATCGCAGTACGCGCGTCGAACAGGTCCGCGCGGACTTCGAGGGCGGCCAGGTCCGGGGCGAATGGGTCGAGCGGCCCGGCGTCGGGCCCCGCACCGAGAATGTCATCCTGTACATCCACGGCGGCGGCTTCGTCGCCGGTTCCCCCCTGTCCCATCGGGGTCTGACGAGCGAAATCTCTGCGCGTACCGGACGGCCGGTGTTCTCGGTCGACTATCGGCGCGCGCCCGAGTACCCATACCCGGCAGCCGCAGACGATGCACTCCGCGCGTACAAGTGGCTCCTTGCCTCGGGACTCGACGCGTCCCAGATCGTGGTCGCCGGCGATTCCGCGGGCGGTCACCTGACGCTCGGTCTGTCGCCCCGTGCCAAGCGGGCCGGGCTTCCGACGCCCGCCGGTGTCGTTGCGCTGTCGCCGGTCGTCGATCCGCAGATGGCGCTGAGCCGTCGGTGGGTGCGCGATCACGACGCCGATCTTCCGGACTACTTCACCGACGCGGGTCGCACGCTCATGGCTGCGCACTGGCGCAATGTGTCCGCGGAGCACCGCGAGATGCTGCTCACCAACGACGACCTCACCGTGATGCCGCCCGTCCTCGTGCAGGCGAGCGACAACGAATTGCTCGCCGGCGATGCCGAGCACTACGTCGAGCGGCTCAACGCGGTCGGTGGCAAGGGCCGTCTTCACCTGTACCACAACAAGTTCCACGTGTTCCAGGTCTCGCATCGCGTCTCGAAGAACGCTTCGCAGGCGCTCGACGAGATCGCGGAGTTCGTCGACGAAGTGAGCCCGAAGGTTCGCTAGGTTCCGAGTTTCAGAATCTCGTCCAGTTCGGCCCGCAGGGCCGCCAGAGCGACGTCGACACCGGGGTCGAGCCACTTGTCGGCGGTGACTCCGAAGCAGACGCGGCCGTTGTACGACAGGACTCCGACGCCGAAGCCCTGGTCTGCGGGATTGAGCGACATGACCGGGAAGACTCCGTGCACCGCGGAACCGTTGAAGTACAGCGGCATCTGCGGGCCCGGCACGTTGGATACGACGATGTTCTGAATCGAGCCGCCGTCGTCGCGCGGTCGCGGCATGGCGGCGAGCGCGCTGGACATCAGCGGCGGAACGACGCCGGTCATGTCGAGCGCGACCGATCCGGCGATCACTTCGGCCGACCCTTTGATTTTGCGCATACGCTCGGAGATCAGTTCGATCCGCTTCGCGGGATCCCGTTCGGAAACCGGCAGGTCGACGAAGACGACGGCGATCCGGTTACCACCCGACGCATCACCCGGCGGGCGTACGGACACCGGCACGAGCGCGACGGGGTCCTGCTCGAGGTTCGCCAGGTCGAAACCTGCGGCTTCGAGATAGCGCGCGATCTGGCCGGAAACGGCCGACAGAATGGCGTCATTCACCGTTCCACCGCTCGCTTTTCCGGCCCGTTTGAGTCCATCCAGCGGTGCGGTGGTCCACGCGAAGGAACGGTTGGCGCTGATCGGCTTGTTGAACGGTAACGGCGCAGCCGAGGAGCGCAGCTTCTGCAGTGCGCGCACCAGCGCAGTGGCATGCCGCAGGTCGCTTTCGGCTTGTCGCGGGTCCAGCGCCCGGTCGAGCATCCATTCGGTCGCGGTGACCGCGATCCGCTGCGTCAGGTTGAGGTTCTTCAACGGAATCCGGGCGAAATAGTGGTACAGCTTCGAGTGCTGCCGGGGTTCGGTTTCCGGTTCGGCAGCCGGCGGGACCGGCTGCGGCTCGGGTGTCATGTCCATGAGCACCATGAAGACGCCGACCGCGCTCATCCCGTCGACGAGGGCGTGGTGCATCTTCACCAGCACGGCCGACTGGTTGTTGGGTAGACCTTCGATGACGTGCAACTCCCACAGCGGACGCGAGCGGTCGAGGCGCGCGGACATCTGCTTGCCGACGTATCGCGCGAGTTCGGCCTCGCTCGTCACGTGCGTGGAATGCACGTGCCAATGGGTGTCGTAGTTCTCGTCTTCGACCCAGGTCGGGTGGCGCTCGCCGAACCACGACTCCTGCAATCGTTGGGTGTAGCGCGGAAGCAGGTGAATGCGTTCATCGATGCGTCGCACCAAGGCGTCGTAGGTGACCCCGGGACCGGCGTCGGTGAGAACCAATCCGCCGACGGTCATGTTGACGTTGCCCTTTTCGGCGGTCAGGGTCGCCCGGTCGGTCGCCGACAGTGAATCACCCATAGATCACCCGTAGTCCTTGGCACCGAGCCGCGCAAGCAGGAAGGCCTCCGCAAGACACGCGCGTTTCCATTCCGCGAGGTGCAATCCTTCGTTCGCGCCGTGTGCGCGGGTATCTGGATCCTCCACGCCCGTGACGAGAACCGTTGCCCCGGGGAATGCTTCGCGGAAGGCCGCGATGAACGGAATCGAGCCGCCGACGCCCATATGGATGGGCTCGGTGCCGTCCCACGCGTCGCGCAATGCTCCCCGTGCCACGTCGTAGATCGGACCAACCGGATCGATCGAGGTGGGTTCCGCCGCGTCGCCGGGCGTGAACGTGACCTTCGCGCCCCACGGGACGTGTTTCTCGAGATGCGACCGCACGGCGGCGAGTGCTCGCTCGGCATTGTCACCGGGCGCGAGCCGCACCGAGATCTTGGCCCGGGCACCGGCGCTGAGGGTGTTGCTCGCCTGCGCGACCGGCGTGACGTCCAAGCCGACCACCGCGATCGCGGGTTTGGTCCACAAACGTTCAACGGCCGTCCCCGACCCGATGAATTCGACGCCGTCGAGGATTCCGCTCTCGGCGCGCAGGCGCTCTACCGGGTAGTCGACCGCAGCGGCGGGTCCGCTGTGCAGACCGGCGACGGCAACATTGCCCTCACCATCGTGGAGTGTCGCGAGCAGACGGATCAGCGCGGTGACGGCGTCCGGAACGAGGCCACCCCACATGCCGGAATGCACAGCGTGATCGAGGGTGCGGATCTCTACGATCCCGTCGACGAGACCACGCAAACTCGTCGTCAACGCCGGAACGCCGATATCCCAGTTGCCGGAGTCGGCGATCACGATGGCATCAGCGCGGAGCAGTTCCGAATGTGCCGCGAGGAACGCGGCCAACGTCGGCGACCCGACTTCCTCCTCCCCTTCGACGAGCACGGTCACGCCGACCGCGAGGTCGTCGCCGAGAGCCCGGATCGCCGCCAAGTGGACCGCGATTCCGGCCTTGTCATCGGCGGCCCCGCGCCCGTAGAGGCGCGCACCGACCTCGGTGGGCTCGAAGGGCTCGGTCGTCCAGTCCTCGCGTTTGCCGGTCGGCTGCACATCGTGATGGGCGTAGAGCAGAACCGTCTTCGCTCCAGCCGGCGCCGGCCGCCGGGCCACTACTGCCGGAGCGCCGCCATCGGCCGTGAGAATCTGGACGTCGAGCCCTTCCTGCCGAAACAGGTCGGCAACCGCTTCCGCGGATCGCTGCACGTCTGCCGCATGCTCCGGAAGTGCACTGACGCTGGGGATTCGAACGAGTGCCTCGAGGTCTGCGCGGACGGACGGGAGTACCGCGTCGAGGGCCTGACGAACTTGTTCGGTCACCCGCCCATCTTGTCTAATCGGCCGAACTACCGAACCACTTTGCGAGGTGCTGACGAAGATCTTGTTGATCGTCCCCCGCCCAGGCCACGTGGCCGTCGGGACGCAGCAAGACTGCGGGCACCTCGAGTTCGTCGCTCGCGTCGACGACGTGGTCGACCCGATCGCCCCAGCCCGCGACCGAGAGTCCTCCGGTTTGATCGAGCAGAAGTCCGCGCCCGGCGTGCATGAGGTCGTAGAGGCTGCCCTCCTTCAGCGCGATGTCTCGGAGCCGACGTCCGAGCAGTTCGTGACCCTCACCGAAGTCGTAGCGCACCGAGATGGCGGTGATCTTCTCGGTCAGATACCGGCTGACCTCGTCGAAGTCCATCAGCTCGGACACCAGACGACGCACGGACTGCGCGTCCGGATCCGAGGAGATGAGCACCATCTGAGCGCGCGTGTTGTCGAGCACGGACGCAGCGACCGGATGTCGTTCGATTTCGTAGGTGTCGAGCAGTCCGTCAGGCGCCCATCCGTTGACCGCCGCGGCGAGCTTCCACCCGAGGTTGAACGCATCCTGGATGCCGAGGTTGAGCCCCTGGCCTCCGGTGGGCGGGTGCACATGCGCCGCGTCGCCGGCCAACAGCACGCGATCGGCTCGGTACCGCTCGGCAAGACGCGTGCCATCACCGAACCGGGACATCCAGCGCGGCGAATGCACGCCGAAGTCGGTACCCGCGTGGGCGTGCAACTCCTTCTTGAAGTCGTCGAGCGTCGGCATGACGGTGCGGTCATGAATCAGATCGGACGCCGGCACGACGACGCGATAGACGCCCTCTCCAAAAGGTGCGAGCCCGAATCGCAGCTCCTTCTTGCGGACCTCGGTGACGATCGCCGCGATCTCCGGCCACGGCATGTCGGCGCTCATCTCACCCAGCAGCGTTTGGACCCGGCTCGGCTCACCCGGAAAGTCGATGCCGACGAGCTTGCGAATAGCGCTGCGGCCACCGTCGCAGCCGACGACGTAGCGCGCCCGAAGGTGGGTTCGGTCGGCCAGTTCGACGGTCACGCCGTCGGCGTCCTGGCTCAGCCCGACCACTTCGGACCCGCGCCGGACCTCGGCGCCCGACTCGACCGCGTGCTCGGCGAGGAGTCGGTCGATCTTGGGCTGCGGCAAGCCGAGGACGAAGCCGTGCGCGGTGTCGAGGCCCGTTGGCTTCGGCTTCGGGATGGCGGCGAAGAATCCACCGAGCGGATACTCGGTGCCCTCCGCGAGGAATCGGTCCAGAATTCCGCGCTGCGCCATGATCTCGAGGCTGCGGACGTGCAGGCCGAGTGCGCGGACGAAGATCGTCGGCTCGGCATCCTTTTCCAACACAAGCACATTCACGCCGTGGAGCCGTAGCTCGCCGGCCAGCATCAAACCCGTCGGTCCCCCACCGACAACGATCACATCGAACATGAGTCCCCCTCGTGCGTCGGCATAGGCAGCGATTGTGCGGCATGACCGGGGCCTTGCGGCAAGCCCCCACCCGCGCGATATGGTGAAGGGGGAAGAAGCCATGGCCCGCTTCACACATGTCGGCGTACCGTCGAATCGTGAGCGATAGTTGGCTGACCGTCGAAGTCTTCGACGGGCCGTTCCCGGGTCATCAGTGGTGGCGCGCTCATAGCGCCGCACTCATCGAGGCTGCCCTCACCAACCGCGCGCGAAATTGGTACACCCACGAGCACCGCTGGGGGTTCGTCGTCGAGTTCGAGTTCACCAGTGACGAAGACGCGGAGGCCTTCCGCCAACTGCCGGCGATCCACGCGGCGCTCGACGCCGTCCCGGACAAAAGCGCTGGTCTGCTGGTTTACCGAGGGCGCGGTGGCGGGAGCGGAAGCCGGATTCCACGCGGGCCGCGGCCGATCCGGACCTCCGACGCGGCCGCCCTGCCGATCCCAGCCGAGCGCCGGACGCTGCGCCTCGAATTGATCGGTTGTTAGCCCGTGGCGGTTGAAGAGGCAGGGCCGAGCCGGACGGCGTTGGCGACGGCATACGCGCGTGCCTATCACCACTTCGTCGACGAACCGAAGATTCTGAACGACCATCTCGCCAACCGACTCCTCGGGGCTGCCGAGGATGACGTCCTCGAACGCGAGGCCGCGACTCTGGGCAGTGCCACCGATCCCGAGTGGGCGCGAATTCGCCGGTTGCTGGTCGTGTCGCGGGCACGTTTCGCCGAAGACGTCATCGCACAGGAATTGACGGACGGGCAGGTCGTCATCCTGGGCGCCGGCCTCGATACCTTCGGCTACCGGCATGGATCGGCGGGTATCACGGTGTTCGAGGTCGACCACCCGGCGACGCAGGAATGGAAGCGCCGTCATCTCGCCAAGGCCGAGATCGAGATTCCGGAATCGCTGCATTTCGTTCCGGTCGACTTCGAGACCGACGACCTTGCCGACCGACTCGCCGAGGCTGGGTTGGACCGCAGTGTCCCCACGGTTTTCGTGTGGCTCGGGGTGACGATGTACCTCACCGAACCAGCGGTAGCGAGCACCCTCGAGTACGTCGCCGCACACGACGGTCCGGTGTGGTTGATCGTCGACTATCTCCCGCCCGCGGGCCCGAGCGGTGCGCAGTCCCTCAACGAGCGGGCCGCGCGCGTGGCCGCCGTCGGCGAGCCTTGGCTGAGCTACTTCACGCCCGAGGCGATGGGAGCACTCCTCCGTCGGCACGGATTCCGAATCGTCGCCGATCGCAGCGCGCCGGACCTGCTCGCCGGGTACGGCGCAGACGTCTCGTGGCGAGCAGATTCTGCGGCGCCGCCGCATGTTCTTTGTGCCCACAAACAACGTTGACGTTCGTTTGCGCAGTTCGACGAACGCGACCCACGGTGACGGCGAAGTATGGCCCTCAGCTACGTCACCGTCTGCAGGAGGTTGAACAACGTGAGCGCACTGACCCTCGATGATCTGTCCGCCAAGAGTTTCGAAGAACTCGATGCTCTCTATCGGGCGGGCAGCGTTCCGGCCGATATCGGAGTTCTCGACAACAAGCCGAAGGGGCGCATGCTGGCCGTTCGCGGGGTCGACAAGACTCCGCTCGCCGGGTTGCTCTCACTGGCCTCGAAACTTCCGGTGTTTCCCTGGGACGGAAAGACTCTCACCGCCGGCGACGAGTCGAGCGGCGTCGGAATCAACCGCATCGGCCTCGGCGTGACGATGGACTGGTTCCCGTTCGCCACCCGCGTGCAGCCGTCAGTGATCGATGGTGCCGACACGATCGTGCTGGACTACGAGCAGCCCGGGAATCCGTGGTTCATCCGCAAGATCCACGACGAACTGCGTGAAGTGGCGCCGGGCATGTTCCTCGGGCCGGCGATGTGGAAGCGCGGCGACAACGACCCCGCGAACGTCCTGTGGTTCGCGCTCGACGCAACCGGAAACGGCTAGCGGCGAGATCGGCTCGCAGCGAGAACCGCAGCACCGGCAAGCAACAAACCCAGCGCGAGAACCTGGAGAATGCGTCCCACCGCGGTCTCCAGCGATGACCCCTGCGATTCGAGCATCTCGATCACCGTGCTCGCGACGGCAATGCCCACGCCCGCCAGCGTGACGATCACGGTGAGCGTGACCCCGGCCGCTTCGCCTGCTCTCGCCGGACTCACAACGGACTGGGTGGCGACGGTCGTGAACGCATAGATCAGTCCGAGCGTGAATCCGGTGGCCGTCAGAGCGGCGACGTATGCGGGTAGCGCGTGGACCGAACCGAGCACGAACTCCGCGACGGCCGCCACGATGCAATCCCCGCCCATCACGATCATGTGCGGGATTCGTGCGCCCAGGCGCCCCGACACCGGCCCACCGAGGGCGGCGCCGATCGATGGCCCGAGGAAGACGAGGCCGGCTTCGAGCGGGCCCATTCCGCGGCCTTGCTGCAGCGCGAGCGTCGAGCCGAAAACCGTGACGGCGTAAGAGATGTTCGCGACCGCGCCGGCCACGACGAGAATGGTGAAGCGCGACTGTCGAAGCAGGCTCAGGTCGACGAGCGGCTGTTCGATCCGGTTCTCGACCACGACGAATGCCGCAAGCAAGAACACCGCAGCGCCGAAGAGTCCCAGGGTCTGTACTGACACCCAACCCCACGACGTCGCCCGGTCGAACACGAGAGTGAACAGCCCGATGCCCGTGGTGATCAAGGCCAGCCCGGCGATGTCGATGCGTTTCGAGGCGGTCGCGTCAGTGGACTCGACTACGCGCACCGCCACGATGGCGAGAGCCACCAGGGTGAGCGGGACGTTGAGCCAGAAGATCCACCGCCAACTCAGTTCCGCGGTGAGGAATCCGCCGACGAGCGGTCCTGCTGCGTTCCCCAAACCCGCTATCCCGTAACACAATCCGATCGTCTTGCCAGCCTCGCCGGCGGGAAACGCGTTGGTCAGCACGCTCACCGAGACGGGAAAGACGAGTGCGGCGCCCAGCCCCTGCACGACTCGGAACGCCACGAGAAACCCCACGTTCGGGGCGAGGGCGCACAGTATGGACGCCAGACCGAAGAGGCCGATCCCGATCAACAGAACGCGTCGACGGCCGTAGATGTCGCCCACGCGACCGCCGGGCACCATGAATGCGCCCAGCGCCAGCATGTAGGCGCTGATGACCCACTGCAGATCCGTGCTCGACGACGAGAGATCGTCCGCCATGCGTGGCAGCGCGAGGTTCATCGCGAAGTAGTCGATCTGAATGCAGAACAGGGCGAGGGAAATCGCCGCAATGATCGACTTCGGGTGTACGGGGGTCTGCGGCCGCGACATGCCGACTCCTGGGATCGGAATTGGTCTTGTCACAGCGTATTTCGTTTCGCATCCACCGATCGGAGGAACGGCGTCTCCGCTGGTGAATCCATGTTTTGGCGGACGGGTCCAGGGCGTTGAAAGCGGGACCGTAAGGGCAGCGAAAAGCAACTCCCGAAAGGACCGATCCCATGATCATCACCAAAACCCGCCGCCGGATCTTCGCCGTACCCACCACCACATTGAAGATCTCCAACTACACCGACCAGACGATGTGGCTCGTCCGGTCGGACAACCCCAACGGCCACTGGGTCGTCGCACCGCGAGAAGCGCTCGACCCCGGGAAGACCGTCATCGTGACCGCAGTCGCCAACACCTCGTCGCCGACCATGCCCATCTCGATCTCCTACGACGTGGGCGAAACCGGAAACGTCGCCCACTTCAACTCGGCCAACAACTACCTGGGCGCCAACGCCTACGGTTCCGGCGTCATGGGAGAAACCGCGGACAACTACAAGGTCGCAACGTGGATCGACGCCGGGGTGCCGAACGTCTACATCGGCTACATCCTGGCCGAGGCCGACTGATTCACCACTACTTCGCCCGCGGCGAGCTCTCGTCGCTGGCGAACCTGGTACGTGATGATGCCGACTGCGGCGAGCCCGATCATGAGGTTTCCGACCGCGGCGAAGCCATCGGTGGCGAACTCGACGAGCGCGTTGAGCGTTGTGAACGACAGCGCTGCGGCTTGCAGCAGTTCCAGCGGCCACACCTTGTCCGTACGACGCAGTGCGATCATCGCCGGCAGCGACAACGCCAGCGTGATCGTCGCACTGAGCAGCAGCAACGCGGTCGCAACGGACATCCCGGCCAACTCGAAATGCACGCGGCGGTCTTCGTAGAAATAGCCGCCGAGCGCCGCCCCGATCGCGCCGAACGCGACCCCGAGTCCGGCCGTCAGAACCATCAGCCAGCCGACGACCGGGATCCAGCGGTGACTTCGGGTCCAGGCCGGAATCCAACCGATTGCCGTGTTCTTGAGGCTGGCGAGCTTGCCGTCACCGGGACCACACAGATCGATGAGTCCGCGCACGTGGGCGACCGACGCCGGGTCCGCCCCGGCGTCTTCGGCGGCCTGTGCAAGTCCGTGCGCCCACTCTCGCCGTGCTTGGGGCATTCCTTGCACGATGCCTTGCGCGGCGATCTCCGCGGCGTTCGCGAGAAACTCGCGGGCGCTCGGCGGCCGCAGATCGCGAATGATCCGATTGAGCACCAGCACCCCGGCCACGAGGATGTACATGATCTCCGCGGACGGACCGTAGAAGTAGTCGTTGTCCTTGGTGACGAACTTTCCGACTTCATCGAGGAACAATCCCAGTCCGATGCCGCCGAGCACCACGGCGGTGGCACGGACGCCGAAGCCGATGAACAGCCATCCGATGATGAGACTGGTCATCATGAGCGCGCCACCCCAGAGGGCGTGCGCGATGTGCAGATTTCCGCCGCCGATCTGCGGATAGCCCGTCAAATGCAGATACGAGCGGGTCGCCAGGATCGTGATGATCGCGATGATCAGGAACGCTTCGGCCGCGGTCGCACCGTAGGCGGACCGAATGAGCTGCCTCGATCGCGCGGTCATGCGGCCACCGCGGCCATCAGTTGATCGAGAGTGTCGAGCTGCTTCTCCCATGGTCCGTCGAGTTTGGCCAAGAGCACGTCGATCCCCGACTGTTCGTACAGGGCTATACGCGCGCTGATTTCGGCGGGCGTTCCGACCAGATTCGTCTGCCTCCCAAGTTCGATCGGGACGGCGTGCTTGGCCGCTTCTCGATCACCGGACTGCCACAGTTCCGCGACCTTTTTGACCTCGGCTCCGAAACCGAGCCGGGTGAACGCGTCGTTGTAGAAGTTGCGGCCGCCGGCGCCCATCGATCCGATGGTGAAGGCGTAGCCCTCCGCGTGCTGGCGTGCAATGCCGGGATCGTCGGTGAAATCGACCGCGACCGGAGCCACGAGAGTCACGTCGTCGAGACTCCGTCCGGCGCTCTCGGCACCTTCGTACAGCGGTCCGAGGAAGACGTCGGCGAGTTCGGGCATGAAGGCGTTTCCGAGCCAGCCGTCGGCAAGCTCGCCGGTGAGCCGTAGGTTCGCCGGTCCCATTGCGGCGACGTAGACCGGCACGTGTTGCGGCGTCACCAGCGGACGCAGCGCGGCGCCGGAACTGTTCGGCAGCGGGAGCGGGTAGATCTCGCCGTCGTGAACGAGCCGGTCGCCGCGTTCGATGATCCGGATGATCTCGATCGTCTCTCGCGTGGTCTGCACCGGTTTGTGGAACCGGACGCCGTGCCAGCCCTCCATGACCCGGGGCCCGGAAACGCCGATCCCGAGGTTGAAGCGCCCACCGGACAATTGCTGAATGCTCAGCGCGGACGTGGCCAGCATCGCGGGTGACCGCGAGCCGAGCTGCACGACGAACGTACCGAGTTCGATCGACGTCGTGTGCGCCGCAAGGAATGCGAGGCCGGTGAGGGCGTCGTAGCCCCACACCTCCGGCACCCACAGCGAGGTGACGCCGAGCCGCTCGGCTTCCTGTGCGAATTCCACTGCGCCCGGAAGCCTCGGCTCGATCATCACCCCGACGCGCAAGCCGGTCATCCTTCGATCAACGCCTTGAGCCCGGCCAGGTTGGCGGCCATACCCTGCCTCCACTGATCGAGCCGACCCGCGACGATGCGCGCTTCCTTGTCCGGCATCGCACGAATCGCGAACGTCAGTCCACTCGGGCCCGGCCCCATTCGCGCCCATTGCCGCACGATCGCACCGTCGCTCGTGGGGTCGATTTCGAAGCCCCAGGTCGCCATCGGCGCGCCTTCGCCGTCGACCTGCCACACCCAGCGGCGTTCGGGCTCGAGTTCGATGACCTGACAGTTCGTGTGCCATTCGCCGAGTGCCGGGTTGCGGTTGAAACCGCGGAACCGGGCGCCGACTTCCACGTGATCAGCGCCGTCGAGCCACTCGACCTTCCACAGCTCGGCAGAGAACTGGATGGGAAACGAGATATCGGTGACTGCTGCCCAGATGTCGGCGCAGTTGCCCGTGATGCGTTCGGAAACCTCGGCGGTGGGGCAATCGCGATATCTCATGGGCGACCTCTGAGTAGGCGGGGCTTAGTTGGCATGATTCCACCTCACCACCGTCTTCTGATCGGCAACTCAGTCCGGGGACCTAAGTACTCAATTTTCCGGGACCAAAGACAGACGTCGCAGGTAGAGAAACTGCAGTTCAGCGGCATGATTCCGGCCACCCGCTTCGAGTGCAGGCTTTCGGCGGTGCGGTACGTAGCGTGTGACCGCAGTACCCACCGAGTTGCCGAGGAGTTCCGATGAAGAGTGACCGTTCCCTTTCGCCGAAGCCGACCCTGGACCCGGTCCACGCCGACGTCATCCGTGCCACTCTTCCTGTGATCGGAGCGAACATCGACGCCATCACGCGGACGTTCTACGGTCGGCTGTTCGCTGCGCATCCGACGCTTCAGACCGACTTGTTCAATCGCGGCAACCAGGCGCAGGGTTCTCAACAACGAGCCCTGGCGGCTTCTATCGCCACCTTCGCCACACACTTGATCGACCCGTCTCTACCCAACCCCGCCGACATGCTGGGGCGCATCGGAAACAAGCACGCGTCGCTGGGCGTCACCGCGGACCAGTACGAGGTGGTTCACGAGCACTTGTTCGGTGCGATCGTCGAGGTTCTGGGCGCGAATGTGGTCACGCCCGCGATCGCCGAAGCGTGGGACCGCGTCTACTGGCTGATGGCCGACCTGCTCATCGACTTCGAGAAGCAGTTGTACGTCGACTCGGCCGTCGAACCGGGAGACGTGTTCCGGCGGGCGGTCGTCACGTCGCGCTCGGACGATCCGGCGGGCGCCGTCGTGGTGACGATCGAGTCTGCGGACCCCTCCTGCCCGCTCCCCGATTTCGATGCGGGTCAGTACATCTCCGTGGGAGTGCCGCTCGAGGACGGCGCGCGCCAGCTTCGCCAATACAGCTTGATCAACGCCGCAACCGGCGACGGGCGCTACACGTTCGCTGCGCGCCGAGTTGGCGAGGTCTCGGACTGGCTGGGCACGCACGCAACGCCGGGTACCGAAGTCGACGTGACGCTCCCATTCGGCGACCTCGTTGTCGATGACGACGACCGCGGCCCGCTGGTATTGATCTCGGCAGGCATCGGAGTCACGCCCATCGCCGGAATACTCGCTCATCTCGCTGCACATGACTGCGAGCGATCGGTATGGGTCGTCCACGCCGACACCGCACCAGAAACACACCCGCTGCGTGACCGGATGCTGGAGCTGATGGAGGACCTGCCGAACGCAACGGTCGAATTCTGGTACGACTCGAGCGGTGCTGGGGCACTTGACGTGCGCTCCCTCGGACTCCCCCGAACGGCCCAGTACTACCTGTGTGGTGGACCGGGATTTCTGCAGCATGTTCGGGGCCAGTTGCTCGATATGGGCGTGCCCGCCGAAGCCGCGCACTTCGAACTCTTCTCGCCGAATGACTGGCTGCTGAACTGATCCCGGTTGGGTGGCGCTGCGGATCCGGTCCGCAGCGCCACCGACGGGTCAACGGCCGGAAACCGCCAGACCGCCAAGCGAATCCGGCAGCGGGCCGACGTGCAGTACGCCGAGGCGCTGCGTGGCTCGCGTCAGTGCCACGTACAACTCGGCCGCACCCCGTTCGCCTTCGGTGATGATCTGTTCCGGTTCGACAACGAGAACCGAATCGAACTCCAGACCCTTCGTTTCCGAAGCGGGAACCGTTCCCGGGAAACCAACCGGCCCGATGACGATGCTCGTGCCCTCCCGCTCCGCTTCTTCGGCGACGAATTGATCGATCGCAGCGGGAATCTCGCTTTCGGAAACCTGTCGCGACCATGGCTGGACGCCACTCGATCGGACCGACTCCGGCGGCTCGACACCCGGGGCGAACGACGCGAGAAGCTCGGCGGCCACCGCCATGATCTCCGCCGGCGTGCGGTAGTTCATGGTCAGCGTCCGGTAAGCCCAGCGACCGGGGACGTGCGGCTCGAGCATCGTTCCCCACGACGTCGCACCGGCCGACGAACGACGCTGTGCGAGATCGCCGACAATGGTGAACGACTTGGTCGGGCAGCGGCGCATGAGGACGCGCCAGTCCATCTCGGACAGTTCCTGTGCCTCGTCCACCACCACGTGCCGATACGTCCAGTCGCGGTCCGACGCCGCGCGTTCGGCGACGTCGCGGGTGTCGCGTTCCACGAACCGCTCGGCCAGGCGCTCGGCGTCCATGATCTCGTTCGCGAACAGCTGCATGCCTTCGCCATCCATGTTGTCCTGGCGAGTGACCATCATGTCCATGACGTCCTTGGCGTGCTCGATCGCGGTCGCGCGCTCGCGGGCCGCGGCCGCATCATCGGCGGGATCGCGTCCGATGATCTCGATGAGCTCGTCGATGAGCGAAACGTCCGAGACCGTCCACGCGGCACCGTCTTCGCGCCACAACGCGTCGTCGGCACCGGCCGCCCGAAGTCGGCTTCGGTTCGAATAGAGCTCGGCCAGAAAGGTTTCCGGCTTCAATACCGGCCACAGCCGGTCCAGCATCGAGGTGAATGTGTCCGATGCGGCGAGTTCTGCGATCAACGACGACCGCATGTCCTCCCACTCTTTGCGATTCTCGCGAGACAACCAGCCCCGACCGAGGCGGCCGATCGCGCGCTCGGTGAGGACGTAGGTGATGATCTCGCGGAATTTTGCGCGGGCTTCGTTGTGCGGCAGACCGGTGTTCCGGGCTTCGTCGCGCGCCCACTCCGCGGTGTCGTCGTCGATCCGGAGACTGACGCCGCCGACTTGGATCGGAATCGGGTCCTCCGGCAGTCGCTGCAGGTTCGCGACCGCGCGCTTGAGAACGGTCACCATGTTGAGCGAACCTTTGAGGCGAGCGACCGCCGGGGCGTCCTCGGTGGTCACGTGCATCCCCGGCAGGAAGTCCCCTGGCGTCATGAAGACGACGCTCGTTTCACCGAGCGACGGGAGCACCCGTCCGACGTGTCGAATGAACGCCTTGTTCGGTCCGACGACGAGAACGCCGTGCTTTTCCATGCGTTCCCGGTACGTGTACAGCAGGTACGCGACGCGGTGCAGCGCGACGACCGTCTTTCCGGTACCAGGGCCGCCCTCGATGACCACGACGCCGTTGTGGCTGAGCCGAATGATCTCGTCCTGCTCAGCTTGGATCGTCGCGACGATGTCGCGCATCCCCTCGCCACGCGGGGCGTTGACCGCCGCGAGCAGGGCGGCGTCTCCGCGTTCGCCGCCACCGGGATGCCCGAACACCTCGTCGCTGAAGTCGACGAGCTCTCGGCCCTGACTGTGGAACTGCCGGCGACGTCGCATGTTCTCCGGCGATATTGCCGTCGCCACGTAGAACGGTCGGGCGGCCGGTGCTCGCCAGTCGAGCAGCAGCGGCTCGTACTCATTCGCTTCGTCGTAGATGCCGATCCGCCCGACGTACGAACGTTCGCCAGTCAGCGCGTCGAGGCGGCCGAAGCACAGGCCGTTGTCGGCGACGTCGAGTCGCTGCACTTCCCGCCCCAGTGTGCGGACTTCGACGTCCCGCTCGATGAGCGTGCCGCCGTGTTCGCGCAAGGCATCGGAGAATTTCGCGCCGACCCGAGCGCGCTCGGCATCGAGTCGTGCATAGAGGTCGGCCACGTACTCTCGCTCGGACCGCAACTCGTCTTCGTACTCTCGATCTGACATGCGCCCCCCAATCCAGGCTGTCGGGTGACTGCGTTTGCGCAGGCCGAAGCCGTAGGGTCACGATTGTGCGGCACAGTGGGGGTCTTGCCGCAAGCCCGGGGGTGCGCGATATGGTGAAGTGGGAGCAGAGGCGATCGTCCTTGCTCGTGGTCATCGTCGCATTACTCCTCACGATGTTCGGCCTCACGGCGTCAGCGCCTCCGGCCGTGCCGGTCGTGACGGCCCAGGGGACGACCCTGCGACTCAACGGCGTGGATTGGTGGCCGGCGGGTATCAATGCCCCCGAACTCCTCACGCGCTACGCGCTCAACGAGGGCTGTGGTGCACAAGTCGATCTCGATGCCTTCTTTGCCGCCACCCCGCCGCATGCGCTCATTCGGTTCAATCTGTTTCAGCATCTGGTGATCGACAAGAAATCGCAGTCCTTTGACTTCTCCGCGGCGGATGCGGTCTTCCGGGCCGCCGAGCGTGCGAGGCGGCTGATCCTGCCCGTGCTGTCGCCGCAGGACGGTCGGTGTGACGACCAGGTGTTCAAGCAGCGGTTGTGGTACGTCGATGGTTGGCGAAGACTGAGCCCCGGTACCGGCCAACTGGTCAGCTACGCCGACTGGGTATCGATCGCGGTCGCGCGATATCGCTCGTCGCCGGTGGTCGCCGGATGGGAACTGATCGGCGAGCCCGAACCGAGCGTCTGTCTCGACCTGGAGTGCACCCAGCGGTCATGTCCCGCCGACGCGGCGACGCTGATGCGCAGGTTTGCGGACGATGCCGGAGTCCTCGTGCGATCGGCTGACCCGCGTCGCTTGATCTTCGCGGGCTTCCTCGGCGGTAACCAGTGTGGGACGAGCGCGGGCGATTACGTCACCGTCGGCAGGTCTCGCTATGTCGATGTGTTGAGCTATCACGATTACTTCGACTCCGGGACGGTCCTGCCGGGCGACGCGTCGAGCGGACTCGCCGCTCGGCTCCGGCAGGCTCGACAGCTGAGCAAACCGCTTCTGGTTGCCGAGATCGGGGCGGTCGCCGGTAGCTGCAGGTCCCTCGAAGACCGTCGGGTCGCCCTGTCCAAGACGATGTCCGGTCAACGAGCTGCCGGTACCGCGGGCGGACTCGTGTGGGCTTACGTCCCAGATCCGCGACTCACCGAATGCACCTACGACATCGGTCCGGCAGACCCACTGTTCGCCGAAATACACACACAAACGAAGTATCCGTACCGCCGGCGCTGAGCACTTTCGGACGGCGTTCACCGCTCGTTTGTTCGGCTACCATCGGAGAAACTGCACATAGTGAAACATGTTGCCGCGGTAGCCTTTATTGGTGTTGTCACGAATTTGCCGCGTTGGTGCAGTCGCATTTCTCGTGGTAACCGCGGCCACCACGTCGCCTATTGCGGCGCTAGCAGAACCTGGGGATCCGCTAGCGTTCGTTTTACCGACTTGGAGTCTGGGACTCCCCCCGAATCTCGACTTCTGGAACATATCGGACACCGCCACCCTGTCGGTGGCGGTCGCGAACGGCATGACGGCAATAGCACTGGACGCAGCTGTCGAGCTTGCGCCCGGCGTCAGTCGCGGATCGATCGACGTTCTCGACAAGGGCCGACTGCTGGCCCGAATCGACCTCCCGCAAACACTCGGCACTCGCGTGTCGATACCGTTGGCCGGAGTGCCGGTGGTGGATGGCCACGCGACGTTCGAGTTGCGAACCCGCGTCGTCGCCGATGGCCCGTGCCTGCTCGATCGGTTCACGCCGGCGGTCCGGCTTGTCGACCTGAAGACGGTCTACAGCGGGGTGGATGCACCACCCACGGTCGTCGCCGAATTTCTGCCGCCGGTTTTGCAGAAGGTGTCGGTCTATGTGCCGGCGTCGCCCAAGGCGTCCGAAACCGAGGCGGCGCTGCAACTGGTCGCGGACCTGGTCTCGCAATATCGCCCACAGCCGGTCCTGGTGGAGACGCATTCGTTCCAGCCCGGACAGATCGTGGCTGACCACCCCTCGGCTCCCCTCGAACGGCAGATCGCGGTCACGGATGAGCCCCAGCCGTTCGTGGAACTGCGGTCTGACGGACCGGCGCCGTTGCTTCGACTCGCCGGCCACGGCGAGGCGCTCACTGACCAGGTCCGGCTGCTCACCAGTGACCTCGCCCGTTTGGCAGTGACTCCGCGGGCTGCCGCGGGCGACCTCGCGGCGCGATCCCAGATCGCACCGACGCGTGCCACACTGCAGGATCTCGGTGAGGTCAACCTCAGCGTCACCGCGCCTCTGCATGCAACAGTCGACATCGGGCTCGATCAGACGCGTTTCGGCCGACCAGTCCGCAATGTCACCCTCGACCTGCGCGGGTCGTACACTCCCCCGCCCGCATCGAGCAGCGGTCGCCTCGTTGTCCTGATCGGCAACCGCGAACTCGATTCGTGGCCGGCGACGGGTGACGGACACTTCTCCCGGTCGATACACATCCCCAACGACCTGCTCGGTCGATTCACCACGGTCTCCGTACGGTTCGACCAGGCCGGCCCAAGTGCCGGCTGTGGCCTCGACAATCCGATCACGTTGGAGATCGATCCCGCGAGTGAAGTGCACACCGAGTCGACCGACGAACCACGTCCGGGTGGATTCGGCGCATTGCCGCAAGGTCTGCTGCCGCGCGTGGATGTCGGACTCGCAGATGGCGGATTCGACGACACCCGGCGCGCCGTTTCACTCATTTCGGGCCTGCAACGCCTGAGCGACGCTCCGCTTATTCCGCAAGTCGTCGACTTCGATGCGGCTGTCGTCAGCGACCTTCCTGCCATCCTGATCGCCGCAAACGGCGGAATACCCCGCTCGATTCCCCTTCCGCTCACCGAGGTCGAAGTAAGCACGCTGAAAGTCCTCACGAACGAGGGGGCCACCGACATGCAAGTGCTGCCGGGCGTGTCCTTCGGGTCATTGCAGGCGGCCTGGACCGGGCATCGAATGATTCTGGCGGCGACGTCGACAAAGGCTCCTGACCTGGTTGACGACATCCTCCGACAGCTCGACGCGGACCCGGCGCTGTGGGAGCGGCTCACGGGCGACGTTCTCTTCGAACCCCGGGGCCGGCCGATGCAAATGCTGTCCCTCAATGACCGGTCTCCCACGGAGATTCCGGAAGAGAACGCGAGTCCGCTCGTTCGGAACATCGCGATTGCGGGCGTGGCGCTCGCCGTGGCGACGTGTCTGGCGGTCGGATTCGTCCTGGTTCGGAACCGTCGTTCGCCCGGCCGGACTCGACGGTGACGACCGGGGTCAACGAACAACGGCACCTCGGCGGTGCGGCAGACACGACGGTTCGCTGGATCGTTCTCGCCGTGTGTTGGTCGGTTGCAGCACAGAAATCCGGTGAACGACTGATTGCCGAGTCTCGCCAAGGCTCGATGATCACCTACATCTATGCGGCCTCGGTGCTGGCCGCCATCGCGTTGATCGGCATCGCTCGGCGACCGTGGAAGTCGTTACCGATCTACGACCGTCAAGCCGACGTCATCGTCGGAGGCATGGGCATCGGCCTCGCGATCGGCGTACAGGCGTTGCTCCTACCCCGCTATCCCGACCACTACAGCATGATTCATCTCGACGCCTGGTCGCTCGGAGTGTTCGTCCTCAGCGGCGCGGTGCTCATGTTCGGGCTACGGCCGCTGGCCCGCTTCTGGCAGGTGTGGCTGTTCGTCTTCGTCTTCGCACCGTTTCCGTATCGAATCCTCGTGCTCGCCGTGGGCGGTCAATCTGTGAACGCGGGGTACGTCATGGTGGCCATGGCCTCGATCGCGACAGCGATCGCGGTCGGCTCATCGCGCGGCGACGCCCTGGCGGCCGCCGCCGCCACCGCCGTCATCGGAACGGGATTGCTCAATCTGATCACGCTCCTGATGAGCGACCCACCGCGGGCGCTCATGCAATCCATTCCCGCCGTGGTCGCGGCCGTACTGGTCTCGGCGGTCGTCTTGCGCCCCCACGGTCGACTCCGCTTCGCCGATCCGTTGCCCTCTCCGACTGCCCGCGGCGTCCGCGGCCCGATGATCACTCTCGTCGGAGCGGCGATTGCGATGCATCTGGTCCCGCTTCCGCCGCCGGTAGCCCAACCGACCGGGCCCGCACCGGCATCGATTGCCGTGGGACGGCCACTGAAAACGCCGGCCGGGTGGATCGAAACCGCCACCGAAACCTTCCCGTGGGTCAGCCGGTACTTGGGATCCGACTCGACACTCCGGCGCCAGCGATTCGTCGCGGTGGAACCGGTGCACGCCTGGGACGTCCAGGATCGGCCGCGCATCGTCGTGGTCGACTCGCTGAGCACCACCGATCGCGCTGCGCTGTCGAGCTATCCCGAGGGCAGCCTCTACGAGATGTCGCGCACCCGGAAGAGCCCTGCGCTGACCGTCGCTCTCGGGAACGGAATTTCGGCGCGCCTCTACACCGTGGTGGACGAACAGCTACTACTCACGTGGACCAAGCTCACCTTTCAGTGGGCGAATTCCCACGTTGTCCAACGCGTCAGCATCTTCTCCGTGGACGACCACCGGGCGACGGCGGCGTTTCCGGAGCCGCAGGCGTCGCGCGGGGCATTCTTCGCGAACATCTTCACCGTGCTCCTGCGCGGCAATGCCGTCACCGCCGACGCGAATCCGAACTACCAGGACCGTGCGTTGCTCGAGACCGTTGGCCGCGCACTCGTCGCAGCTCAGCAGGCGCCATGAAGCCCGGGCAGGCCAGTGACGAGTTCATCGCGGCCGCACTCCACGATGCCGTTCACGGACTGCGCGAATCCGATCCACTCGCGTCGGCTGCCGTTCCGTTGGTGCCGTGGCAACGTTGGGTACTCGGCGGACTGATCGCCACAACCGGCGTCTTTCTGGTCCTGTTCACCACGGTGACCCTGGCGGTGTTGGCCGGAATATGCACGTTCACCTACCTGATCGCCATCGCCGACCGCATTCTCATCTTCCGGCGGGGGCTGCCTCGCGACGCGATCGTCACCGTCTCCAAGGCCGAGGCGCTGTCCATCCCCGACGACGAACTGCCGAACTACACCGTTCTCGTCCCTGCCTACGACGAGCCGGAGGTCGTCGGCGACCTCATCGGAGCGATGCGCAAGCTCCACTATCCGCCGTCCAAGCTGCAGGTCCTTCTCCTGCTCGAGGAAGACGACTTCGCCACGATCGAAGCGGCCAAGCAACATCACATGGAAGATCACGTCCAGGTCCTGCTCGTTCCCGCAGCAGAACCCAGGACCAAACCCAAGGCGTGCAACTACGGCGTTCATTTCGCGACCGGGGACATCATCACGATCTTCGATGCGGAGGATCTGCCAGACCCACTTCAGCTGCGACGGGTCGTCGCAGCGTTCGCCGATTCACCGGACAACGTTGCGTGTGTCCAGGCGAAGCTGTCCTTCCACAACGAGAACCAGAACCTTCTGACGAAGTGGTTCACCGCGGATTACGGCCTGTGGTTCAGCTTCCTGTTGCCCGGCTTGATGCAGAGTGACGCCCCGATTCCGCTGGGCGGAACGTCGAATCATCTGAAACGTTCGGTCCTCGAACACATCGGCGCGTGGGACCCGTACAACGTCACCGAGGACGCTGATCTCGGTGTACGCATCGCGGCGAACGGATATCGAACGGCCGTACTGGATTCGGTGACTCTCGAGGAAGCCAACAGCGACCCGATCAACTGGATTCGGCAGCGCTCGCGCTGGTACAAGGGCTATCTACAGACGTGGCTGGTCCACACCCGCCGCCCGGTCCGGCTCTGGAGACAAATCGGCACCGTGAGCTTTCTGCGGTTCAGCCTCTTGCTCGCCGGCACCCCGATCATCGCCTGCCTCAACCTGTTGTTCTGGCTCCTGACACTGTTCTGGTTCCTCGGCCAGCCGGCTTTTATCTCGCTGGTGTTCCCGCCGATCGTCTACTACCCGTCGGTGGTGTGCATCATCGTCGGCAACACCGCGACGATCTACATGAACCTCGTTGCCGCGCGGGAAAATCGACAACCGGAACTGTTCACGGCGTGCCTGTTGTTGCCGCTGTACTGGATTCTGATGAGCATCGCTGCCGCGAAGGGTTGCTGGCAGCTGATCGTGAACCCCTCATATTGGGAGAAGACGTACCACGGTCTGCACGAGACGGCCGAAGAGACATGAAGTGGCGGTCTGTGGCGGTCTTCGCGGGGGCGTTCGCGGGCTACCTCGCGGCCGGGCTCTGGTTGGCCATCGGGCACCAGTTCATCCTTGGCGATGCGCTGGCGCGGGTAGCGGCCGCGCGCGCGGTCGTGTTGTCGCGCGATGCGCACGTGGCGGCGCTGGGATTCATCTTCACGCCGCTCACGGCGCTCGTCCAGATCCCGCTGACTGTGTTGAGTTCGTGGTGGCCCGGGGTGACACGCTGGGCGGTATCCGGAGTGGTGACCTCTGCGGTGTTCATGGCAGGTGCCGTGGTGCAAGTACGCGGCATCGGGCTCGACCGCGGAGTGCCGGGCCGGCTCACGACACTGGTAACCACACTCTTCGCCCTGACACCGATGATCGTCTTCTACGGCGCCAACGGAATGAGCGAAGCGCCGTTCGTCTTCTTCATCTGCTGGGCGATGCGTCGCCTGATCCGATGGACCAGCACCGACGACGTTTCTGACCTCATGGTGGTCGGGTCGTCGCTCGGCCTTGCCTACCTGGTTCGTTATGACGGCATCGTCGCTGCCGCTTCCGCGTCGCTGTTCGTGGGTGCTCTCGCGGTCCGAAGGCACACCGGGCCACTTCGCGATCGACTCGTGGCCGCCCGGATCGACGTCATTCTGGTCGCCGGGCCACCCGTGTTCGCCTTCTTATTCTGGGTGGCGGTCAGTTGGTTGCTCACCGGTGAGGGATTCGCACAATTCACCTCGGTCTACGGCAACGCAGCGATCCTCGCCGAATCCGGAGCCACCCGTCCGACACCTGCGGCGGGAATCGCGTTCGCTCTCACCGAGTGCATCGTGCTCGCTCCGGGCCTTCTCGTCATCGCACCCATCGCATTCGCACTCGGAGTCCGGCGCCGGGAACTGGCCGCCTTCGTACCCGTCGTCATCTGCGCTCCCATCGTGGCGTTCCAGGTCCTGTCCTACCTGAGCGGTTCGACCTTCGGATTGCTCAGGTTCTACATCTCGGTCATTCCGTGGCTGGCAACGGCGGTGCTCCTGCTTCCACAGCGCCGTCTGCTTCCCCCTTCGCGACGTCCGGGAGCATTTTCGTCGTCAGACCTGATCGGTGTTCCCGCTCGCGGGTTGGCGGCAATGGGTGTCGTCGCGCTGACTGCGGGAATCGCCGTCGGCGGATGGGGAATGGCGCAACCCCAGCTCGCGCCCCAGGAATACGCGCTCTCGGTCGTTCTTTCGCCCGACAGCGACGACCATGACGTGGCCTTGCGCGACCGGAAACTCGCCATAGCGGCGACCTTCGGCACCGAGCGGCAGATCGCCGACTACCTCGATTCACGCGATCTGCCGGACGGCTCGGTGCTGGTGGACTCCGTCTACGGGTTTGCGGTGACCACCGCCTCGCGTCATCCGAGCCGATTCGTCATTCCCTCCGACCGCGACTTCGTGACCATTCTGAACGACCCGGCGCGCTCGGGAGTCCAGTACCTGCTCACGGTGCCTCCGTCCGGTCGCGGGACATCGGACGCGCTCAACCGGCGATACCCGACGCTTTATGCAGATGGCGCCGGTATCGCCCTGCTCGAACTGGAAGCTCCCAACGACGGTGCCGATCAACCGCGTTGGCGCCTGTACCGGGTGATGCCGCCGCGTCGATGAGCACAACCCCAGGTCACCAGAATCCGAGGTGGCTGAACAGGATGTTCGTGCCGATGCCGACCAGCAGAATTCCACCCGCCACCTCAGCCGCCGTGCCCAGCTTCTCGTTCGCGCGATGACCGATACGGAACGCGACGAGCGAGAACGCCAGCGTGGTGACGCCCACGAGAACGGCCGCACCCAGGATGTCGACAGAAAGGAAGGCCAGTGCAATGCCCACAGCGAGCGCGTCGATACTGGTCGCGATGGCCAGGACCAGAACTTCGCGTCCGGACGTCTCATCCCCGTTCGTCGAACCGCCGGCTCGGACCGCTCCCCACAACATGTTGATGCCGATCGCGCCCAGGAGGGTGAACGCGATCCAGTGATCGATTCCCGTGATGAGCGGCGAGAACTTCGCGGCGAGCATCCAACCGAGGAGCAGCATCAGTGCTTGGGCCGCGCCGAACGCTCCGGCGAGCTTCCAGCCCGTGCGCCAGTTGAATGTCGTGCAGGCAAGTCCCTTACCCAGCGAGACCGCGAAGGCGTCGGCAGCGACACCACCCGCGATGAGCAACAGGGGCCAGAAGGACATGATCGGCCTTTCGTTCGACCGTGCCCGCAGGTGACTGCGCAAGGAGAGAGATCTCGGCGACGGAATTCCGGTGCCGAAGGTCTCGCTCACCCGAGTCAATCGGGCGGCACGCCGGGCCGCATGGGCGGCCAGTATGTCGACGAACCTCCTCGGTCCGGGGACCGAGGGAACTACTCCCCTTCGCTGAAAACCACGTTAGGGACGGATTCGGACCGGCCGCAATGGTTGTCGATTCACGAAAGTGATTGTGTGGGTAGGCGAAACATCAAGTTCGTGCGCAAGTTGGGCAGTTTCGCCCGGTCAGCGGGCGGAATTGAACATCGACGTGGGTCCGGCTGTGCCGGAGATCACCTAGTGATGCAGCGCCGCAATGGCATCGGCGGCGAGTTTGAGAGATCGGCCGAATTCGGGTGAGTGCTGCGTGAAGCTCATCTGCACGACAACAAGACGCTCCGAAGGAACGATGACCATCCGCTGTCCGTCGTGCCCCTCGGCGTAGTAGGTGTCCGCCGGGAGACCGGTCTTGATGACGTTGCCGGCGAAATCCTTGTTCGTCCACCATCCGGATCCGTACCCGATTTCCTCGGTCTCAGCGGCGGGGACAGCTTTCACGGAGTCGGCCATCCATCCCTTCGGCAGCAGTCGCTGACCGTTCCAGACACCGTCGTCGAGCGCGAACTGCCCGATCGTGGCCCAGTCGCGCGGGGTCGCCCACAGGTACGCGCCACAGACCGGCGTGCCGACCGCATCGGGTTCGAGGACCGCACTCGTCAGTCCGAGCGGCGCGAACAATGCCCGACGCGGGAAGTCGGGTCCGCCGTTCTTCGGCGCGATGATCGAGCACAGCAACGTCGTGCTACCGGTCGAGTACTGGAGAAACTGCCCGGGTGGATGCACCAGTTTTTGCGAGGCGACGTAAGCGCCCATGTCCGGGTGCAGATAGAACATCCGCGTCACGGGGGTGTTGAGTGCGTAGATCTCCTGCCACTCCAGGCCGCTCGTCATCTGCATGAGTTGACGGATCGTGATGGACGCGCGCTCATCGGTCCATTCGGGTCGCAGGTGGTCTTGATCGAGGTTGAGCTTGCCCTCATAGACAAGTCGGCCGACCAGCAGGTTGGTGAGGCTCTTGGTCATCGACCAACTGATTTGCGGGGTGTCCTTGGTGAACCCCGGGGCGTAGCGTTCGGCGATGATCTTGCCGTCGTGAACGACGACGACAGCGCGCGTACCCAACTGCTTCTGCGCGGTGGCCGACAGATCCGTCCCGAAGGCATGATCGATGGCTGCCTTCAACGGTCCGTCGCCAGGCGACGGCGCATTCGTGAACGGATTGGATTGTGCGTTCACCGGTGTCGGAGGTACGAAATTCGGGCGTTCATCAGCGACGGTGCAGCCGTAGCCCGGCGTGAACCAGGCTGTTTTCTTCGCAATGATTCCCAGGCCGCTCGCGGTGACCGATTGGTCGCCATACGACAGTCGCAGAAGAATGCTCAGTGGGTCGGGTGGAAGGTCGTCACGAGGATTGTCGCGATGGGCCGTGATGACCGTCGCGCATGCGCTGTGCGCCGCGTAACCGCTGCCCGTGAACATGACCGGACGCTCGTACCAGTAGCCACCGACAAGGCCGATCACAGCCAGCAGGACGACCACCACGACGACCCGCGACTTGCGCATAGTGGCAGCGTAGCGCCCGTGGTCTTGGTTTCGCTGCGTGCTGAATTACTTGGTCTCGCCGACGAGTGCCAGGCGGCGCGGCGCGACCTCGACGTGCTCGACGGCGTCGACCGCGGTGGACGTCATCGACTTGATGCCATCGGTGAACCCATGCCAGATCGCGGAGACCACGCCGAGCGAGATGGGAAGTGCGGCGGCCAGGTAGATACCGATGAGGACGTAGAGCTGCATTTGTTTCTCCAGATTTGAATTCGGTGCGAAAGTTGTTTGCTTCGCGAAATGAAATCCCGGGCCGCTGATTTTTCTGCGGTGTTGATTTCGACTGATTCAAACTTTAAGAGTGAGCCGCGGCACGAAACAGGCCGCGAACGGCAGAAAAGTTACTCGTTCCGGCAACGTCTTGCCTACCGGAAGAAGCTGATGCCGATCGCCAGCAGAACGATCGCGCCCAGCGCGCGACGAAAGTAGTTCACTCCCTGCGCGAGTTCGAGGTACGCCCAGACGAACAGAAATGCGGTACTCGCGCTACTGAACGCGGACTGCAGATGACCGCCGGACACCAGGGCTGCGACTTTCAACAAGCCCCAGCAGATCAACGGGATGCTGGGCCACTGCCACAGCACGATCCGTCCGGATTGGTCACGAAATATCTTGTCGAGCAATGCGATCACACCAACGACAGGATTCTGGCCGCTTCCAATGCGAGGTGGATCTCGCCGAGGTCGCGCGGGTTCGTCAGGTCGCGCCCCGTCAGTTCCTCGAGTCGACGCAGCCGGTACCGGACCGTGTTGCGGTGCATGTGCAGTTGCTTTGCGGCAGTGGACGTCGAACCCGATACCGATAACCACGTGCGGGCGGTATCGAGCAGGACCGCGCGGTCCTGCTCGGGCAGATCGAGGACCCGGCCGAGGATCTGCCGGGCAAGCATCGCGGCGGATTCGGGCGCACTGGCAAGCAACACCCCTACCGGGTTCCCATCGAACCGCGTGATCTCACGGCTGCCCGGCGTGGCGGCCGCACAGGCGAGGCGCGCGTCGTGCACGGCCCGCGCGGTTTCATCGAGGCGGCCGAACATGGCACTGCATCCCATGCGGCTGATCGCGGCCGACCGGAGAACGTCGAGAACCGCATCGATTCCGGTGTGCCGCGTCAGCGCGATGATGCCTTCCTGCCGATCGGCGTCGACCCGCCAGGCCGAGGCGACGTCGGCGCGCAGGAACGTCGACTCGATACGCGGAAGCGGTTCCTGGCCGGGCAGAACGCATTCCGCGGAGACCACGATGAAGTTGCCCTGCATCGGGAGGCCGAGCAGCCGTGCCGCATCCCACTGCCGAGCAGTGTCGGCCGTGCCGTCGAGGAGCGAGTTGAGCAGTGCCGAACGAACCTGCGAATCCACGCGTGCACGTGCGGCGACCGCGTCGCGATAGGTGTCGGTGACGGCGAACGCCAGGTTGTCCGACACCTGCCAGATGTCGGCCGCGGCCTGCAGCAGCACGTCTCGCGTCTCGTTGCTCGAGTGTTCGATCATCACTTCCCAGAGCGCGCGAGCACCGATTCGGAACGCCTGGAGAACCGATTCGTAGGGCACACCCTGCAGTGCTCGAGTCCGGGCTGTCGCGCGCGGAATGTCGAGGTCGGCGCCGGGAACGGCCGCCAGGCTGGTCAGGATGTACGCGATGTTGTCGCGGACGGCGATGTCGAGGTCGGCGTGCGTCACGAGGGTTTCGGACGCGTAGTACGGGTCGGAATCGCGGATCCGCTGCGCGATCCGGTTACCCAGCTCATCGACGTCGGCGAGCAGTTCGACGCAGAGCGCGCGCACAACCGGATCGGGTGTGACCTGGGTCATAACTCGCAACCTAGCACTTGGTTTGTGCCGGAGCACAACGAAGTCCGTGTTCGCAGCCCTACGGAATCGCCTTGTGCCCGCGGAGCATTGGTCGTGTCAAGCCACGCACTACCCGGCCAGCGAAGTCCGGAAAGGAGATTTCCACAATGAAGACCCACGACGACATCGCCGGCCTCGCAGCACCCCTCGATGTGCTGCTCATCGAGTCGGCACTGGGGCCCGTCCAACGATTCGCGCCGGACTCATCGACCGTTCGGTGGCTCGGCGAGCTCGCCAAGCAGCCCACCGCCACTGCTCGCCGTCTCGGTGCTTTCGCGTCCGAAGGAGCGAAGATCGTCGCCGGCAACTCCGACGTCGCTCCGTCCAAGCGCGACCGCCGATTCGGCGACCCGGCATGGTCCTCGAATCCCTTGCTGCGCCGCCTCCTCCAGGGCTATCTCGCCGCCGGACGCACCGCAAACGACCTCGTGGCCAGCACGAAGCTGAACTGGCGCGACGAACAGCGGGTCCGGTTCCTCGTCGAGAACACCGTCGAAGCTCTGTCGCCCAGCAACCTCCCGCTCGTCAACCCGGCGTCCGCGAAGGCCGCGATCGATTCCGCCGGCGCCAACCTGCTGCGCGGCAGCGCTCAGTTCGTCAAGGACATGTCGGCGGCACCGCGCATCCCGGAGATGGTCGACAAGTCGAAGTTCGCGGTCGGCGAGAACATCGCCACCACCGAAGGCGCGGTCGTCTTCCGCAACGCGGTCTTCGAACTCATTCAGTACAAGCCGCAGCACGACGAGGTCTACCGCGTCCCGATCCTGGTCGTGCCGCCGACGATCAACAAGTTCTACGCGATCGACCTCGCGCCGGGCCGCAGCCTCATCGAGCACGCCGTGCGGCAGGGTCGTCAGCTCTTCTGCATCTCATGGCGCAATCCCGATGCGCGGCATGCAGATTGGAACTTCGACACGTACGTCAAGGCCATCGTGGATGCGCTCGACGCGGTCCGCTCGATCACCGGGAGCGAGACGTCGGCGCTCGCCGGAATCTGTTCAGGTGGCATCCTGGCCAGCATCACCGCCGCCTACCTCGCCGGAATCGGTCAGCTCGACCGCATCTCGGCGATGGTTCTCGCGGTGACCGTCATCGACAACGAGAAGTCCGGCACGGTGTCGGCGATCAACAATCGGCGGTTGGCGCGCGCCGCGAAGGCGATGTCGCGTCGCAAGGGGTACCTCGACGGCAAGGCGCTCGCGGAGGTCTTCGCGTGGCTGCGGCCGGGTGACCTCATCTGGAACTACTGGGTCAACAACTACCTGCTCGGCAAGAAGCCCCCAGCATTCGACATTCTGTTCTGGAACTCGGACACCACCCGTATGACCGCGGGACTCCATGCCGATTTCGTCGACCTGGCGATCGACAACACGCTGGTCAAGCCGGGTGCGCTGACGGTCCTCGGGGTGCCGATCGACCTCGGGAAGATCGACGTCGACGCCTACATCGTCGCCGGCATCTCCGATCACATCACGCCCTGGCAGAACTGCTACCAGACCACGCAACTCTTCGGCGGCAAGAGCCGGTTCGTGCTGTCGACGAGCGGCCACATCGCCGCACTCGTCAACCCGCCCGGCAACCCGAAGTCGAGCTTCTACGTCGGCGAAGGGACTCCGGCGAACGCGCAGGAATGGCTCGCCAAGGCGGAGTCGACCGCTGGCTCCTGGTGGGGTGACCTCTCGGCATGGCTCGACGAGCGCGCCGGTGATCGCAAACCTGCTCCCCCGGCTCTCGGCACACCGGCGTTGCCCGCGTTGGCAGCGGCGCCGGGGACGTACGTTTTCGACAACTGAACCCATCAGCACATTTCGACCAGAACAAGGGCCATCATGACCAGCACCGCACCGGCGACCTTCGCCAACCCACAGGCACTCCTCGGCCAGCCCGGACCGATCGGCGTCAGCGAGTGGATCACCATCGACCAGAACCGAATTAACGGCTTTGCCGATTGCACCGAAGACCACCAGTGGATTCACGTCGACGCCGAGCGCGCGAAGTCCGGGCCCTTCGGCACGACGATCGCCCACGGGTATCTCACCCTGTCGCTCGTTCCGCTGTTCCTCGAGCAGGTCGTCAAGGTCAACGACACCAAAGCGGTCGTCAACTACGGCACCAACAAGGTTCGATTCACGGCTCCGGTCCCCTCGGGGTCCCGCCTCCGGGGACACCTCTCCCTGGTGTCGGCGAACCCCCGCGGCACCTCGGTCGAAGCCGTGTTCGGGCTGACGGTCGAGGTGGAGGGCGGTGAGCGCCCGGCGGTCGTCGCCGAGCTCGTGATCCTCTACACGTGATGCTTCGGCACCGCCGACGAAGCCGGTGTCGTTCTTCGTCTCTTCATTGACTTTGGTCCCTCGTGGGCGCGGAGGCGAGCGCGGACCTTGGAGGCATGAACCTTGTAGATTCCACCGCCATCGTCGTCGGCATCGACGGCTCCCAAACGTCCACCCGAGCGGCGTTGTGGGCAGCAGAGGTGGCAAAGCGCATCAAGGCACCGCTCGTCCTGGCGTCCGCGTACACCATCCCGGGTGCCTATCTCGCCGACGCGGCGCTCTTGGCCCAGGATCTCGCCGCAGAAGCCGCTGCCCAAGCCGAGAAGCGCCTCGACGAGGCGAAACGGACAGTTCTCGAACAGTTCTCCGACCAGGCCGTTCGCACGGTCCGTCAGCACGGACCCGCCGACCTCATGCTCGTCGCACTCAGTCGGCAGGCTCAACTGGTTGTCGTCGGGGCACATCGCACGGCGAGCGTGGAATCACTCATGGTCGGCACGACGGCAATGCTCGTCGCGAACCACGCCACCTGCCCCGTGGTGGTATGGCGTGGCGCTTGCCCTCCGGGACCGGTGGTTGTCGGCGTGGACGGCGGACCACTCAGCCTCACTGCCATCGAGCACGCTTTCGAATACGCGAGCTGGGATAACGCCAACCTCGAAGCGATCCACGCGTGGGACAAAAGCCGTCTGACCAGCGCGGACACCGACCGTACCCGGCACCAGGCGCTGCTATCGGAGAGTCTCGCGGGATGGAGTGAGAAGTACCCGGACGTACCCGTGACGGCGATCGTTGAGTCCGGCGATGCACGTGACGTGCTCGCGCATCACGCTCATGGTGCGCGCCTGGTCGTTGTCGGCAGCCATGGGCGGGGGCGGGCCGCGGCACTGATCCTCGGGTCCACGAGCCAGCACTTGCTCAAGCACAGCCCCTGCCCGGTCATGATCTGCCGGCAGCTGGGGAGCTAACCGACACGGACGCGCGCACAACAAGTGGAGGCGCCCGTTTTAGTTCCGTGTGCGGCACTAGGATTGCGTCACACGCGGAAGGACGAAATCCCGGGATGTCGAGCCTCGAACCATCACTACTCACCGGCACACTGTCGCAACTGCGACTGCGCGAGTTACTCAGCGAAGTACAGGATCGCATCGAACAACTGATGGCCTCCCGAGACCAGGTCGACGGCCTGCTCGAAGCGATGCTGACGGTCGCCTCCGGCTTGGACCTGGACACCACGCTGAGACGGATCGTGCACGCGGCCATCGAACTCGTCGACTGTCGCTACGGCGCTCTCGGTGTGCTCAACCGCAGTGGGGACGGACTCCAAGAGTTCGTCTATGAAGGCATCGACGAGCAGACCCGAGAGCTCATCGGAAACCTCCCGACCGGTCACGGCTTGCTCGGCCTGCTGATCGAACAGCCGAAACCCATCCGGCTCGACAGCCTCGCGCACCACGCCGCATCGGTCGGCTTTCCGGCCAACCATCCCCCGATGCGCACGTTCCTCGGCGTTCCGGTCCGTGTGCGCGGAGTCGTCTTCGGCAACCTGTACTTGACCGAGAAGTCAAACGGCCAGTCGTTTTCCGAGGACGACGAGGTCATCGTGTCCGCCCTGGCGGCGGCGGCCGGTGTCGCCGTCGAGAACGCGCGCCTGTTCGAAGAGTCCCGGCTCCGGCAGAGCTGGCAGGCGGCGACGAGCGAGATCCGCGCACGTCTGCTCGCCGACGCGGACCTCGACGAGGTGATCGCCCTCGTCGCGTCCCGCGCGCTCGAACTCACCGACGCCTCGAACACGTTCATCGTCGAACCGGATGATCGCGAGCTCCCCACCTCGGCGGTCCGCGATCTCGTCGTCACGGCTGCGACAGGACCCGAGGCGCCGGCAATCGGAGAGTCCTATCCCGTCGAGGGAGCCGCGACGGGCGCTGTCTTCCGAAGCGGGACGCCGCAGCAGTTCTCTCTGCTCAGTCCGGACAACGAAGCATGGGGGCCAGCCCTGGTCCTGCCGCTGCTGGTGTCGCCGGGCCTGACGTCGGGTGTCCTGGTGATCTCACGACGTCATGGCGAACCCGCCTTCGACGACAACCTCCTCCCCCTGGCCTCGGCATTCGCTGAACAGGCGGCACTGGCGTTGAAACTGGCCGAGGACCGTCGCGAGATCAGCGCCCTCAAGGTCGCCGCTGACCGCGACCGGATTGCTCGGGATCTTCATGACCACGTGATCCAGCGACTGTTCTCTCACGGGCTGAACCTGCAAAGCGCCCAGATGCGTATGCGATCACCGGAACTGCAGCAACGTCTTTCCGACATGGTCGATGACGTGCAGTCCATCATCACCGACGTGCGCACCGCGATCTTCGACCTGCACGGTGGCATTGCCGGCACGTCGCAGCTCCGGACGATGCTGCAACAGATCATCGCCGAACTGACCGACGACTCCGGGGTGCGTACCGCGGTGCGCATGTCGGGGCCCTTGAACGTAGTCTCGGGCCGACTTGCCGAACACGCCGAGGCGGTCGTACGCGAGGCGGTCAGCAACGCGGTCCGGCATGCCCACGCGAAGTCACTCACCGTCACGTTGTCGGTCGCCGATGACCTGGTCATCGACGTCACCGATGATGGCGTCGGCATTCCCGACACGGTTGCGCGCAGCGGACTTCACAACCTCAAAACTCGGGCTGACGAAGCCGGCGGCAGCTTCCGCGTAGCCAGGCTCGAGTCGGGCGGCACCCAGCTGGTCTGGTCCGCGCCCCTTCCAGACTGAGCCCGAGGACATCGGAACCGAGGACCATCGGCCCTGCTCAGGTGTGTTCCATCCGAACAGGATGGGGTGGTGAGCGGTGGTGGTTTCGCAACAAGCGGCATCGCGCAGATGTCGACGACGGTCGACGGCGCGCCCGCAAAGTATCTGGTGGGCGGTGCCGGACCCGCCGTGCTGTTCGTCCACGGCTGGGGTCTTGCGTCGAGCCCGGTCTACCTCGATGCGGTTCGCCGGCTCCCGCTCAGCGGGTTCGAAGTCTATGCACCCGTGCTCCCTGGGTTCGGCTCGAGTTCGCTGCCGCGCGATCAGTTCTCGCTGGACGGCTACGCCGCGTGGCTTTCCCGCTTCGCCGAAGCCGTCAACATGCCGCGACCATTTGCGCTCGTCGGCTACTCCTTCGGAGGCGGAGTCGCCATTCGACTGGCCCACGACTTTCCGGACCTGGTCGAACGACTCGTCCTGATCAACTCGATCGGCGGGTCGGTCTGGATGAATCGAAAGGGATCGACCATCAGGCTGGACCGACGGCCGCTCTGGGATTGGGGTCTGCACTTGAGTGCGGACTTCAGCGCCCGGCGCGAAGCCACCCGGGTCCTGCCGGTCATCCTCCGCGATGGTCTGCCCCCGCTCCTCCGGAACCCGCGCGTCCTGTGGCGGACCGCCATGCTCGCGAGAACGACGAACGCGACAGCTGAACTCGAAGAGCTCAAACGGCGGCGGCTTCCGCTCGCGATCGTCTGGAGCCGACGCGACCGGTTGATACCCGACGTCACGATCAGCTCACTACGCGCGGCCGCCGGAGACCATCTCTACGTCACCATCGACGGCAGCCACAGCTGGGTCAACAGTGACCCAGCGGCATTCTGCGAGGTCATCACCAACATTCTCAACCTCGAATCGGTGGAGTTGACTGGCGAAATCCACCACCCGGCAGGGCCGCAGTGACGCCGATGTCCGTCTCACTCGCGCCGCCTCAAACCCGTCGGCTGGCGTACCTCGACAATCTGCGGACAGCACTCGTCGCCTGGATCATCGCCGCGCACGGACTTCTCGGGTACTCGGCGGCCGGCGGCTGGGCTTATCACGAAATCGCCGAGTCGCGGATCCGTCCGCTGTTCGAAATCGTGCTCATCGCACTGGTCGGCGTCAGCGGCCTGTTCGTCATCGGTGCGTTGTTCTTCATCTCCGGTCTCTTGGCGCCCATCTCGCTAGCGCGCCGCGGACCGGGCAGCTACGTATCGGAACGACTGCGGCGGTTGGGACTGCCATTCCTGCTGTCCGCGCTGCTGGTGTGGCCGTTGTCGGTGTGGGTCGCCTACCGTGCGGCCGGATACGACGTGTCGCCGTGGTGGGTCTTCCGGCACCGCGATCCGTTCCTCGATTCGGGCGCCATGTGGTTCGCCGAAGTGCTGCTGGTGTTCTCCGCCGCGTACGCGCTGCTCTGGTCACTCCATCGGCCGGCTCGGACTGTGCTGGCCGCGCGCCATATTCTGGCGGCCGTCGCGCTGATCGCCGCACTCAACTTCGTCGTGCGACTCGGATTCCCCGCTCGCAGCAAGCAAGCCGGCGATCTGCACTTCTGGCAATTGCCCCAGTGTCTGATCATGTTCGGGCTCGGCACAGTCGCCGGCGGGTTTCGATGGCTCGACGCTCTCGACCCGAAGCTTGTCGCGCGATGCCGTGACGTTGCCTTGGGCACGACAATCGCGATGCCCGTTGCGGCCTGGTTCGCCGGCGTGCACGACTTCGCGCGGGACAGCCTTCCGTTCCTGGGCGGCTGGACGTGGCAGTCACTGATCGCCTCGGTGATCGAGGGAGTCGTCGTCGTCTCGTATTCGATCTGGCTCATCGGCGTGGCCCAACAACATCTCGAATCAGACTTCCTCGGACGGCACCACCGCGAAGCCTTCGCAGCGTTCTTCCTGCAAGGTCCGGTTCTCATGCTGTTGGCCACGAGCCTGCGATTCCTCGATGTTCCCGTCGAATTCAAAGCGGTCGCCGTCGCGGTCGGCGGGGTCGTCGCCAGCTTCTGGATCGGTGGATTGCTGGTCCGCCACACCGTTCTGCGAAAACTCTTCTGAAAGCGTGTGCAATGCGTGGAATTCCCCTCTTCCGAATCGCCGGAATCCGAATCGAAGCGCACTGGTCTGCGCTGGTCACGGCAGTGCTCTTGACCTTTCTCCTCGGCGGCGCGGTCATTCCTCAGCTGGCCCCGGACGTAGACCACGTCCAACGCTGGCTCATCGCGCCCGTGGGTGCGATCGGATTCCTGGCCACCCTTCTCGCACATGAACTTGCGCACTCGGTGACGGCTCGCCGGTCCGGGGTGCACATCGACCGCATCACGTTGTGGCTCCTCGGTGGCGTTTCCGAGATGCACGACGAGCCGGACGATCCCCGGACTGATCTGCGCATCGCCCTGGCCGGTCCAGCCACGAGCATTGCGATAGGCGTGGGGCTCTTCGCAGCACTCGCGGTACTCCGTTCGAACGTCAGTCTCGGACTCACTGGCGCAGTAGTTGGCTGGCTCGCCGGGACCAATATCGTGCTTGCGGTGTTCAACCTCCTGCCGGCCATGCCGCTGGACGGCGGCCGGGTACTGCGCGACATCGTCTGGATGCGGACAGGTGACCAACTGCGTGCCGCCTCTATCGCCGCGCGTGGCGGCCGATACCTGGGAGCTGCATTGATCGGGCTCGGGATCGCGGAGGTCGTCGTGCTCGCGTCCGCGGCAGGAATATGGCTGGTGCTGCTCGGGCTGTTCCTTCGTTCGGCGGCTACGGCGGACCTTGCCGCCGCGACGGCTCGTCACCAGCTGGGCAGCACCACCGTCGCCGAGATCATGACCGCGCACCCTTTCACCGTGCTCGCCGGCACATCAGTCGAGGATTTTCTCCGGTCCGGGCTACCGACGTGGCATCGGGTGTTTCCGGTGATCGATGCGAACGGTCATCCGATCGCCGTCGTGTCACTTCTCGAACTGGCACGCGCGCCGCGCCTCCGACGTGACGCACGCGTCGAGTCGGTGGCGCGCGAGCTACCCGCCGCGGCGAAGGTCACGGCAGATACGCCGTTGACGAACCTTCTGTCCTCGGTGTTGTTGCGGCCCGGGCTCGATCTTGTCGCTGTCGTCGACGACGCGCACCGGCTGATCGGAGTTGTCACCGCAACCGACCTGGTCACCGCCTCCGCGCGCAGCGCACTCGGCATTCCCGTCGCACACGCGTCATGACGGGGCGTTCGCACTGGTCGCCAAGGTCCACGGACATCTATTCGAGAAGTAATGTGGCCGGTCTTCTAGAGTCCTCAGGCCCTCTTGGAGCCTGTTGAACTCGCAATATTGTCAGGTCAATGAGTCGAAAACATTTGAAGCCGCGGGCTTTTGCAGTTCGGGAGTTGGCGGACATATGTCGTCATTGTGCGATGCTGACAAAACAGAGGCGGAACTCCGCTGGCTCATTCGAATTGCCTGTGAACTGAACCGGACAGCCGAATCAGACCGGATCGGCCCGAATACGACACTCGACAATTTAGGCCTCAACGCATTGACCCGCAGCGTTCTCTCTGGCGCGATCGAGCGGCGCCATGGCATCGTTCTGGGCGCGGACGAGGTCACGGGCAGTACCACGGTCGGAGCCTTGGCATCCCGGCTGGCGGGTTGAATTCGGAAGTCGAATTTATTCTCGTCTGGGACTGAATCAGTTCGCGAAAATCTCGGTACCGCAATTCGACAGCGACTGTTCCGAAAATCGCATCATTGCCGCGATTTTCGACGATTCCACCTGCGCCAGGGATTCATATGCGCCAGCGAGGTGGCTGTCAACGCTGACGTACCATTGCCCGACGATGCTCGAAAAGTTGATTGCGGCCATACTCAACGGCGAGATATTCGAATTGGTCACCCGGTCTCGCATCGTATGCACGCCCTGCCACAACGCTCGGCAATCGTCTCGGCGAGATCCGGTCGCGAGAGCGTTCATCAGCTGCATACTGCGATGAATCAGTTCGCAGGTCGCAGCGGCATCAACTACGGATCCGTCCACCGTTGCACACTCCCCACCAAAGACGCGTCCCGCTCAAGCGGAAAGAGTTCCACCCTGCCGCAGAAACAAGACTGATCGGTTTGATACGGGAATCATAGCTTGCAGTAGGGACACCTCACGTAAAACTCGACGCGATCTCGAGAATGCGTCCACCCCGGTTCCCTTTGTCGCCGGTGTCTGATTAGTCCGAATACGCGACGGTACAAATTGCGCCCGAACCGAGGTACTGACGAAGGTCCCCCGCGACAATGACCGACGGCCGGAGAATTTCGCGGATGGCTTTCATAACGTCAAAATCAAAACCGGTGCGATCAAACGATCACTGCTAAGACAGGACACTTCCCATGACCACCTGGGTACACCGCAATGAGCCGCATGTGACCGGGATGGGTGGAAGGCTCAACTGGCTGCGGGCGGGCGTGCTGGGCGCAAACGATGGCATCGTCTCGATCGCCGGCCTTGCGGTCGGTGTCGCGGGCGCCACCACCGAGCGCGCGCCAATCCTCACCGCGGGAGTCGCCGGGCTCCTCGCCGGTGCGATATCCATGGCGCTGGGCGAGTACGTGTCGGTGAGTACGCAACGTGACAGCGAGAGAGCGCTAATCGCGAAGGAACGTCACGAGCTGGAGCACCAGCCGGAGGCCGAGCTCAACGAACTCGCCGGGATCTATGAGTCCAAGGGGCTAAAACCGGAAACCGCGCGCCAGGTCGCCATCGAGCTGACGGAACACGATGTATTCGCTGCGCATGTCGAGGCGGAGCTCAAGATCGACCCCGACGATCTGACGAACCCGTGGCACGCGGCGGGGGCGTCCGCGTTGGCCTTCACGGTCGGAGCCCTACTTCCTCTCCTTGCGATCCTCGTTCTGCCGGTGGCCGTTCGCGTCCCGATCACGTTCGTCGTTGTTCTCATCGCTCTCGCGATGACCGGAGCACTCAGCGCCACACTCGGAGGGGCGAGCGCGAAAACGGCAATGGTGCGCGTGGTGGTTGGTGGCGCGGTCGGCATGGCCGTGACGTACGGAGTCGGCCACCTCATCGGTGGAGTCGGGATCGGGTGATCACAATGAGTTCCCACCCCCGACCGACGGTACTTGGCCGCGCCCTATTGTGACCATCGGCCCTGGTTGGGCGGGTTCGACCGGTGAACGATGGACACATGACCTTCATTGAAAACACCCCATCGATGCGGCAGGTTGCGGCCGCGCGCGCGATCGACGCTCTCGGAGGTAACCGGGCGGAGCACACATTGCTCCAGGTTCGCTGCCGCAGTTCTCACCACGTTGCCACCGTCTTGAATACGGACGAGGGCGTGGTGATCGAATCCTTCACCGGACAGCATGCCCACGGCCGCAAGGACTACATCGACGAGCCGCACCGAGCCTCTCGACTCGGCACCCGATTCGCCGATCTCCTCGATGCCGATCAATTCATTGCCGACGAGGTTCCAGCAGCGTGCGAATGCGGCGCGTGGACGCTGTCGCGCGAGAGCCTGCGGCATGCGATCGATACCAGCGAGCACGTCGTCGTTCTCCCCTGACTGGCCGGCAGGCGGCACAGCCGACGGTTACGACGCCTCCCGTTGCTGCTTTCTGTGCACAATGCGATCGATGAACGCGACGGTACTTCTCACCGCATGTGCGGCTTCCGGTGCAATGCCGGCCGCCGCCTGAAAGACGTGCACGTTGGTGTCCCAGGTTTGGAGTTCGCACGCCACCTCGTGCTGTGCCAGTCTCTCGGCAACGGCCACGGCATCCGGATAGAGCATTTCGCGACGCCCGGCCTGAATGAGAGTGGGCGGAAGGCCGGTCAACTCCGACTGCGCTGGGGAGATCAACTCGACAGACCCATCCCCATAACGGCGGACCGCACGTGCGAACGCCGCAACGGCGGATCGCGGAAACACCGCGCATTCGCCTGCGGTGACCGCCTCGACCTTCGTGGTGTGGTTCCAGTCGGTCAATGGCGACATCGCGACGATCGCACCGGGCATCGGAAGTCCGGCACTCTTCGTTTGCATCGCGGCCACCAAGGCCAGGTAACCACCCGCCGAGTCACCCATGAAGACGACCCGGTCCGGACTTGATCCCTGGCTCAGCGCGTATCGATATGCGTCGAGACAGTCGTCGATTGCCGCCATCAGCGAGTGACGGGGCATCTTGCGGTAACCCACTGCGAGGACCCGGGTGGCGAGCTCGGTCGAGAATCGGCTGATCATCTGCCGGTGGAGGTGATTCCCACCGACAAGAAAGGCGCCGCCGTGAAAGTAGAGCACGAGGCGATCGGAATCGAGATTCTTCGGTGAATACATCTGCGCGGAACAATTCGGCAATTGAACGGCGGCGGTTTCCACATCGGCATCCCGCGCCAACACGCGGCCCACGTGATCGACCAAGCCGGTCGGCCACGGCAGAAACCACGTCTTGGACCAGGTCCACAAGAAGGGCTTCACGGTGACTTTCAGCAGCCGGCCGATTGTTTCAAGTTGCGGCGTACGCCCGGAAATGTGGGTGTACATCGGCCCGGGCGAGGTTAACGGGTCACGCGCAGAATTCGACATGCGCACTTTCCTAGCAGCAGCATCATTGCTGGAACCATTCCGCCCAGCTTTGGGGTATCCATGAAACGGCAGCGCGACTCGGAAAATTCCGAGAAGGATCGACGCTATTCCTTCATGCGAACGCGGCGGTCACGGAGGGCTGTCACCGCCGCGCCCGTGAATTCTCTGAGGTGCAACCAATGCGCTCTCGTGGCGGTGTGGGACCGAGCAGACAATATGGCGGCCATAAGTAGGGCGTGAATGAGAACGATCTGAACGTAGACGACGCCGAACGTGACACGGCACCGGGTGCGGTCAGCGCCGGGATTTTCGGCAGCCATCTTCTGTCTCCGGGTTGAGGTTGGCATTGGGGACCGCGACTCCATTCACATCGGGTTGCGGGCGATGATGATCGGGCACTCGACGCTGTGGAGCAGTGCCTGGCTCGTCGAGCCCAATGTCATACCGGCGAAACCGCCGCGGCCTCGACTGCCGACGACCACGAGGTCCGCTTTGGCAGACTCCTCGAACAGCGTTCGGGTTGGGCGATTGATGACGGCAACACGCTTGATGGACACGTCCGGATAGCGTTCGGCCCACCCGGCAAGACTCTCGGCGAGAACGGCATTCGCCGAGATCTCGACGTCGGGCCACGTGACGGCCAACGGGATGCCGTCGCTCACATCGAACCAGGCGTGCACTGCAATGAGCTCTACACCGCGGGTCGATGCCTCGTCGAATGCGATCTCGATCGCGGGCACACTGCTCGGTGTGCCGTCGATGCCGACCACGACGGGACCCTTGGCGGCCTTCTCGCGTGCCGGTACGACAGCCACCGGGCAGTGAGCGTGCCTCGGGAGGGCACTGCTGACAGACCCGAAAATGCCCCGTCCGAACGCGCCCATCCCGCGACTCCCGACGACCACCATGCGTGCGTTCTTGGACTGCTCCATCAGGGCGGTAGTCGCCGGACCCCTCATGACCTGGGTGGACACCTCGACTCCACCGAGGTCGGCGGCGGCTTCTTCGGCCAACTTGGTAGCGCTTCGCAGCAGGTCACGCGCCTCGCTTCGCGCGCGTTCGAGATCGATCGGCGGGAAAGACAACGCCGGACCATAGATCTCGGCAGGGGGCAACGCAGTGACGAGCAACAGTCCGACTCGGTGCCGCGCCGCGTCCGCAGCGGCCCAGCGCACAGCGGATTCCGCCGCAGGCGACTGATCTACGCGGACGACAATGGGATCGCCAGGATTCATTTCTCGTCTCCCGTACGCAGGGTCGCGCCGATTTCGGGGCGAACGACCATGACCGGGCACTGGGCCTGATGGATCAACGTGGTGCTTGTCGAACCGAGCAACATGCCCGCGAGCCCGCCCCGGCCGCGGGTACCGACAACCACGAGCTGAGCGCGCTGGGACCACCGCAGGAGGTGCTGGCGCGGTCCGTCGAGGTAGATCCTTCGGCTCACTGCGACATCGGGATACTTCTCTTGCCAGCCCGCGAGACGCTCGGCAACGATCACGCTCTCGGCCTGTTCGAATGCTTCGGGTGGGGTCAGCAGCTCATGCCGTTGCGCGAACATCCCGAGCGAAAGATCGCTCCATGCATGAACTGCGACAAGGCTGGTCCGGCGCCACGAAGCTTCGTCGAACGCGACCGCGATCGCCGCTTCGCCGATGGGACTGCCATCGAGTCCTAGGACGACCGGTGCGGTCGACGGACGTGGCGAGCGCTCGAGGTCGCCACGAACTACGACGACGGGTGCGTGCGCGTGGCTGGCAACGGCGGTGATGGTCGATCCGATACGCCCCACGCCGGCCTCTGGAGCGCCGGTACCGAGCACGACCTCGTACGCGGATTTCGACCGATCCACCAGTACAGCTGCGGCTGACTCGTCCGAGACTTCGGTGATCACCGTCAGATTGGGGTCAACGGCGTGGGCGGTACGCCGCGACCGCTCGACGGTCTCCTCGGCCTTGGCGCGCAGCCGCTCGACAAACTGCGGGATCCCCAGAGACGGATAGTCGATCGTCGACGTCATCGGCCCGAGTCCGAGCCCGTGGACGATGCGCAGCGTCCGACCGCGCTCCGATGCGACCCGCGCTGCCCACCGGACCGTGTTTTCAGAATTGCGTGAGTAGTCAATGCCGATGACGACTTCATTGCCATGAAGCGCCGGGTTCCCCGTATCTGGATGCGATGTCATCGCTGGTCCTGCCCTTCGGATGGATTCTGAATTCAAGTCTTCAAGATCTACGGGCCGGCGAACACGGCCCTTCGTCACCTTTGCGAGGGGCCTAACGGCGCCCAATCTCAGCGGCGCTTCTCAGCGGGTGCTCGAGGAACCGGACATGGTGAGCCGCCACATCGATTCGGCAGTCTGCACCGCTGGCTCGATCCCGTTGCTGGTGTCCACTGGGACGGCCTCGAACCACGGCTGCGCCGCTGCGGCAGCTGCCGCAGCAATCGCCGGAGTCGCGTCGGACTCGGAGTTCCGTCGCGTTCGGATCCGCTCATCGGCCACTTCAGGTGGCGCGGTACATCGGAGTTCGATGAGCGCGGCGCGCATCTGCGCCGCTAGTTCGGCTGCTCGGGCACGGTCGGTTTCGCTCATCCACGAGGCGTCGAGAATGACGCAGGAACCCATGCCCAATTCCACTCGGGCGAGTTCGATCATCCGCTCGTATACCGCGTCACGGTGGGCTGACGTGTAGAGGCCCTGGCCGTACTCGCCGACAGTTCCGCCGACGACGCCTTCCGCCTGCAATGTGCGGCGAACGACGTCACTGGAGATGACGACCGCGCCGACCCGATCGGCGAGAGCTCTGGCCAGTGTTGTCTTCCCAGTCCCGGGAAGGCCACCCACCAGGGCCAGGCGGATCACGCCACGCTCGAGATGATCCACAGCCAGCCGAAGGTGCTCGTCGGCGGCGCGACGCGCGACGACACTGCCCTGATGCCACCTCAAGAGTTCGACCTTTGCCCGCACCACGGCGCGGTAGGCGATGTAGTGGTGGCGCAGAGAATGCGGAACCGGGTCGCCGGTATGCGCGTCGTACGCGTCCCCCAGTGCGTCCGCGAGATCACCACGACCGAGGAACTCGAGGTCCATCTGGAGAAATGCGATGTCGTCGGCGACGTCGACGTAGCGCAACCGATCATCGAAATCGAGGCAGTCCAGCATCCTCGGTCCATCGGGTAGGCAGAAGATGTCGTCGGCGATCAGATCACCATGCCCGTCGACGATGCGATGCTCAGCGATTCGCCTCTCGAACAACGGCTTTCGCGCACTGATGTAGTCCTCCACTCGTAGCCCGACAGATTTCAGAACCGCTGGAGCAATGACGCCTGCGCCGAGTTCAGCCATTTCGGTGAGGTTCGCGGACCAGCGCCGCTGTAAGGCATCCGCGCGGCCCTCGTCATCGATGTCGGGGCCCCGCTTGGCGCCGGCGTGGAACGTCGCCAACCGGGCGGCGAGGTCTGCGATCAATTCACCGACCGGTTCGCTGCCGCGCACCAGCGCAGAAAGACGGCGCTCCGCAGGCATCCGACGCATGAACAGCACCGGCTCAGAGGGCCGGCCCGTCGGATCCGTCAGTTCTCCCACCCCGAGATACACATCCGGGGACAGTCGGCGGTTGAGCTCTGTTTCCCTCTGACATGCCTGTCGCCGGCGCTCGACGTCACCGAAATCAAGAAACGGCGTCACGATGGCCTTCTTGGCTTTGTACGCCCGATCGCCGACGAGAACGACCAACCCCGAATGGGTTTCGTACGCGATCGGATCGAGCGAGCCACCGGATGTCATGGGTATCGCCTCTTCTGTTCGCAACTCCCTTCTGAGAATCGCGGGCGCGGCCCGACCGCCGCTAACGGCGAAGGTCACCGGACATCGGGCCTTGCGACCCTCCCGACGGCTCGCTCACCCGAGATGAACTGAACGCACCCGAACGAGAGGTGATGATGATGGACCACGGGCTTCCCGACGAGGAGACGATCCGGACTGCGCTAGCCCTCGCGGTTCGCGCGCCGTCGGTCCACAACACGCAGCCGTGGCGCTGGCGCGTGGGCGACCGGACGATCCACCTGTACGCGGACCCGAGCCGTCAGCTGCCTGCTACGGACCCGGATCAGCGGGACCTGCTGCTCAGTTGCGGAGCCGCTCTGCATCACCTGCGCGTTGGTCTCGCCGCGCTGGGTTGGGCGGCAACCGTCCACCGCCTGCCGGACCCGTCGCATCCGAACCACATTGCTTCCGTCGAACTCTCTCGCCACACGCCGACCGACGACGAGATCGCGCTTGCCGCAGCAATCTCGCGCCGTCGGTCAGATCGACGCCGATACAGCTCCTGGCCGGTTCCGGAGGCGCACGTCCGCGCGATTGCCAGTGCGGCCGTCGACGAAGGCGTCCTGGTGTACGAAACCGAAGGACAATCACGCACGACGCTCGAAGACGCAGTCTTCGCGGCCTCGCAGGTCCACGCTGCACAGGCGGAGTACGTGACCGAGCTCGCGATCTGGAGCGGCCGGCGTGTCGCAGCCGACGGCGTGCCCGCGCGGAATGCGACCGTTCCTGGTTCGGCCGAACCGGGCGTCGTCGCCCGCAATTTCTCCGCCGGTACGCTCGCGGACCCCGTTTCGACGGATGCGAATCCCGGGGCGCTCCTGATCGTCGGCACCACTTCCGACGATCCGATGTCACGCATTCGGGCAGGCGAAGCGACGAGCGCGGCTTTGTTGACAGCGACCTCCATCGGTCTGGCCACCTGCCCACTCACCGAGCCGCTCGAGATTGCCAACCTGCGCACAATCGTCCGCACAGATGTGCTCGGCGACAAAGGATTTCCGCAGATGATCCTGCGAGTCGGCTGGGCGCCGATCGCTGCCGAGCCGGTGCCCCAAACACCCCGGCGCAGCCTCGCTGAAGTGATCGACCCGTTCGATCGCGCAGACAACCGGTAGGGCAGGCGGCCATGGCATCGATATCCGTGACCGAGTTCGACAACGATCGGTTCGAGATCCGCACCCGCAACCACGCCGTCCTGGTGGATCAGCCACGCGCCGACGATGTCGAGGTCGGCGCCTCACCCGTCGAGTTGATGGTGATGTCCGTGGCCGGCTGTGCCGCGTACTACGCGGCGCGCTACCTGCGGGCCAATGGGCTCCCCCACCGCGGTCTGCGGGTGGACTGCCAATGGAACATGAGAGCGAATCCGGCTCGCGTTGCCCGCGTCCAGCTGACCGTCGTTTCGCCGAGCGAGCTCGATGCGGACCACCGCGATGGAATGATCGCGGCGGTCGCGCATTGCACGGTGACCAATACGCTGAACGACCCGCCGAAGATCGACGTTATTGCATCGTCGCCCGTCGCGAGCGTGGACTGACCTCACTCGGTCTTGAACACCGCGTACCACACGCGGCGTGCCAGTGCCTGCGTCGCGGCGCCGAGATGCTCACTGCGCCGATAGAGTTCGCGGCGGCGAAGTTCGCGGCGCAGGTCCTCCTCGTACTCCAGGTCCGCGATTGCTCCGCGGTAGCAATGCTCTGCCACAGTCAGCAGTTGCAGCGATTGGTCGGCCATGGTCGCCGCGCGCTTGTGCGGCAACATCCGAACGGCGGACGCCAACGGTGTGAACGCGGCGCCGATCGCGTCGACGATAGCCCGCAAGCACGCATCGGGTCCGGTGTGCGACAGATCCGCCTCGCGCACGAGCGCGTAGATGCTCTCAGCGATCTCACCGAGGGCTTCCCCGAACTCGAACAGATCCTCCGCCTCGAGAGGCGTGCTGAAGCTCTGCCGCACCTCGGTGTTCAGTTGCCGGCGCAGCTCGTGTTCGACCTTCGCCAGACGCCGCAGTTCGATAACCGACGCCTCGGATTCGGCCCCCTCGATCCAGGACGAGAGTGTTCCGAGCATCTGCTCGACGACTTCGAGCTGGTGCACGAGAGTTCCGAGCGTATCGAGGTTGCGCGGCAGGAACCAGGCGCGAATACGTTTCATGACAATCCCCTCCAGATGAACAACAAAGCCGCTCCCGCCATGGCGGTCACGGGCAACGTGACGAGCCACGCGGCACCGATCTCCCGGACCACCGCCCAGTGCACATGGCGGATTCTTCGCTGCGCGCCGACCCCGACAACCCCGGACGCGACGACATGGGTGGTGCTCACTGGCGCACCGACCGCAGCGGCGGCGAGAATCACGGCCGCCGAACTTCCCTGACTGACCAGTCCATCCAATGGACGCATCCGGTAGATGCCGTGTCCGACCGTACGAACGATCCGCCAACCGCCGAGCATCGTTCCGATCGTCAGCGCGGTCGCTGCTGCGAGCCGCACCCACAGCGGAACGTCGAACCGATCGAGATGCCCGGTCGCATACAACAACAACGCGACAACGCCCATCGTCTTCTGGGCGTCGTTGGCACCGTGGCTGAACGCCAGGGCCGACGCTGTCACCCACTCGCCGCGCCGCACGACCTTGTTCACGCGACGTGGCGCGCGCCGCAACGCGCGGCGAGCGAGCGCACTCGCCGCAGCCCCGACGACGACCCCGAGGATCGGCGAAATGGCAAGTCCGGCAAGCACACCCATCACGCCATAGGGTCGCCACCCGACGAACCCTCCCCAGTGAACTCCGTCCCATCCACTGAGCACCGCGGCCCCGACGAGACCGCCGATGAGCGCGTGCGAGGAGCTGGACGGTAGGCCAAAGCGCCACGTGATGACGTTCCACACGATTGCGGACGTCAGTGCGGCACCGACAACGGGGACGGTGTCGCTCAACGGCACGTCGACGACGCCGCCGACCGTGTTCGCGACCGCCGTCCCCGCCAGGAGTGGTCCTGTGAGGTTGCCCAGCGCGGTGATGACCAGAGCCTGGCGCGCCGTGGCGGCCCGCGTCGAGACGAGCGCGGCCACCGAATTCGCGGAGTCGTGGAATCCATTCGTGACGTCGAAGATCATCGCCAGAACGACGACCATGGTCAGTGCGAACAACGCCATTTTCGTCAGGGCCGACCACGAACGTCCATGCCTCGATTGTTCTGGCTGCAGGTCCGACCTCGGTAGGGCCCGAAGACATTCGGCGAAGGACGTAAGGCCCCGAGCACGTCAAGACCTCACCCCGACAAGCAGTTCCGGGACTATGCTGACCTCACCTGGGGTGAGAGTGGATATATGGGCCCAGATTCGAGAGCCACGCGTTTCAACCAGATCGCCGGGGCGACAGCACCCGAACGGTCCAGCGCCAGCCGCGATCCCGAACCCGACATCGTCGCCGAACTCGAGGTCGCCGGACTGGAGTCGGCTACGGAAATCGGCCGCGGCGGGTTCGGCACCGTCTACCGCTGCTTCCAGCCCTCCTTGGACCGCTCCGTGGCGGTCAAGGTACTCGCCGCCGATCTGGACGAAGAAAATCGCGAGCGCTTCCTCCGGGAAGAACACGCCATGGGCCGTTTGTCCGGCCACCCCAACATCGTCGACATCCTGCAGATCGGCGCGACCACGAGTGGACGCCCGTACATCCTGATGCCTTTTCATGCGCGCGGTTCCCTCGAGCGCGCGGTACATCGAAACGGCCCCATCCCCTGGCAGGACACCGTTCGCATCGGGATCAAGCTCGCGGGCGCCATCGAATCGGCTCATTGGATGGGCATCCTGCATCGCGACGTCAAGCCTGCCAACGTCCTCGTCACCGCCTACGACGAACCCCAACTCGCAGATTTCGGCATCGCACGCGTCCCAGGAGGATTCAAGACCT
>JAJFUQ010000176.1 GCA_021372355.1 Nocardiaceae bacterium | reverse complement strand
TGCCGATGCGCAGGATGTCCGCATCTCCGGTGACCGCGAGCGCTGCCCGCAGCGATGATTCAGGTACGGCACCCACGAGTCGGCCCATGGTGACGTAGTCCTTGCGCTGCAGGAGTTCCTCGCTGACCGCGGTGACAACCCCCGGGGGCAGCGCGCCGATGATCGCCGCCGCACGCCGTGGATCGAGTTGGATCGCGGTCTCGGCGAGGAATCGGGTGGGCAGTCTCGCCGCGATCGCGGCACCCCGTGACGGTTCGACCAGACCCGCGATCGCGGCACAGAGCAACGGTCCGAACGCCAGACGCGCCGCCTCGACGGCGATCGGGATGGGGACCAGTTTGGCTGCGGCACCGATTCGTTCGAGCAAGATGGCGTCCGCGTCATAGACGCGGTTGGTCGCCTGTTCGCGGAACTCGGCGATTGCCGCCGGCGGGATGTCGCAGAGAAGGTCCAGATCCCGTCGGTCCACGTCCAGGAGACGTGCGAGCTTCGTGATCTCAGCGACGATTTCATGATGCTCGTTCACAGTCCCAGCGCCCTTCGAATAGTCGGGCGCATCAATTTCGGCGCGTGCGAGATCGAGGTCTCCACCGCCGCACGCAGCGCCGCTTCACGTTGGGAGAGGACGTTGTTCAGCATCGCGTCGAGTTCGGTGAGATCGGCACTGGTGAGCTGCGTGAAGTCCGGCGGCAACGCGGACCCGAGTGTGTGCGTAATGGCGTGGTCGGTGTCGGACATCGAATCGCTATCCCGTAACGCGAGCTGGCGCATCAGTGCCGCGTGTGCTGTATCGGGCGCGAGCCTCGGCAGGTGTGATCGTTTCCAGCGTGGCCGGCGCGGCCGCAGCAACGTGTTGTTCGAGAACAGCGCTGGTCATCGGTACGAGTGCCCGCGCGACTACGCGGAGCCCGAATAGTTCGTTCATCACGCCGAGTCGCACCAGAAGCTTCGCCGGAAGCACGTTCGCGACATAAAGGAAGGTCGGCAGGTCGTAGCGGCCGAGCTTGCGCATCCACCGCGGCGTGATCGCCGAACTCGTCAGGGACAGAACCCGGCTACCCAGGTACAAGGCCCATCCGGCGCCGTTGGCGCGTGGGGTCCACAGCAGGTGGTGCATTCCCTCGACGGCACGCTCAGACACGGCCAGGGTCGGGCGCATCCGCTCGAAATATGCACGCACTTCCGCGCGGTTGCGCGGCACGTCCTCGACCTTGCACGTCTGCAGTTCCGCTGCGATTGCGCACTCAGCCCAGAACTGCTCTTCTTCCTCAGTCGTCAGCGGGCCGGGCCCGAACACTTCGTAGGCCTTGAGGACCGAGTGCCATCCCGTGATGTGGATCCAGAGCTGACTGTCGGGGTTGTTGGCGCTGTAGCGACGACCCGAGATCGGTTCGATCCCGGTCATTTTCGCGTGAATCTGCATCAGGTGTTCCGACACCTGGATCGCGGTTCGCCCGTCGCCGATCGCGACGAGAAGGAAGTACGTCAAAGTGTGGTCAAACCGGGTCCGGGGATCGTTGTAGATCCCGGCACTGTCGGCGACGGAAGCGGTCAGGAAGGGGTCGAAGTGCTCGAGGGTCACGGCGCGCTGGAAGCCGATGAGGGCTGTCGGATAGGTCCAGACCTTCCACGTAACCGAGTCCGGTCCGAAGAAGCCGAAGTCGTCACGGCGAATGGTGGTGGGGTCGAATGCCATCGAAATACTCCTCGTTGTGCACGCCTCTTTGCGTGAATACAACGCAACCGTAGCAATTGGGTTGGCACGAATACAACGGTGCCGTAACATTTCTTCTGTGTCGTGCCCCACAGGCGTGCTTGTCCATGGAATCGAGGAACTGTGACGTTGCCCCGGCCCGCAGACGACCGGCCGCGCCGGCGATACGCGCCCCGGCTACCGCCGGACGCGCGCCGCGCGCAACTTCTCGACGCCGCGTTCGAAGTCCTGCAGTGCACGGAACTCCATGAACTGAGCATGGAGGCCGTGGCGAGGTCGGCCGGCGTCGGAAAGCCCGTGCTCTACACGGTGTTCAAGACGCGTGCCGAGCTCGTCGCCGCATTGCTCGAACGCGAACGTGCGAAAGGGATGCAGGAAGTCGTCGAGATGCTGCCCAGCACGGTCTTCACCTCCGATCCGGTGACGGTGGCATCGGAAACCGTCGAAGGCTTCCTCAACCTCGTTCTCGCGAATCCGACGCGGTGGCGATTCATCCTGACCGCACCCACCAATGCTCCCGATGAATACCGCGCAGCGTTGCAGACGGCACACGAGCAGATCGTCGACCAAATCGACGGCCTGGTGCGGATCGGCGTTGCCCTCGAACCCCGGTTGTCGGCGATCGACTCGATGCTCATGACCCTGACGCTGCTCAACGTGGTCGAGATGCTCGGCAGAATCGCAGTCAGCGAACCGGACGAATTCCCGAAGGAACGACTGCAGGGCTTCGTTCGGTCATTCGTCAGAGCCCTTACCGGGGCGCCCTGAATCGAACGCCGCGGCACTGTAATCGCCTTCGCTGAAGGGGCCTTCGGCTTGGTGCCGAAGGTCAGGATGTAGGCGCCTTCCTGTTGCCGGACCAACCGCAGGTGGTTCCGGAAATATCACCTCGCGCTCCGGATGGACGACTTCGAGTGCGGGCCGATAAACCTGCCTACCCAATACCGCATGAGGGGTGCCCGTTCTTGCTGACGGAACCCTCTATGCGAGGGGATGCCCTGTCCGACCAGTCGGCCAAGTTCGTCGTTGACGGTGTCGGGCTGCTCCAGCGGGCTCATATGACCGCCAGGGACGGAAACGAATCGGGCGGCTGGAAGTACATGCAACCAACCGTCATAGCTGGAGAGCTTGATGAGACGGTCCTTCTCACCGGCGACGATTGTCGTCGGAATCGGCGCGAGATACCGAAGCGATCGGCGTTCATCATGTTCGAGGATTCCCGCCAGATGGCCGGCATAGCGACGGGGATTGGTTTCGTACACCATTCGCGCGGTGAGCCGACGGGCGGAGAGGGCCGTATGTGACCGACCGCTGACGGCGAAACAGCGCATTGCCAGCAGATATGGGCCCATACCCAGTACTCGAAGCATGAAGTCCGGAAGGAGACCCGCGATCCGTGCAACCGCTGCCGAATAGCGCTGTATCACCCAGATGACAGGCTGGAACATCCATGGAATGCCGAACCAGACGGCATCCTGTCCGGGCCCGGGAGTCGAGTCGAGGATCATGATGCCGCGCACGCGTGCGAATACGTCGGGACGTATCGCCGACAGCGCGAAGATCGTCATCCCGCCCATCGAATGCCCAACGAGGACCAACTCACCGGACGGGGATGTCTCATCGATCACTCGACCGAGATCGTCTGCAAGCACCCGAAGACCCGGGATCTGGTGGTCGAGGCCCCCGTCTTCGGACCGCCCGTGACCGCGGGCGTCGAAAAGTACCGCGCGATGACCGGGCGGCAGGGCGGCGCGCTGGTGATGCCAGACCCGCATGTCGTTGCAGAGTCCGTGCACGAAAACGATGGTCCGCGGCGCGCGAGCGGGACCCTCCGATTCGGCGTGAAGGAGTACCCCGTCACGCGTCCGGATCAGTGATGCTGTCCCGGTCGACTGTGGCGGCAGATCATATTCCGGCCCGCATGTCGCTGCATTGACGTACGTCAGACCGAGGATGACTGCACCGCACATGAGGGCACACACGACAACGGCAATTCCCCCAGCTAGCAGAATCTCCGGGTCGGCCACCTTCAGCAACCAGTAGGTCGCGCCGCCGATGGTCACCAGGGCAATGACACACGCGGCGTAAACGAGCACGAGGACGCCGAATACTCGCTCGCCCACTGAAGCGCGAGGATTGGCATACTGCCGATCGTCCTCTGTCGACCACCACGACGATTCGTTGTCGGTCACCCTTTGCTCCTTGATTGTGTAGTTCGGTTGCACGCACGAAGTGTCTGATCGCAGGCGGTCGTGTCGCGACATCTGACGAGACCCGGAGCGGGGGCGCAGCCCACGTCTATTCCGTGGTCTCGGATTGCAGTCTCGACATTCCTACACTGTGTAGCATCGTCATCGTGACGGAGGCTAGGTGTCAAGGCGAATCGTGAACGTGCCGCCTATGCATGTCCTTACCGCACCAGCTTTCGTCGAGCCGAACGACCTCGACATCGGTTCGGCAGGGCAGTTGACCGTCCAGACACTGGTAGGCCTAGCACTTTGCACTACCGGCACCGCGGATCCACAAGGCCTGCGGCGGAACAAGCGAGATCATGAAGGAACTCATCTCGCGGACCTTAGGAGATCGTCCTCAGCGCTGACGTGCCGTTTCGAGTAGTTCGGCAGCCGTTGCCAACTTCACTCGGGGTCGTTGTGCGGCACGACCGAGTTCGCGTTCGTGCTGGTCGATCGCCCGCCAGCCGGTGCGGTCGACGATCTCTGTCTGCCGGCTGGATAGGAGCGTGCGCAGTTCGGCGCGGTCTCGCGGCGGTGGCGGCAGTTTTCCGGCGGCGAAGTCCGCGAGCAGTGCGTCGACCGTCTCCTTCGCGTCGATTCGGTTGGAGCCGATGACCCCACGAGCCCCGCGCTTGATCCAGCCGGTCACGTAGGCGCCCGGCACGGAATCGACCCGACCCTTGTCGTTGGGGACGAGGCCTCGGCCGTCATCGAACGGCAGGCCCGGTACCGGTTCTCCGCGGTACCCGACCGACCGCAGCACCAGCGACGTCGAGAGCGACTCGGTCTCGCCCGTCGGGCGGGCCACGCGCACGCCGTTCTCGTCGACCAGCTCGTTGTGGGCGATGTCGAGGCCCTCAACATGGTCGCTGCCCGTCACCGCAACGGGCGAGGCAAGGAAGCGGAACACGATGCGTTTGTGCTCCGGAGCCGCCGGCTTGGCCGCGTACTCGCGCGCGAGTTGGACTTTGAGGGGCTCGTCCCGGCCGGGACGTTCGAGCTGCCCGGGGTCGATGATGACGTCGACACCCGGCAGGTAGCTCAACGCGAGGAACTCCGGCGTTGAGTAGGCAGCATCCTCCGGCCCGCGTCGACCGAGTACGACCACCTCTCGTATCTTGCTGTCGCGCAATGCCTTCAAAGCGTGCTCGGCAATCTCGGTGCGTGCCAGTTCATCCGGATCGAGGGTCAGGATTCGAGCGACGTCGAGGGCGACGTTGCCGTTTCCGATGATCACCGCACGATCTCCGGACAGGTCGAAGGTCCGATCCGCGTAGTCGGGGTGGCCGTTGTACCAAGCGACGAATTCCGTCGCGGAGTGGCTGCCTGGTAGGTCTTCCCCCGGTATCCCGAGGTGTCGGTCAGTGCTCGCGCCCACGGCATAGATGACCGCGTGACAGTGTCCGAGTAGCTCATCGTGGGAGACGTGCTTGCCGACCTCCACGTTCAAGTGGAGTTCGACGTGATTCAACACGGACTCGAACACGTCCGCGACACGTTTGGTCGACGGATGGTCCGGCGCGACCCCGGCCCGGATCAGGCCCAACGGAGTGGGAAGCCGATCGAGCATCTCGATCTCCACGTCCGCCCGGGAGCGTAATTCCTCCGCGGCGTAGCAGCCTGCGGGCCCACCTCCGACGATCGCGACTCGTAGCGTGCCCAGTTCGCGTGGCAGCCGAGCGGGCGGCTTGATGTGCTTCATCTCGATCTCGAGTGGGTGCCGCTGGAAGTAGTCGGCGTTGATGTCGAGGTAGCGCTCGTGGGGAACTGTCAGTTCGTACTCGGGGAAGATCGCCTCGACCGGGCAAGCGTCCACGCACGCACCGCAATCGATGCAGGTCTCGGGATCGATGTAGAGCATCTCGGTCGTCGCGAACTCGGGGTCATCCGGCGTGGGCCGGATGCAATCGACGGGGCACTCGCCGACGCAACTGGCGTCGTTGCAGCAGCTCTGAGTGATGACGTAGGCCATGTTGAAGCCCCTTCGCATCGTCGCGAATTTCCAAGATTCTTCTAGTGTGCACCAATTGACCGCACCTGCCACCAAACCGTAATGTTGTGGCGTGTGCCACAGGCATGCGCCACCAATTGGTGATCTCAGCGTCACAGGAGCCGCTATGAACGTTCGCTTGGGAGCTCGTGTCCAGCACGTCGCTGCCGTCATGGCCGAGAAGTACCCGACGCGGAGGGCGCCGTTGGCTGCGCCGCCCGCGGGAAGCGGACTTCGTCCGGTCATGGGCGCCTACGGTCCACCGGGAGTCGGCTACAGCTTCAACGCCCTGGATGGCGCCATAAAATTCTTCCGGCATCGCTACGAGCAGTACGGCGACGTTCAGTGGTTCGGGATGTTCGGCCAACGGGTTGTGGCCGTGAGTGGGCCGGACGCCCTGCAGTCCGTTCTGATCGACCGTGACCACGTCTTCTCCGCCAAAGAGGGTTACGGCTACTTCATCGGCCCGTTCTTCAAGGGCGGAATGCTGCTCCGAGATTTCGACGAACACCTTTACCACCGCCGAATCATGCAGCAGGCCTTCACCCGACCACGTCTCGTCGGCTACCTGGGGCTGACGAATCCGACGATCTCACGCACGCTCGACCGATGGACTCCGCGGCGTGACTTCCGCATCTACGACCGGGTGAAGCACCTGCTGCTAGATCTTGCCGCGGAGGTTTTCATGGGCACCGAACTCGGGGCGCGGTCAGACCTGCTCGCAAAGGCATTCGAAGACGCGGTCGAAGGAGGGCAAGCGATCATCCGCACCAACGTGCCGGGTGGGACGTGGGCGCGTGGATTGCACGGCCGGCGATTTCTCGCGAATTACTTCAAGAGCGAGATCCCGGCCAGACGGTCCAGCCCCGGCGACGACCTGTTCAGCACGTTGTGCCACATCACCAGCGAGGAAGGGCATGCGTTCAGCGATCAGGACGTCATCGATCACATGATCTTCCTCATGATGGCGGCCCACGACACGACTGCCATCACGACGTCGATGCTTGCCTACTACCTCGCCGTCCACCCGGAATGGCAAGAGCGACTCCGTGCGGAGTCGGTTGCCTTGGGCAAGGAGACACTCGATTACGACGACCTCGACCGTTTGCCGAGCCTGGATCTGGCATTCAAGGAGACGTTGCGGATCCATGCGCCGGTCGGACAGTTCCTACGGAAAACACTGCGAGACACCGAAATCTGCGGCCATTTCATCCCCAAGGACTCGCTCGTCATCGGCGTGCCCTATCAGTCGATGCGTATCGGTGAATGGTGGCCCGACCCGGATACCTTCGACCCCGGTCGCTTTGCTTCGGATCGTCGTGAAGACCAGGTTCATCGAATGGCGTGGCTACCGTTCGGCGGTGGCGCTCACAAGTGCATCGGGCTGTATTTCGGTGGCATGCAGGTGAAGTCGATCATGCACCAGATGCTGCTGCGCTTTCGGTGGAGTGTCCGCGACGGGTACCAGGTGCCGCTCGGCTGGGGAACCGGACCCACGCCGTTGGACGGTGTTCCGATCCGACTAGAAAGGCTGCCGCGATGAAGATCAGAGTCGATCGAGACCGGTGTGAGGGGCATGCAATGTGCATCGCGCTGGTGCCCGACATCTTTGATTTCGGCGACGACGGCAAAGTGCGATTACTGACCGAAGCGGTCGAAGGCAACCAGGTGGATGATGCCCAGCTCGCGGTCGACAGTTGCCCCGTCCAAGCGCTGCGGCTGACCGAATAGGCGTGTTTGAGATGATGATCCAGTGACCAGGGCACAGACGTGGGGCGGCCGCACGACATCCGAACGACGTGCGGACCGCCGATCGCGCCTGCTCGAAACGGCGACTGACATGTGGTGCGAAGGCGGCTGGGCAGCGGTCACGATGCGTGGAGTGTGCGCTCGCGCCGGACTGAATGACCGGTACTTCTACGAGAGTTTCGAAGACCGTGATGCCCTGCTCGCCACGATCTGGGACGGCGTTCGCGACGAAACCGCGGCTGCGATCACCTCGGATGTCAGGCTCACTCCTCCCGGCCAGTGGTTCGAGATGATCCAGCGCACAGTCGGAACGGCCGTGAAGTCCTTCGCGGTCAATCCACGTCGGGCGGTGATTCTGTTCGGCGATCACGCGGGCAGCGAAGTGCTTGAACACCGCCGCCACGAACTCATCCTGACCATGACGGACATAGGTCTCGCGGCCATCGCGCCGTACCTGCGTGACGGTGTGGACCGCAGTGAGTTGCGACGGTCGTTGATCATGACGATCGGCGGCTTTCAGGAACTCGTCATGGCTTGGCGGCGCGGCGCGGTCGAGGCCACCCCGGACGAGATCATCGAGCAGGCCACCCGGTTCTTCGCCTTGGTGGGGAAGAACTATCTGCGATGACTGAACGGGACTCGCGTCGCACACAACTCATCGAGGCCGCTGCCCGGCTGGTTTCTCGCGGCGGCGTGGCCGCGCTGAGCGCACGAAATGTCGCTGCTGAGGCGGGGATGTCGACCAAGCCGGTGTACTCGTCGTTCGGGTCGATGGAGGCGCTGCTCCGTGCCGTCGTGACAGAAGGATTTGACCGGCTCGAACGGCGAATCGTGATCGGACCGTCGGCCGATCCCCTCGCGGATATCGCCACACTGACGGCCGGCTACCTCGAGTTCGCTCGCACCGAACCCTCGCTGTACGCCGTCATGTTCGGAATTTCGTCATTCGGGCAGTCGCCTGCGATCCCGCCTGCCGAACTCGTTCCGGATCGGCAGCGAACCTTTGACCGAATCACGGACAACTTCCAGCGCGCGATCGATCAGGGGCGAATCCAGTCCACGCGAGCCTCGACCCTCGCGTACCGCTGGTGGGTCATCGTCCACGGGTTCGCCACCTTGGAGACGGCGGAGTTCATCGGCCGCGAGCGTGGGGTCGAGCGTGTCCTCGCACCGCTGCTGGTGAGTTTGTTCGCTGGCGAAGGTGACGACGCGGATCGAGCGCGCGAGTCTGTCGCGGCCGGGCTGTCCTCTAGCGCCATGCGGTAACAGTCGTTACCCTGACGTGGGTGAGCGACTATGACGTCATCGTCGTTGGTGCCGGGCCCGGTGGGCTGAGCACCGCGGCGTATCTGGCGACCAACGGCAAGCGGGTTCTTGTTCTCGAGGCGAACCAGGTCGTCGGAGGCAGTACGCAGGTCTTTCGTCGGGTCGGCAACAAGTACGAGTTCGACGTGGGCACCCACTACATCGGTGACTGCCACAAGGGCGGGAAGGTCGACACCGTCCTGCGCGGCCTGGCTCTCGATCAGCGCATCGAATTTCTGCGCCAGAAGCCGGACGGGCACTGCCATGTCATGATCCCCGGCACGACATTCCGCACGCCGACGGGCTGGGACGAGTACCTCGCCCGACTCATCGAGGCGTTCCCAGACGAGGAGCCCGGCCTGCGTCGATGTGTGGGCATCCTGCAGGGGCTGACCAACGAAAAGCGGGGCCTGACCTTCCTGCGCTGGGGACTGCGACCGATCACCAAACTGTTCGCCGCATGCGGACTCTCGTCCGAAGCGCAGGCGATCATCCTCGGCGAGAACGGCGACTACACGTGGGCTCCGTCGCGGACGCCTGCGGTTTTCCACGCGAACTTCCTGGATCACTACCTCATGGCGGGCGCCTACTACCCCCGCGGGGGCGGCCAGGTCATGGCTGGTCATCTCGTCGACGTCATCCAGTCACACGGCAGCACTGTTCGAACCAAGGCACGGGTAGCGAAGATCCTCATCCGAGATGGTCGGGCAGCGGGCGTCCGGCTCGCTTCCGGCGAGGAGATCAGTGCCGCGACGGTCGTGTCGAACGCTGACTACATCCGCACCTGGCGTGACCTGGTGGGTGACGAGTACCTGACGCGAAGGCTGCGTCGGCGCCTCCCGCGACTCGAGATGACGCTGCCGATGTTCACGGTCTACGTCGCATTGGACGTCGACCTGCGCGAACGCGATCTCCCACCGCTGGCGTGGATCTGGCCGGACACGGACAACGACGGGTACTACCGGAAGGTCGCCGCCGGTGAGGTTCCCGACCGAATGCCCGTAGGGGTGAGCTGCCCGACGGCGAAAGACGACCTCGGGACGCACTCGGCTCCCCCGGGCTACTCGACGCTCGAGCTCGTGTCGTGGGCGCCGCCGCAGTACGCCACCTGGAACATCGCCACGGGCCCGGCGGACGGCGGTCACTACAGCCAAGACGAGAAGTACCTCGCACTCAAACACCAGCTCACCGAAGCAGTGCTCGAGACGACGACGGCCCTCATTCCCGACCTGCGCGAACGAATGGTGTTCTGCGAGGCGTCAACCCCCATCACGCAGGAACGTTTCACCCTCTCGACGGGCGGGACCTGCTACGGACTGGCACCGAAACTCAGCCAACTCGGTCCGTTTCGACCGGATGTCACCACGCACATCCCCGGTTTGTATCTGACCGGCGGCAGTACGCGGTACATGTTCGGTATCGCAGCCACCTTGTACGGCGGGATAGGTACCGCTTCGGCCATTCTCGGACGCGATCTCGAGAGCGAAATCCGCGCTGGTGTCGTGTTTGCGAATGACGAGCTCCTGACCGCGGGAGGCACGGACTGGGACCCGCTGATCGCCTCGAAACCGAGCTCATCGTTCAAGCGCCGGCCTCGCCGCGATCGGAGTCGCGCATGACCTCTAAGATCCTGTCTGCCCGCGACCTCGAGTTCCTTCTGTACGAATGGCTCGACGTCGAGAAGCTCAGCGAGCGGCCCCGGTTCGCCGCGCACTCCCGGGACACCTATGACGCTCTCCTCGAGCTGTGCGAACAACTCGCGACAGACCACTTCGCCGCGCACTACCGCGCGGGCGATGAGCACGAACCGCACTTCGACGGCACGAACATCACGTTGATTCCGCAGATCGGCGAAGCCATCGAACAGTTCGCCAAAGCCGACCTCATGGCCCTGCCCTTCGATGACGAGGTCGGCGGAATGCAGGTTCCGCGGACAGTCAATGCCGCCGCGCTGGCGTGGTTCAGCGCCGCGAACTGGGGCACGTTCGTCTACCCAGCCCTGACGATCGCTAACGTCGGTCTGCTCCTCGAACATGGCAGCTCCGAACACATCGAGCGATTCGTCATCCCGATGCTCAAGGGCCGGTTCCACGGCACGATGGCACTGTCCGAGGCGCATGCCGGCTCCAGTCTGGCCGACATCACGACGAAGGCGATTCCGGATTCGGACGGGACACATCGCATCTTCGGATCGAAGATGTGGATCTCGGGCGGCGACCATGACATGGGCGACAACATCGTTCACCTCGTCCTGGCGAAACTGCCCGATGCACCCGCCGGCAGCAAGGGCATTTCTCTCTTCATCGTTCCGAAGTACCTCGTGAACGAAGACGGGTCGCTCGGCGAACGGAACGACATCGTCATTTCGGGAATCAATCACAAGCTCGGATCCCGGGCCGCGGTCAATACCGCGCCGGTTTTCGGCGACGGCGAGTTCCGGCCGGGTGGTCAAGCGGGCGCTGTCGGCTATCTGGTGGGCGAACCGCACCGCGGCTTGGCCTGCATGTTCCACATGATGAATACGATGCGGCTCTCTGTCTGCGTCGGTGCGGCGGCCACTGCCTACACCGCCTATCTCAAGTCCCTCGACTATGCGCGAAACCGTCCGCAGGGCCGTCCGCTCACTGACCTGGACCCGACAAAGCCCCAGGTTCCGATCACCGCGCACGCGGACGTCCGGCGAATGCTGCTCGCACAGAAGGCCTACGCCGAGGGCGGAATGGCGCTGGCGCTCTACTGCAACCGGCTCCTCGATGACCAGAACACCGCGCCGACCGACTCCGAACGTGCGGCGGCCCGAACTCTGCTCGATGTGCTGACTCCGATCGCCAAGTCGTGGCCTTCGCAGTGGGGCCAGGTCGGCAATGACCTCGCGATCCAGGTCCTCGGTGGCGCCGGGTACACGCGCGATTACGACATCGAGGCGCACTGGCGCGACCAACGGCTGAACTCCATCCACGAGGGAACGCACGGAATTCAGGCACTGGACCTGCTCGGGCGCAAAGTGCTGGGGAGCCGAGGCGCCGGGCTGATGGCGCTGGCCGCAAAGATCGGCGAGACGACGCAGCGAGCGACTGCCGTGGTCGGTGAAGCCGCCACGTTCGCCGGCGATCTGTCGGCTGCAGTCGAGCGCCTGGGAGCCGTCACGATGACCCTCGCGGGACTCGGTGACGCCGACCAGACCACGGCCAACGCGACGACCTACCTCGAAGCGGCAGGTCACATCGTGGTGTCCTGGCTGTGGCTCGAGCAGTTCCTCGTTGCCGGTGACAAGGCCGGCGACTTCTACGACGGCAAGCGCCACGCCACGCGGTACTTCTTCCGGTGTGAGCTGCCGAAGGTCGGTCCGATGCTCGATCTGCTCGCATCGGCCGACACCACGTCGTTGGATATGCGCGACAGCTGGTTCTGAGGACTCTCAGGCCGTCTGCTGTTGTGCGTACGCGGCGAACGTCGCTTCGACGAATTGCGTGACCTCGACGAGTGCACGAGCAGCCTCCGGGACGATCGACGCCGCGGCTTGGAAAACGTGGATTTGGTTGTGCCACACCTGGAGTTGATGCGGCACGCCGGCCTTGGCCAACTCGCCGGCCATCATCTCGGCGTCCGGGTACAGCAGTTCGGATGAGCTTGCCTGGATGAGCGACGGCGAGAGGCCAGTGAGGTCCTCGTACACCGGCTCGCGACGCGTCTCGGGCTCTACGCAGCGACGCATCACAAACTGGTGGAACGCGACCGCAAAGCGCCGGGAGAAGAACGCATCGGTGCGCGCGCTCGGAGCGTCGAGTTTCGCGTGGAGGTCGAGGTCGACTACCGGCGCCATGGAGACGATCGCTCCAGGCATCGGCAGGCCCTGCTCGCGGGCGACCAAGGCGGCCATGAACACCAGGTACCCGCCGGCGGAGTCGCCCATGAAGGCGATCTTCTCCGGCGCTACGCCTTGGGCGAGCGCATGGCGATAGGCATCGACGCAGTCCTCCACGCCGTCGGTGATCGTGTGCTTCGGCAGCATTCGGTAGTCGACCGCGAGTACCTCGGAGTGCAGTGATGCGGCCAGTTTCGAGATCAGTTGGCGGTGCAGGTATCGGCCGCCGACGACGAAGGCGCCCCCGTGCATGTAGACGATGTGCCGATCGGTGCGCACCTTTGCCGGACGGGTGATCTCCGCGGAACAGTTGGGCAGCGAAACCGAACGATGTGTGGTGCCGCGGGTCACGCGCAGTAGACGCCCGACATGATCGACGGCCTGGTACGGCCACGGCAGTTCGGGTGCAAGCGCCCAAATGTTGATCGCCGGCCGGACGGTGTTCCGAAGCGCCGCCGCGAGAGCGCGCGACGCAATGCTGCCCCCGGGGAACTCGACTCGGTTGACTCGGTGTCCGTTGGGTGGGTCTCCAAAATCGGATGTGGCAACCACGTTGTAGCCCTCCTGATCAGGTCGACCTCGTCCGAGGCCGGGACAGCGCCAGTGCAGTCCAATCTCCTAGCCCGAGTATCTCGCTCC
>JAJFUQ010000171.1 GCA_021372355.1 Nocardiaceae bacterium | reverse complement strand
TGGGTTTAGAACGTCGTGAGACAGTTCGGTCTCTATCCGCCGCGCGCGTAAGAAACTTGAGGAAGGCTGTCCCTAGTACGAGAGGACCGGGACGGACGAACCTCTGGTGTGCCAGTTGTTCCACCAGGAGCACCGCTGGTTGGCCACGTTCGGAAGGGATAACCGCTGAAAGCATCTAAGCGGGAAGCCCGTTCCAAGATTAGGTTTCTCACCCCCTTTGAGGGGATAAGGCCTCCCACAGACCATGGGTTTGATAGGCCAGAACTGGAAGCACAGCAATGTGTGGAGGTGACTGGTACTAACCGGCCGAAAACTTACCCCAAAAACACTACAAAGATTAAAACCCTGAGGTTTTCTTTGTAGAGCCTGTAGCGATTGATATTCACGTCCACTGTTCGGTATCTGAAACAGCACACCACCCCGCAACCCGTTAGGGTGTGCGATGGTGAATAGTTTCATAGAGTTACGGCGGCAATAGCGTGAGGGAAACGCCCGGTCCCATCCCGAACCCGGAAGCTAAGCCTCACTGCGCCGATGGTACTGCACTAGACATGGTGTGGGAGAGTAGGACACCGCCGGACACCCTTTCCAAAGAGGGGCCCCCACCAGGGCCCCTCTTTTGGCATATGTCTGACTTGCTAAATCGGTTCGTTCGCTGATGCAGCGTTGAAATCCACATAGACGTCAAGGCCGGTATTTGGCCGGCGTTTGATGTGAGCTCGAGTGCCGCTTGCGCGAGCGAGTTGGTCTACGATTGCCAATCCAAGGCCCGTGCCTGGGCTATTGGTGGTTCCGCGCCAGAATCGATCGAAAGCTCGGTCGATTTGTTCATCTGTCATTCCGCGGCCTTCGTCGAGCACGTGAGCAGTCACACGCTCTGCTGTCACGTGGACTTTCACAGTGATGGTGGACCCGGTCGGACTAGCGGCTATTGCGTTATCCAGGCAATTGTCGATGATTTGTTCGGCTGCCGTTTCTACAGCGAAGGCGAACGCATGTTGCGGACCCTCGTAGGTGATGTCGACACCTGATTCCTTCGCCAGAGGCTCCCATTGCTCGACTCGGTCCACGGCGATGACTGCGATATCTTGCTGGGTCGTTTTGGCCTGTGCGAGTTCGGCTCGACTGAGGCTGAGCAGCCCTTCGACGAGCGCATTGAGACGGGCAAGCTCGGCCTCAGCATCGGCGATCCGCTCGACGGCGATCGCCGGATCATCGGCTATTGCGTCTCGAGCATTCTCGAGTCGGATTCTGAGCGCGGTCAGGGGCGTGCGGAGCTGATGCGAGGCGTCCGAAGCGAAGTTTCGCTGGGTCTCGATAAGTCGGGTCAGTCGGTCGGCCATGACATTGAAGGAATGAGACAGCGACCGGATTTCCGGCGTGCCCGGAAGGTTCTCGACGCGCGTGTCTAATGCTCCTGCAGCAATGGCTTCGGTGACCTCACGCAACCTACGCAGACTCCGGGTCACTCCAGTTGCGAGAAGGGCAGCGATTCCGCCGGCCAGTAGGACCGTGATCACCGAAACGCCGATGAGGCCTTTCAGTTGCTCACGCGCCGCAGCGGCAAACTCACTCGCGGGATGACTGATGCGGACGGCGCCAAGGACATGTTCGGCGCCGACAACAGGTACCGCGACGAAGACGAGGTCCTGCTGGAGCGTTTCGGAGTATCGCTCACCCGAACTGATCGAACCCCTGAGTGCGGTCGCGAACTCAGGTCGCGTTGCGTACGTAGCGCCAATTTTCGACTGATCTGTATCGCTCGTTGCGACGGCTCGGCCAGATGCATCGACGACGACTACTCGGCCGCCGGTCGAGTCCGTATACGCGACCATCGCACGCAAGGCGGGCTCGTCCACGACGCCATCGATGAGATCGTCTTCGAATCGACCAGCGAGGAGAAATGCGTCTCGCTGCAAACCGGTCGTCAATCGGTCGCGTTCGACTTGGTAAAGGAAGAGCGCAAACGGAACATTCTGTACAAGCAGCACGAGCAGAGTGAATCCGGTGAAGGCGTAGACGAGTCTTCGTCTCACGGCGGCTCCTCGAATCGGAACCCGACACCTCGAACTGCCTGAATCCATTCCGGATTCCCGAGCTTCTTTCGGATCGCGGCAACGTGAGCGTCGACTGTCTTGGTGGTCCCGTACCACCGGGTTCCCCAGACATCGCGCAGGATGTCGGTACGCCACACGGCGGCACCAGGGCTTCGCGAAAGGTAGTCGAGAAGTTCGAATTCCTTCGGGGTCAGGTTGATCTCCGCGCCGGCGAGCGTTACGCGCCGGGACCGCGGATCGATGTGCAGTGGTCCGAATGTCCTGTCGTCCGAAACAGTTTCGACCGGCTGCCCGGTGGCTGCCGCCGAACGTCGGGCCACGGCTCGTATGCGTGCGGTGAGTTCTCGATTTCCGAATGGCTTGACCAGGTAATCGTCAGCCCCGAGTTCCAGCGCGAGGACGCGGTCGAACTCATCGGCTCGTGCGCTCACGACGATGATCGGAACATCGGATTCTGCGCGTATCCGGCGACAGACGTCCGTTCCGTCCAGGTCGGGTAGGCCGAGGTCGAGAAGGACCAAGTCCGGCCGATCGTGCGCGACAACGTGAAGTCCGGACCGCCCGTCTGGAGCCCGTGTGGCGTCGAAGCCCGCTTGACGGAGGCTGTCGAGTATTCCGGACGCGATCGCGGCGTCATCTTCGATGAGCAATACGCGCACAAACTGATTGTGCAGGTTGATATGCCGCGTGCTAGGCCGGTCGGGGACGATCGCCAAAGAATTGGATAAACCTTGGATATTTGCGGGATGTTCCTTGTGCGGTGAATCCATACCGTTGGACTTATGAAAAGTCGTTTGATCGTCTCCATTTCGGTGGTGGCTGTGCTGGCCGCGGCGTTGGTAGCCATGTTTGCCAATGCTCGAACTCTCGGAGTCTCGTTTCCATTTTTTGGCACTTCTTCGCAGACGGAGACCGAAATTGAGGTGCCAGTGGGCCCCACGACGGGGCTTGTTCCGACCACCTCGACCGTGAGTTCACCGACCAATTCCGGCGATGACTCGAATGGTCATGGCAGCCATGAGGGCGACGATGACTGAGCGACGCACATCTGCGCGATTGACGCGCACTTTGATCTGGCTTGGTTCCGCCGCGACGGTCACTGGCCTTTCGGCCGGTCTGATGCGAGAGGCGATTCCCTCGGCGACCGGCACAGCGATCGTCCAACCGGCATCGCCCGCGGTTGGGGCACAGCCTTCCGTGCCCGAACCCGCAGTTGCCCCAGCGCCCGCTCCGGCGCCCGCGGTGAACGCGACGACCGGCGGATCGAACTGAGGGGGAGTGCGATGACGAACAGCCTTGCTGAACCCTTGACCGTGTCCGCCGAGCGGGGGCGGGTCATGGGCGGAAGCGCATCCTTCGCAGTCGTGGGGGCAAGCGAAACAGGTGGCGCCTCTTGTCTGGCGCAGGCGGCGGATCTCGATCGTCTGTGGAGTCGGTTTCGCCAGGACAGCGATATCTCGGCGCTCAATCATTCGGCCGGGCAACCGACGAGTGTTGAGCCTCGGACTGTCCGTCTGATTCGCGAGATGATCGCCGCGCATGAACGCACGAGCGGTGATTTCGACCCGACTTTGTTGCCCTCACTGGTCGAACGGGGTTACGACGCCTCCCGCCTGGATCCCGAACTGCGGACGACGCTAGCGGCGGGGACGCGACCTTCCGCGCCCCTGAGCGAGATCTCGATCGAAGGATCGATCGTGACGTTGCCTCCCGGAATGTCGTTGGACGGCGGCGGCATCGGAAAGGGACTGGCTGCGGATCTGATCGTGCAGCGGGCGATGTCCGCGGGTGCCGCGGGAGCGATGGCGGAGATCGGCGGTGACATCGTGGTCGCTGGCTGCGCGCCCGACGGGCAGGCATGGCGAATCGGCGTTGAGGACCCGTTCAACAGTGGGTCTCACGTGGACGTCGTCCGACTGAACGACGGTGCGATCGCGACGTCGAGTCGACTCAAGCGCCGGTGGACGGTTGCAGAAGGGACGGTGGTCCATCACCTCACCGATCCGCGCTCGCTGCGGAGTGCAGCGACGCCTGCTGTCGCCGTAACGGTGATTGCGTCGACCGGAGCAGTAGCCGAGTCTCTGACCAAGTCCGGGTTTCTCCGGCCGCTCGACGCCTTCTTCGACTTGCTTGCTGCCGAAGGTGCGGCTGGACTCGTGATCAGCGAGGACGGCACGGCACACCGCTCGACGATGTGGGAGACGTACTCGTGAACTCAGTGTGGTGGTCGGTTGCCCGGGCGAGCGGCATCGTCGCCTGGATTCTCATGAGCCTGTCGGTGCTGTGGGGCGTACTGCTTTCGACTCGAGTTCTGCGCCCTGCCGACAATCCGGTGTGGTTGCGCGCGGTGCATCGATCGTTGGCTTCGTCAGCTCTGATCTTGACTGCGCTTCATATCGTGGCGCTGTTGCTCGACCCGTACCTGGCCGCGGCCGGATTCGACTTCGCGAGTGCAGCAACGCCATTCGCCTCACCGTACGAACCGTTCGCGGTAGCGCTCGGGACGATCGCGGTCTACCTGCTTCTCACGGTGGCCCTTTCGTCGCTGGCGATACGCGCCCTGCCACACCGTGTCTGGAAGGGGATTCACTACCTGACGTACGCCATCGTGGCGCTGGTGTCGTTTCACGCTGCCCTCGCCGGATCGGATGCGGGAAAGCCGTGGTACGTGATGATCTCGACCGCTGCTTTGGTGATCACCGTGATCGCCGCGTTGACGCGACGGCTGGTCGGAACGGTATCGGCCAGCCGGACTGTTCGCCCATCCCGGCCGGACGAGCGCATCCGTGTGGTCGTCGCCGGCCGAACACAGCTTGCCGATGGCGTCGTCGGCCTCCGGCTGATGGCACCCGGCCGGACTCTTCCGACTTGGGCCTCTGGTGCGCACGTCACGGTGTACTTGCCGAACGGCCTCGAACGGCAGTATTCGCTGTGCGGTGACCCGGCGATCCGCGACAGCTATGAGATCGCGGTCGCTCTCGGGGAGAACCCCGGTCCGGGGAGCCGTTGGATTCACGAGCGTCTCGCGATTGGCGACTCGATCGAGATCGGTCGGCCGCGGAACAATTTCCGGCTGCACGCGGCCAGTTCGTATCTCTTCGTCGCGGGCGGGATCGGGATCACCCCGATTGCCTCGATGCTGGCTTCGGTACCCGCCGGGCGGGATTGGTCGTTGGTCTACCTGGGCCGGAGTCGGCGGGCCATGCCGTTCGCTGATGAATTGGAACGTCGATATCCGGGGCGAGTGACCGTCTATGCGCGCGACGAGCACGAGGGCCGGTACCCGATCGTCGCCCAGGCAGCCGCAGTGTCGGCCGAGGTGTATGCCTGCGGTCCGGGCTCTTTGATCGACGAATTGGCCGGCGCAGTGCCGTCGGCGCGGCTGCATGTCGAACGGTTCGTCCCGATCGCTGCCGGGCGTGGGAAGGCTGCGCGTCCGCTCGAGGTGTCTTTGGTCGACGGACGAAACTTCCGTGTCCCGGCGAACCGAAGCATTCTGGATGTACTCGAGAAGGCGGGCGTCCAGACGTCGGGTTCGTGCCGGCGGGGCGTCTGCGGGTCGTGCGAGATGCGCGTGATCGACGGGAGGCCGCTCCACCTGGATTCCGTCCGTGACGACGCGGACAAGGACGAATCCGCAGTGATCTACCCATGTGTGTCTCGGGCGTTGACACCCACACTCGTCCTCGATCCGGACATTTAGCCGCCGGACAGGGTACGCGATGATGGAGTCCACACGTAACTGTGGGAGAGTAGACGCAACACGACGCCTTTGACCAAGAAGAGGGGCTCCTGCACTCGGGCCCCTCTTTTGGCGTCCACACGACGTCCACACTTCGCCGGAGGGAACCAATGCCTGAGGACAAGCCTTCGCGCCGAGACAATTCGGGATTCCCGCCCCGAGCGGGCGCGGGCAAGCCGCGCCGTGCTGGCGAGGGATTCAAGCGGGCAGACAATGCCGGCCGAGCCCGCTTCGACAGGCAGGGCGGCCCGCGTCCGGATCGTCGCAACGACACCCGCCCGGCCAATACCGGCGACTCTCGGCATCGCGTCGAGCGTCCCGAGGAGCCGGTGTTGCCGGAGGACGTGAAGGCCGAGTCGCTCGACCCCATCATCCGCCGGGACCTCATGACCCTGGACCGCAACAACGCTGATCGCGTCGCACGACATCTCGTCATGGCGGGCCGACTCGTCGACGAAGACCCGGTCCTCGCCCTCGAGCATGCACGGGCGGCGCAACGTCGCGCGGGCCGTATCGGTGTCGTTCGAGAGGCCGCGGGCATCGCCGCCTACCACGCTGGTGAGTGGGCGGAAGCGCTGAGCGAACTGCGTGCTGCGCGCCGCATGGGCGCAGGTCGTGGACTGTTGGCTGTTCTTGCGGACTGCGAGCGTGGTCTCGGCCGTCCCGAGCGCGCTATCGAACTGTCGCGCAGCGACGAGGCACAGAGTCTCAGCGGGGAAGAAGCCGCTGAGCTGCGGATGGTTGCCGCTGGCGCCCGTATGGATCTCGGTCAGTTCGATCAGGCCGTGGTGTCATTGCAGCACGCCGATCTGGACCCCGGCCGTTCGGGATTGGCCGCTGCCCGCTATTTCTATGCATACGCGGACGCACTCGTTGCTGCCGGCCGGAAAGACGAGGCGCTGAAGTGGTTCCTCAATGCTTCGGCAGCAGATCTCGAGGGCGACACTGACGCGGAAGATCGAGCCGCAGAACTCGGAGGAGAAAACGAATGATGAGCGATCGACTTCGGGACAACTTCGGGGTCTTGCTCTTCGATCTCGACGGCACGCTCTACGTGGGTCATGAACCCATTGCATCTGCGGTTGCTGCCGTCGGCGACGGTGACCAGCGCCAGTTGTATGTCACGAACAATGCGAGCCGTTCCGCTGCTGACGTCGCAGCCACGCTGCGTGGGATGGGCTACGTGGCCGGTGACGACGACGTCGTCACGAGCGCACAGGCTGCCGCGCGGATTCTCGCCGCCAAGCTCGAGCCCGGCAGCAAGGTCCTCGTGGTCGGCACCGAGTCGTTCGTCGACTGCATCACCGAGGTCGGTCTGACGCCGATTCGCACGAGCGAGGGCGCCGTTGCGGTCGCTCAGGGGCACAACCCCGAGACGGCCTGGCCGATCTTGGCGGAGGCTACCTACGCGATCCGCGCTGGGGCCTTTTGGGTGGCTTCGAATACCGATGCGACGCTTCCTCTTCCACGCGGTCTGGCACCCGGAAACGGATCGATGGTCGCGGCGCTGCGGACGTCGACGGGTGAGACACCGGTGGTCGCGGGAAAGCCGTATCCGCCCCTCATCGAGGACGCCCTGTCTCGCCACGGCGGTAGCCGGGACGCTCTCGTGATTGGTGACCGTCTCGACACTGACATCGCCGGCGGTCATTCGACGAACCTTCCCTCGCTTCTCGTGCTGACCGGCGTAGCGACCGCTGAGTCGCTGTTCCGCGCGGTTCCGCACGAGCGTCCGACCTACGTGGGTCTGTCGATGGTGGTTCTCAACGAGGACTCGTCGCGTAGTCGGATCGAGGCGAAGGACGGCGTGTCCGTCGAGGTCGTCGATGGCGACCTGGTGGTGTCGGTGGACGCAACCGTCGATGCTCAGTGTGCGCTCGCCGCGGCGACGTTCCACGCGTGGGAGTTGTCGGACTTCGGTGCAATTCGCGGCGCTGACGCGTACTCGACTTCGATCGTGGCTCAGTGGCCTTTGTGAGTTAGCGTTGAGGCGATGAGCACTCCACCGCGCCCCGGCAGTCATCTGGCTGTTGCGCATGACGGTCCCGAGAAGCTGCGTGCGGAGATCGAGCCACTCCTCGACGTGCTCGTCACCCCGTCGAGCGATGTCGCCGGAATCGAGCGCCAAGCGGAGGTTGCCGAGCGGGCGCACCGAATTCTCAGCGACCGGCTGGCCGCCGACGAGGTGCGTTGATGGTTCGACGTGCTCGCCTCGATGCTGAGTTGGTTCGACGTGGTTTGGCGCGTTCGCGCGAACAGGCCGTCGAGTACATCAAGGACGGCCGCGTCCTCGTAAGCGGGTCGGTGGCCAGTAAGCCGGCCACCGCCATCGAGGCGAACACTCCGGTGTTGCTTCGTGAGGTATCCGATGAGCCGGATTGGGCGTCGCGGGGTGCACACAAGCTCCTCGGTGCGCTCGACGCGTTCGCCCCGGACCTTGTTGTCGAGGGCCGGCGATGTCTGGACGCGGGAGCATCGACCGGCGGATTCACGGACGTCCTGCTGAACAAGGGTGCGCGGGAAGTCGTCGCGGTCGACGTCGGATATGGCCAATTGATCTGGCGGCTGCAGAACGATGATCGCGTCCACGTCCACGACCGCACCAATGTCCGGACGCTGACACCCGACGTCATCGGCGGGACGGTCGAGCTGGTCGTGGCGGATCTGTCGTTCATATCGCTGGGGCTGGTGTTGCCGGCGCTTGCATCGTGTGTCGAGCCCGGCGGTGACCTGGTGCCCATGGTGAAGCCGCAGTTCGAGGTCGGTAAGGAACGTGTCGGTTCCGGCGGCGTGGTTCGTGATCCGGCACTTCGCGCGGAGGCTGTCCAGGGCGTCTGCCGACAAGCGGCGCAACTTGGTCTGCGGACTCGCGGTGTCGTGGCGAGTCCGCTGCCAGGTCCGTCCGGAAATGTTGAATACTTCGTCTGGCTGAAGGCCGACGGTGAGTCGGCGGATGCCGACGAGGTTTCGGCGATGATCGAGCGCGCGGTGAAGGAGGGGCCTCAGTGACCGAACGCGAGATTCTCCTCGTCGTGCACCCAGGACGGTCGGAGACTCCCGGCGCGGCGCATCGAGTCGCGGAGGTCTTCCGGGAAGCCGGAGTGTCTCTTCGTCTGCTGCGCGCCGAGCAGCCGAGCACCGGCATCACCGACGCCCGCGTCGTTGACGAGGAGTCGAATTCGGCGCACGGATGCGAGATCGTTCTTGCGCTCGGTGGGGACGGCACGGTCCTCCGGGCTGCGGCGTTGGCCCACACAGCGGCGATCCCGGTCCTGGGTATCAATCTCGGTCGCATCGGTTTTCTGACCGAGGCGGAGGCCGAACATCTCGACGTCGCTCTTCGGCAGGTGGTCGAGCGCGACTACCGCATCGAGAATCGCATGACCCTCGACGTCTCCATCAGCCTCGACGACGAACTGATCGGCCGGGGCTGGGCGCTCAACGAGGCGAGCATCGAGAACGAGTCCCGCCTCGGCGTCCTCGAAGTCGTCATGGAGGTCGACGGTCGGCCGGTCTCGTCATTCGGATGCGACGGCGTGCTGATCTCGACTCCCACCGGTTCGACCGCCTACGCCTTTTCGGCGGGCGGCCCGGTCGTGTGGCCCGAACTCGACGCATTGCTGGTCGTGCCCAGCAATGCACACGCCCTTTTCGCCCGCCCGCTCGTCACGCGTCCGGAATCGGTCATCGCAGTGGAGACCGTGGCGTCTGGACATGATGCGCTGGTGTTCCTCGATGGACGCCGCACGCTCGCGCTCCCGCGTGGGGGCCGGGTGGAGGCGGTGCGCGGGGCATCTCCCATCCGTTGGATCCGGCTCGACTCAGCACCGTTTGCCGACCGGATGGTGACCAAGTTCGATCTGCCCGTCACCGGTTGGCGGGGAAGGAAGCCTTAACCGTGCTCGGCGAAATTCGGATCGATTGCCTCGGCGCAATCTCGTCCGCGACTGTTCACTTCTCACCCGGACTCACGGTTCTCACCGGTGAGACCGGAGCCGGTAAGACGATGGTCGTCACCAGCCTTCACTTGCTCTCTGGCGCGCGCGCTGACGCGGGACGGGTCCGGGTGGGGGCCCAGCGAGCCGTCGTCGAGGGGCGATTCACAACAGACGGAATCCCCGAATCCGCGGAGGCGTCCGTGGCCGAGATGTTGGCGGCGTGCGGTGCCGAGCGGGACGAGGACGGCTCGGTGATCGCGGCGCGGACCGTCAACAGCGATGGTCGGTCGCGTGCCCACCTGGGCGGGCGTTCGGTGCCCGCGAGCGTCCTGTCCGAGTTCACGTCCGCAGTGTTGACCGTGCACGGTCAGAACGATCAGCTGCGACTGCAGCGCCCGGAGCAGCAGCGGCGTGCGCTGGACGAGTTCGCGGGCGATTCCGTATTGGCGACTCTGAAGTCGTACCGCACTCTGCGCGCCACGTGGCTGGCCGCCCGCACCGAATTGTCGGAGCGCACTCAACGATCGCGAGAATTGGCGCAGGAGGCGGATCGGCTCGAGCACGCGCTCAAGGAGATCGACACGATCGCGCCGACTCCAGGTGAAGACGATTCTTTGATGGCCGACATTCGACGACTGTCGGACCTCGACGTTCTTCGTGAATCCGCCGAGACGGCGCATCTCGCGCTCGTCGGCGACGCGCACGGTGGGGCAGAGGGTGCCTTGGATCTGCTCGGCACTGTTCGGGGACGGCTCCAAAGCAGCACGGACACGATGCTTTCCGAGCTCGCGCCGCGTCTTGACGAGGCGGTTGCGGTCGCCGCGGATATCGCCGCCGAACTCAGCGACTATCTCAGCGCCCTTCCGTCGGATCCGGGTGCGCTCGATTCGATGCTGACCCGCCAGGCGGAACTCAAGTTGTTGACGCGCAAGTACGCCGCGGACATCAACGGCGTTCTCGCCTGGGCGGACGAGGCGCGCGCACGGCTTGCGAATATCGATACCTCGGCCGAGGCGATCTCCTTGCTGACCAAGCAGGTTCAAGAATCCGAGGCGCAGCTGAAGAAAACGGCGGCGAAGCTGACGAAGGCGCGGCAAAAGGCCGCCAAGGAGTTGTCGGGACTCGTCACGGCCGAACTCGCCGGACTCGCCATGGGTAAGTCGAAGTTCGATGTCGAGGTTCGCGAACTCGCCGAATTCGGCGCCGAGGGTGCCGACGAGGTGGAATTCCGCCTGGCCGGCGCCGGTGGTCGACCGCTGCCGATCGCCAAGAGTGCGTCGGGTGGTGAATTGTCGCGAGTGATGTTGGCGTTGGAAGTCGTTCTGGCGCGTTCCTCGCACGGCACCACGATGGTGTTCGACGAGGTCGATGCAGGTGTCGGCGGTCGGGCTGCGGTCGAGATCGGGAAACGACTCGCACAGCTCGCGCGGACCCACCAGGTCATCGTCGTGACGCACCTCCCGCAGGTGGCGGCATTTGCGGACACGCACATCGTGGTCGACAAGAACGACGACGGTCCTGGTGTCGCGGACAGCGGCGTTCACCGACTCTCAGACGGCGAGCGCGTCGTTGAATTGGCGCGCATGTTGGCGGGTCTGGGGGACACGGAAACGGGTCGTGCACACGCCGAGGAATTGCTCGCGGCGGCGGCCGCAGTGCGTTCCTGAGCACACCTCTGAATTACTCGCACTCGCCTGGTGGGTGCAAAAGAATGGGTTGCACGAAATTTCCGGCGCGCCTCCACCTTTCCTTGAGATTGAGGGTTGATTCTTAATCCATGAAGATGCTGGCGTTGCTCTCCCGTAACTCTGACACGCTGCCCGGTATCAGCGGAATCGCTCGGGTAGACCGCAACACGGCTCGCCTGCTTCGGCGGGTAAGCCCTGGCGACGTGGTCTTTCTCGACGAGCTTGATCTGGACAGAATCACTGCTGACGCCCTAGTCGAGGCAGGCGCGGCCGTTGTGGTCAACGCCTCGGCTTCGATCTCGGGCCGTTACCCGAACCTCGGACCAGAGGTTCTCGTCGCGAACGGCGTCGTCCTTGTCGATGCCGACGAGGCGATCTTCAAGAAGGTCAAGGAAGGCGCAAAGGTTCGCGTCGACGACGGCGACATCTTCGTCGGCGAGAAACTTCTCGTAAGCGGTAAAGAACTAACGGAATTCACCGTCTCCGACCGCATGATCGAGGCGCGAAATGGAATCGCGGATCACCTCGAGGCATTCGCGGGCAACACCATTGAGTTCATTCGGACCGAAAGTGCGCTGCTGATCGATGGCGTCGGTGTACCGAATATCGCGATGGATCTTCGCGACCGTCACATCGTCATCGTGTCGGACGGACCGGACCACCTCGCGGACCTCAAGAGCATTCGTCCGTTCATCAAGGAGTACGCACCGGTTCTCGTCGGTGTCGGCGCGGGTGCGGACGCTTTGTCGAAGGCTGGCTACAAGCCCGACCTCATCGTCGGTGACCCGGACCTGATGTCGAACCAGACGCTGAAGTCGGGTGCCGAAGTCATCCTCCCGGCTGACCAGGATGGCCACGCCAAGGGCCTCGAGCGCATCCAGGACCTCGGCATCGGTGCGGTGACGTTCCCGGCGCTCGGCAGCCCGACCGACCTCGCCCTGCTCGTAGCGAACCATCACGGTGCTTCGCTGATCGTCACCGTCGGCGCTCCGGCGTCGCTCGATGAGTTCTTCGACCGCGACCGTCGCGACAGCAACCCGTCGGCGTTCCTCACTCGCATGAAGATGGGCAGCAAGCTCGTCGACGCGAAGGCCATCGCAACGCTGTACCGCAGCCGCGTCTCGGGCGGTGCTGTGGCATTGCTCATCCTCGCCGCGCTCGTGGCCGTCGTGGTGGCGGTCCTCGTTTCGAACGCCGGCGCGGAAATTCTCACCTGGGCTATTGCGCTGTGGAACAAGATCGCTCTGTGGGTGCAGAGCTTCCTGAACCGATAGCGAAAGCATCACTGTAAGAAGCCCTCCGAGCGACGCAATGCTCGGAGGGCTTTTTCGTTTGACTCGCGGTTCCTTGTCGGAGGTTCGTGGCATGTCGCCGAGACAACCGCCTGCGGCGCGACGTGAACCTTGCCCGGATTCGTTCTCCACCGGGGGGTCAGTGTTACGCTGAAGTCCCGTGGGATCGCGGCCATTCCGGCCTGCTTCGAGACACGGGGAGTGCATTTGCAGAAACACTCGCGGCTTCATTCGCGGACAGTCACCAAGCACATTTTCGTCAGTGGTGGTGTCGCGTCGTCGTTGGGCAAGGGTCTTACTGCGTCGAGCCTCGGAACGCTTCTGACCGCACGTGGGTTGCGGGTCACGATGCAGAAGCTCGACCCGTACCTGAACGTGGACCCGGGCACGATGAACCCGTTCCAGCACGGCGAAGTTTTCGTCACCGAAGACGGTGCCGAGACCGACCTCGATGTCGGTCACTACGAGCGCTTCCTCGACGTGGATTTGTCACGCTCGGCGAACGTCACCACCGGACAGGTGTATTCGACGGTCATCGCGCGTGAGCGCCGCGGTGAGTACCTCGGTGACACGGTGCAGGTCATTCCGCACATCACCGACGAGATCAAGCGTCGCATCACGGACATGGCGCTCCCGGACGAAGACGGCGAGACGCCGGATGTCGTCATCACCGAAATCGGTGGCACGGTCGGCGATATCGAGTCGCAGCCGTTCCTCGAGGCAGCGCGGCAGGTTCGTCACGATGTCGGCCGCGAGAACGTGTTCTTCCTGCACGTTTCTCTCGTGCCGTACCTTGCGCCCTCCGGTGAGCTCAAGACCAAGCCGACCCAGCACTCGGTCGCGGCCCTGCGGAGCATCGGTATCCAGCCCGACGCGCTCATCCTGCGCAGCGACCGCGAGGTTCCCGAAGGCCTCAAGCAGAAGATCGCGCTGATGTGCGACGTCGACGTCGAGGGCTGCATTTCGACGCCGGACGCGCCGTCGATCTACGACATCCCGAAGGTCCTGCACCGTGAGGGGCTGGACGCGAACGTGGTCCGCAAGCTCGGACTTCCGTTCCGCGACGTCGACTGGAGCGTTTGGGGCGACCTGCTCCGCCGTGTCCACGAGTCGCGGGAAGAGGTCGAGATCGCGATCGTCGGCAAGTACATCGATCTGCCGGACGCGTACCTCTCGGTTACCGAAGCGCTGCGCGCGGGTGGATTCGCGCATTGGGCGAAGGTCAAGATCCGCTGGGTGCCGTCGGATGAATGTGCGACGATGGCCGGCGCTTCAGCTGCGCTCGAGGATGTCGATGGAATCCTGATCCCAGGTGGCTTCGGTATTCGCGGCATCGAGGGCAAGATCGGGACTGTCGCATACGCCCGCAAGCGCGGAATTCCGTTGCTGGGACTGTGCCTCGGCCTGCAGTGCGTCGTCATCGAAGCGGCTCGTTCGGTGGGCCTCGAGGACGCCAACTCGGCCGAGTTCGAAACTGACACCAAGCACCCGGTCATCTCGACGATGGCGGACCAGGAAGCGATCGTCGCCGGCGAGGCTGACCTCGGTGGCACGATGCGCCTCGGCGCGTACCCCGCGGTCCTGACGAAGGGTTCGCTCGTCGCTCAGGCGTACGGGTCGGAGAAGGTGTCCGAGCGTCACCGTCACCGCTACGAAGTCAACAACGCCTACCGCAAGAAGATCGCTGAGAGCGGTCTGCAGTTCAGCGGTACGTCGCCCGATGGCCATCTCGTCGAATTCGTGGAGTACCCGGTCGATGTGCACCCGTTCATGGTGGCCACACAGGCGCACCCGGAGCTCAAGAGCCGCCCGACGCGTCCGCACCCGCTGTTCAGTGCATTCATCAACGCAGCACTGAAGTACAAGGCGGCCGAACGGCTTCCCGTAGACCTTCCGGAACACGAACCGGCCGACGCATGATCGACCCGACGAGCGAGCGGCACTCCTTCCAGGTGGTGGCGTCGCGAACTGCCTATGAAAGCCCAATCATCGCGGTCCGCGAGGACGATGTGGTGATGCCGGGCGGCGAGGTCGCGACGCGCTCAATCGTCGAGCACTTCGGGGCCGTGGCCGTCGTCGCCGTCGATATGGACGGCAACGTGGTTTTGGTCGACCAGTATCGGCAGCCCGTAGGGCGGCGGCTGCTGGAGCTCCCGGCTGGCCTGCTCGACGTATGGGGAGAGGACCCGTTGGAAGCGGCCAAGCGCGAGCTTGCCGAAGAGACGGGACTCGCGGCGAAGACCTGGTTCCTGCTGACCGACCTGGTGCTGTCGCCGGGGTTCTCGGACGAGACCATCCGGATCTACTTCGCGACCGGTCTCTCGGAGGTGAGCCGGCCGGAACCAGAGCATGAAGAAGCGGACATGGTCGTGCTGAAGATGCCGCTGAACCTGGCGGTCTCGGCAGTACTGTCGGGCCTCATCGAGAACTCGGTCGCGGCAGCTGGAATTCTTGCCGCTGCCGCCTCGCGCGATGGCTACGGAGCGGCGAGGTCGGCGAGTGCGCCATGGCCCGGTCGGTCGCTCGCGTTTGCCAAGCGCAAGGCCGGTAAGGACTAGCGGCGTGCTCGGCGACCAGATTCGCGCGTACCTCGACTACTTGAGCCTCGAGCGAGGGGCAGCACGCAACACCGTGTCGTCGTATCGCCGCGACCTGGAGCGGTACCAGGAGTTCCTCGAAGGCCGGGGCGTCCTTTCTCTCGACGCGGTGAAGGAAGCCGATATCAGCGACTTCCTTATCGCGCTCCGGCAAGGAAATCCCGAGCTGGAGCGCGCCGCGTTGAGTGCGAGTTCGGCGGCGCGCACCGTCGTTGCGGTCCGCGGACTACACAAGTTCGCGGCGGCGGAGGGGTACACGCATACCGACGTCGCGCACGCGGTGAAGCCTCCGACGCCGTCCCGTCGACTGCCGAAGTCTCTGGCGCTCAATGACGTCGAACAGCTCCTCGACGCCGCGGGCGGCAGCGGACCGGCGGACGGACCGCGTGCGTTGCGAGATCGGGCACTCCTCGAACTGCTGTATTCGACCGGTGCCCGTATCTCGGAAGCGATCGGACTCGACGTCGACGACATCGACATTCAGGATCGATCGGTGCTGCTTCGCGGCAAGGGCGGCAAACATCGGCTGGTGCCGGTGGGTCGGCCGGCGCTGTCTGCGCTCGATGCCTACCTCGTACGCGGTCGGCCAGACCTGGTGAGTCGCTCCAATCCGGCCATGTTCCTCAACGTTCGGGGTGGTCGTCTATCACGCCAGAGCGCTTGGCAGGTCCTGCAGTCGGCGGCCGAGCGTGCCGGAATCACGTCGAGTGTCTCGCCGCACACTTTGCGCCACTCCTTCGCCACGCACCTGCTCGACGGTGGCGCCGATGTGCGTGTCGTGCAGGAACTGCTCGGCCATGCGTCAGTCACCACGACACAGATCTACACGATGGTTTCGATCAGTTCGCTGCGCGAAATCTGGGCTGGCGCGCACCCTCGCGCGCGGTAGTCTCGGGGCTAACCCTAAAGCAGAGGTTTAGCCCTCTGATCTGCGGTTATGGTGTGTCGCAGCACGTTGTTCGGATAACGACGAAGTAACGTCTAGTCGAACCTTCAGGTCCACCTGGCCGGGCTCACAGACGAGGGGAGTCGCACCGTGTTTTCAGCGAATCAAGGAATTTCGCAGGGCGGAACACTGCTCGAAGACGCTCCCGGTGAGCCGCTTGGACCAACCGGCCGTCCGATCCGAGAGGTTCCGGAACCGCGTCCCGTGGATCACCACGGACCGGCCAAAATCATCGCGATGTGCAACCAGAAGGGTGGCGTCGGGAAGACCACGTCGACCATCAATCTCGGTGCCGCGCTCGCGGGGTACGGACGCCGCGTTCTGCTCGTCGACCTGGACCCGCAAGGTGCGCTGTCCGCGGGCCTCGGCGTCGCGCACCACGAGTTGAATCTGACGGTGCACAACCTCCTCGTCGAGTCGGCGGTGTCGGTCGAGAACGTGCGCATGCAGACCAAGGTCGAGAACCTGGACCTGTTGCCGAGCAACATCGACCTGTCCGCCGCCGAAATCCAGCTCGTCAATGAGGTCGGCCGCGAGCAGACGCTCGCGCGTGCGCTCTACCCGATTCTCGGCGAGTACGACTACATCCTCATCGACTGCCAGCCGTCGCTCGGCCTGCTGACGGTCAACGCGTTGGCCTGCGCCGACACGGTGGTCATCCCGATGGAGTGCGAATACTTCAGCCTGCGCGGCCTCGCCCTGCTGAACGACACCATCAACAAGGTGCACAGCCGGCTCAACCCCAAGCTGACGCTCGGCGGCATCCTCGTCACCATGTTCGACTCTCGAACGCTGCACGCGCGCGAGGTCATGGCTCGCGTCGTCGAAGTGTTCGGCGACAAGGTTTTCGACACGGTCATCGGACGCACGGTCCGGTTCCCGGAGACGAGCGTCGCGGGCGAGCCGATCATCACGTGGGCGCCCAGTCACCCCGGTGCGATCGCTTACCGTCAGCTGGCACGCGAAGTGATCGAGCGTACGGCCGCGGTCCGCGGACAGGTCCTCGCCGGCGCGAGGTGACCGAACCCGCGGTCGATCCAGAGCACGCGAGCGGCGGATTTCACGTACGGCTGCAGAATTTCGAGGGTCCGTTCGACCTGCTGCTGGCCCTCATCAGTCAGCACCGGATGGACGTCACCGAAGTGGCGCTGCATCAGGTGACGGACGATTTCATCGCACATATGAAGTCGGCCGGGAATGACCTCTCGCTCGAACAGGCGACGCACTTTCTTCTCGTCGCCGCCACGCTTCTCGATCTCAAGGCCGTGCGTTTGTTGCCGTCGGCCGAGGTGGCGGAACCAGAAGACCTGGAGCTGCTCGAAGCGCGGGATCTGCTCTTCGCGCGACTTTTGCAGTATCGAGCGTTCAAGCTTGTCGCCGGGATCATGCGCGAACTCGAAGCCGCGGCCATGCACAGATACCCGTGTTCAGTGGGCCTCGAGGAGCGCTACCTCAACCTCATGCCCGAGGTGCGGCTCGGCGTGACGCCGCAAGAATTCGCCGAGATCGCGGCTGCTGCAATGCGTCCCCGGCCGGTGCCGCGGGTGGACATCGGACACCTCCATCACCCCAAGGTGTCGGTCCGGGCGCACGCTCGACGAATCATGGAAATGCTGCACCGACACCCGCGCGCGAGCTTCGCTGAGCTGGTCCGGGATTGTGAGACGCAACTCGACGTCGTGGCGAGCTTCATGGGTCTGCTCAATCTCTTTCGTGACAAGCTTGTCGAGTTCGAACAACCGGAACCGCTCGAGGAGCTCGTCGTTTTGCTGTCACCTGAAGGCGCCGCATGAGCGAGGTCGCAGAGGGACTGACCGGGCGCGAATTGCGGTCCGCACTCGAGGCGATGCTGCTGGTCGTGGACAGTCCGGTGCCCGCCGAACAGCTCGCCAGCGCGGTCGAGTCACCGACGGCAATGGTCGAGGCGGCGCTCGCCGAGATCTCGGCAGATCTCGACCGCATCAATAGCGGAGTGGAACTGCGCCACGTGGGCGACGGATGGCGCTACCTGACTCGCGCGACCTACGCGCCGTACGTCGAGCGCATGCTTCAGGACGCCAGTCGGGCAAAGCTCACTCGAGCGGCTTTGGAAACTCTTGCAGTTGTGGCGTATCGTCAGCCAGTTACCCGTGCACGAGTGAGCGCAGTTCGCGGCGTGAATGTCGACGGCGTGATGCGCACGTTGCTCGCACGCGGCCTGATCTCGGAAGCTGGTACTGACACGCAAACCCATGCGACGACGTACCGCACGACGGAGTTGTTCCTCGAACGTCTGGGGCTGGCGTCGTTGTCGGACTTGCCTCCGATCGCACCGCTGCTGCCCGGTACGGACGTGATCGATGAACTGAATGAAAGCCTGGACAGGAAATAGTTGTGAAAAAACCGCATCGCGGACAAGGACAGGGTCGCCCGACCCGCGCTGGCCAACAGGCGAAGCGCCCGCTTCCGCGGCTGAGCAACGCGAAGCCGGCTGCGGTCCAAAGTGGACCGATCGCTGAGCCGAAGAAGCTCGAACCCGGCGAAGGCATTCGCCTCCAGAAGGTGCTCGCTCAGGCGGGCGTGGCATCGCGGCGCGTCGCGGAAGACATGATCGCCGAAGGGCGCGTCGAGGTCGACGGATTGATCGTCACCGAGCAGGGTTTGCGGGTGAATCCGAAGACCGCAATCATTCGCGTCGACGGAACTCGGATCGTCGTCGCCGAGGACCTCGTGCACCTCGCCCTCAACAAGCCGCGCGGAGTGCACTCGACGATGAGCGACGAATTCGGTCGCCCCTGTGTCGGCGACATCGTGGCTGAGCGCGTTGCTGCGGGACAGCGCCTGTTCCATGTCGGACGGCTCGACGCCGACACCGAAGGCTTGCTGTTGGTCACAAACGACGGCGATTTGGCGCATCGTCTGATGCACCCGTCGTACGAGATTGCGAAGACCTACATGGCGACGATCGACGGCGAGATCTCGCGCGCTGCGATCAAGGAACTCAAGCAGGGCGTCGAGCTCGAGGACGGGCCGGCGAAGGCCGATCGTGTCACGGTCGTCGATCTCGGCGAGGGCAAGTCGCTCGTGCGTGTCATTCTGCACGAAGGGCGGAATCACATCGTGCGCCGGATGTTCGAGGCCGTCGGCTACCCGGTCACGCGTCTGGTTCGTACGCAGATCGGACCGGTTGCTTTGGGAGACCAACGACCGGGTTCGTTGCGTGCGCTCAACCGTCCCGAAGTTGGGAAACTGTACGAAGCGGTTGGACTGTGAGCGGGTTGGGTGGTGTCTGGACTGAGGAGTCGGCGCCGGCGAGGAACGAGCCGTTGACGCGACGAGGGAAGACGGCACCCGTAGAGCCCGCGAACCGCCCGAGCGAGCGAGGGCCGAAGAAACTGTGACCGGAGGAACGATGGACAAACTCGTTGTCGCAATGGATGGCCCGTCGGGGACCGGGAAGTCGAGCGTCTCGCGCTTGCTCGCGGCTCGTTTGTCGGCGGCCTACCTCGACACGGGTGCGATGTATCGCGTTGCGACCCTCGCGGCTCTCCGCGCCGGCGCCGATCTGGACGACCCGAATTCGATCAATGCGGCGGTTGCCGACGTTCACCTCGGCATTGGCACCAACCCGTCCCAGGAGATGATCACGCTCGGTGGCGAGGATGTCCGCGACGAGATCCGCGGGAACGCGGTGACCAAGGCGGTATCGGCGGTCTCCGCAGTGCCCGAGGTGCGGGCTCGGCTCGTCGATCGCCAGCGGTCGATCGTCGCGGAGCACGACCGGATCGTGGTCGAAGGACGTGACATCGGAACGGTCGTGCTGCCCGGTGCCGACGTGAAGATCTACCTGACGGCGTCTGCGGAAGCGCGTGCGCTCCGCCGGAACCAGCAGAACATCGCCGAGGGCCGTGGCGATGACTTCGACGCGGTCCTTGCGGACGTCCAGCGTCGTGATGGCCTCGACTCGTCGCGGAAGGCCTCGCCACTGCGTCAGGCCGACGATGCGATCGCGGTCGACAGCAGTGTCCTCGGACGCGACGAAGTCGTCGAGGAGCTCTACCGAGTTGTGTGTGAACGAACAGGAATCAAAGCGTGACCGAGGAAAATCTCGACGGCGACGGAACGTGGGCCGACGAGGCCGAGTGGGAGCTGGGCGAAGGGGAGGAGTTCCTCGACGACGATGTTCCGCACGTTCGGACACCCGTCCTTGCCGTGGTCGGCCGTCCGAACGTCGGCAAGTCGACTCTCGTCAACCGCATCATCGGCCGGCGTGAGGCTGTCGTCGAAGACATTCCCGGGGTGACCCGCGACCGCGTCACCTACGACGCTGAGTGGTCGGGTCGCCGCTTCCAGGTGCAGGACACCGGCGGGTGGGAGCCCGACGCCAAGGGTCTGCAGCAGTCCGTTGCGCGCCAGGCCGAGCTTGCGATGCGTACCGCCGACGCGATCCTTCTGGTCGTCGATGCGGTCGTTGGCGTGACCGCAACCGATGAAGCCGCGGTGAAGATCCTCCGTCGGTCGAAGACGCCGGTTCTGTTGGTGGCCAACAAAGTCGACGACGCGCGTACCGAGATGGAAGTCGGCGCGCTATGGTCCCTCGGCCTCGGCGAGCCGCTCCCGGTCAGTGCGACCCACGGACGTGGCACCGGCGATCTACTCGACAAGATCCTCGAAACACTGCCCGAAACGCCCCGTGGTGACGTCGTGGGCGGCGGACCGCGGCGTGTGGCTCTCGTCGGAAAGCCGAACGTCGGAAAGTCGAGCCTGCTCAACAAGCTGGCCGGCGACGAGCGTTCGGTCGTTCACGATGTGGCGGGCACCACGGTCGACCCGGTCGACTCCCTCGTGGAGCTGGGCGGGAAGGTGTGGCGCTTCGTCGACACTGCAGGTCTGCGCAAGCGGGTCGCTCAGGCGAGCGGCACCGAGTTCTACGCGTCACTGCGAACGAAGGCTGCGATCGAGACCGCCGAGCTGGCGATCCTGCTGATCGACGCGTCGATCCCGATGACCGAGCAGGACCAGCGCGTTCTCACGATGGTCGCCGACGCCGGCCGCGCGCTCGTGCTTGCGTTCAACAAGTGGGACCTCGTCGACGAGGACCGACGGTACGAGCTCGCTCGAGAGATCGATCGCGAACTCGAGCGGGTGCCGTGGGCTGCGCGCGTCAACATCTCGGCGAAGACCGGTCGTTCGGTGCAGAAGCTCGTGCCGGCGATGGAGACGTCGCTGCAGTCGTGGGACAAGCGCATTCCTACCGGCCGCTTGAACCAGTGGCTCAAGGAGATCGTGATGGCGACGCCGCCGCCGGTCCGAGGTGGAAAGCTCCCGCGCGTGCTGTTTGCGACGCAGGCGGGAATCCGGCCGCCGACGTTCGTGCTCTTCACGACTGGGTTCCTCGAGGCCGGCTACCGCCGATTCCTCGAGCGCAAGCTGCGCGAGGACTTCGGATTCGACGGCAGCCCGATCCGTATCTCGGTCCGGGTCCGCGAGAAGCGCTCGCGTTAGTCGTTGTTCTCGAAGAGTTGGCGCGTGAAGTTCACGGTGTCCGGCTCCGAGGCGAAGACTGAGTCGACGTGGCCGGTGGGGTACGCCTTATCGGTCACGTTGGCGCCACCGGCCCGAAGGTCGGAGATGAGCTTGTCGGTCGCTGTGGTCGGGATCAGCTCATCGCCCAGCGCATGCGCCAGCATGATCGGCCGGTGGTATCCGGACGTCGGGATCTCCAGCGCCTTCTCCAGCGCAGCCGCTAGGGGAGTGCCGGCCAGCGGCTTCGCGATCAGATCGTCGACGCTGAACCGAGTGAGTTCGTCCATTCGAGCGCCGTTGCAAGCGATTTCGAGGGCATCGAGGACCTGGACGCCGAGTGGTGTCATGTACGAGTCGACGTTCAGGTCCGGCCGAGCGGCGCGCAATCCGGTCAGAACGAAACCGAGGCGCCGCATGAGGCCTTCGTGGGACTGCGGCGGAGTCAGGGTCGCGGTGATCGGGAGCAACTGATCGAAATTCGACGGCGGGACGATCGCAACGGCACCGCGGAAATCCAACTCCGGGGCATACGAAGCGGCCAGGTTGGCGACGAACAGGGTCGCGTGGCCGCCCTGCGACTCACCGATCGCTGCGAATCTGTTCGACAAGTTCGAGTCGACCTTGCGGGCGGCGCGCACCGCATCGAGGACACTCGATGCCTCGGACGGACCATCGAGGTAGGGATGCACGCCGGGCGTGCCGAGACCGACGTAGTCGGTGAGGACAACCGCGAATCCGAGCGAAAGCCACTGGTCGACCTGGCTGGAGACGAAGTCGTCAAGCCCGGTGCGGCTCGGTGCGCAGTCGTCGCCGATACCGGTCGTGCCGTGGGCGCGGGCCACGATCGGCCAACCGCCACGCGGAGGCTTTCCGGCCGGAACGAACAGTGCGCTCGAACTGAGCATCGGCCCGTCCGGACCGGTCGACCAATACGAAATTCGCGCGGTGACGGTACTACCGACGACGCGGCCTAGAGGGAGCCCGGTGATCTCAGTGACCGTGCCCGGCGCGTGCGGATCCGACTGCTGTGCCGTGGCATGCGTGGTCAGGACGACCGCTGTGATCGAGAGCAACGCGCCAAGCTTCACCCTGGAAGACATGGCACCGTTGATCACGAGGTTAAAGCCTAACGGAAAACGGATAATTCACTGTTTCGTCGGCATCGCATACCCGTCTCGGTTTGGGACCCGACACTCGCGGTCAGGGGATTGGCACATCAGCCCGAGGGTGCGGTAGATTCGTCACGCATCCCGCGCGGATGCGGCGGGCTGTGGCGCAGCTTGGTAGCGCACTTGACTGGGGGTCAAGTGGTCGCAGGTTCAAATCCTGTCAGCCCGACAAAGTAAACGCAGGTCAGAGGCGGTTCCTTCCAGCGAGGGGCCGCCTTTTTCGTAACTCGAGCGGGCCAAGTGGCCAATAAACTGGCCATCGAAACCGTCCTGTATGCCGGCTGAGCTACCGCAATCGGCGGTTGAGGTCCGCGGACTTGTCAGCAACAAGCCGTGAAGTGGCTTCCACGCGGGCACGGAAGTCGTTGTCGCGCGCGTACCTAAGCACGGCGTCATGAACGAAAGCCTCGAGCGACTGCCCCGAAGCGGCTGCCGCGGTGCGCAGTAATTCCGTCTCACTGTCGGTGAAGGTGAGTTCGAGGTTCGGCACATTGTGAAGCTACAGCGAGCGCAGCCCCTTACCGGGCCTTCTCGCGGCGATGTATGAACTTTGCGAGATCTCGGCTGGCGGTGTCCATAGAAATGGACAGAATCAGTCGCTGGAGAAAGCCGGGCAACGGAATCTTGAGTGCCAGTTCCAGGTCGAACACGACATGCGTGCCCGAAGCGGTCGGCGTCAAACGGTAAGAGCCGACCTGTTTCGCCTGCTGGGAGCTCTCGACGAGCGTCCAGTGCATGGCCCGGTCGCCGTCCCACTCGTAGTGGGTCTTCTGGTTGTCCGTGATGCCGACCGCACTGACCCGTGCGCGGACGAGATCTGGCCGTCCATCTGGATGGCGTGTTTCCACGGACGCCGATTTGTGAATGCTCGACCACGACGGCAGATCCTCGATATCGGCGAGTGCTTCGATGATCGCGGCTGGCGTCGCGTCGATATCGAATTCACGAGTTCCTTTGACAGCCATGATGTTTCACCGCTGACCCGAGAAATGGATGAATGTGTTGACGAATGTGATCACGGGACGCTCCTCGTATTCCTGACCTCACTGCCAGAATCGCAGCCCGATCGGTCTCGGCTCTGGAGTCCGCAGGCACTCTGACGCGGGTATTACGTCATTTGCTTGCTGGGCCCACTGGGGCACAGTTCCCGGGCGCGCCGAATTGTGTTTGGATCGATTAGTGGTGAGGGGTGGCCAAGGTTCGGCCGCAGGCGGGGCGCCCGCGCTCCCGCGATCCCGCCGCGGTCGAGTGCTCGGGTGGATCGGCACCGCACTCGCCGCCCTTCTCGTGTACCTCGCGCTGGTCGCGCCGCCTGTGGTTTCACAGATCACCCCCTTGGCAATGCTGCGGATCCCGGTGGAGGGCCTCTTCGCCGCGGCACTCCTACTCGTGCTTCCCACGCGATCGCGCCGGATCGGTGCTCTCGTAATCGGCGCGCTACTCGGCGTCCTCACCCTGTTGCGGATCCTGCAGATGGGATTCCTCGCGGTCTTGGGCAGACCGTTCGACCCGGTCTTCGACTGGCCACAACTCGGGCACGGCATCGCCCTGCTCAAGTCGTCGTTCGGCGAGCTCGGCACGCTGGCCGCCGCAACCGGTGCCGTCCTCCTCGCCGTCGCCATGGTCGTGGGCTTGGCGTTGTCCGTCGGGCGACTCGCGCGCCTCGCGACTGACCACCGGCGAACAGCAGGCCGCATCATCGGCGTGCTCGCCGCCGTCTGGCTGGTGTGCTTCGTACTCGCAGAACCGATCGCATCCCGGAGCGTCGCAACGCTTGCCTACCAGGCCGGGCAGCAGGTGTGGACGAGCGTGGAGAATCAGCGACAGTTCGACGCGCAGATGGCTGCATCTCACGACACGTCGAGCGCGGGGTTGCTCGCCGCGCTGCGTGGCAAGGACGTCGTTCTCGTCTACGTGGAGAGCTACGGGCGCATCGCGCTGGAGGACCCGGAGTTCGCGCCGACGATCAACACGGTTCTCGACGACGGGACCCGCCAGCTCGACGCAGCGGGTTACGCGTCGCGCAGCGCTTTCCTCACCTCGCCCACATCCGGCGGCGATAGCTGGATGGCCCACGCGACTCTGCAGTCCGGGCTGCGGGTGGCGAACGAGTACAGCTTCGACAAGCTGGTGGGGAGCAACAGACTCACCCTCACCAACGCGTTCCACCGCGCTGGCTGGCGGACCGTCGCGGTCCAGCCGTCTACCAGGGGCCCGTGGTCGGCGGCCGGGTTCTACGGCTTCGACCAGTTGTACGAGGACGGACTTGGCATTCGATCCCGGACGTACTTCGGCTTCCAGACCCCAGACCAGTACACGCTTTCGTTCTTTCAACGAACCGAACGCGAGCGCGCCGGCCGAGGGCCGCTGATGGCGGAAATACCACTCGTATCCAGCCACTGGCCATGGCACGAGATCCCGAACCAGCGCGACTGGAACGACGTCGGCGACGGCTCCGTTTTCGACCAGCCCGATGCCGGGCAGGCCGACTCCCCGCAGGTGGTCATGCTCGACGTGCCCCGAATGCGAGAGGGCTACCGCCGGACCATTGAGTATTCGCTGTCCACGCTCGTCTCTTTTGTGCAGACCTACGGCGACGACAACCTGGTACTCATCTTCCTTGGGGACCATCAGCCGCCCACCTATCTCATCGGCGACGACAAGGGCTTAGACGTCCCGATCACGATCCTCACCCGAGACCGGTCCGTCCTGGACCGGACCGCAGGGTGGGGCTGGCAGCCTGGTCTGCGGCCGAGCCAGGACGCCCCGGTCTGGCCCATGGAGTCCTTTCGCGATCGATTTCTCACCGCCTTCGGCAGGTAGTTGCATTTTCTATTGAAATTGCCCATTTGTGCAGATCAGAGCCGGAAATGTCGGTTGTCACCCCGAGCTCGAATGGCAGGTTTAGGGTGCGAAATATGGACACGCTCCTCAAAGTGTCTGCCCCTCCGCAGCTCGACGACATCCCCATGGTGAGTGGGGATCTCCCGATGTTCACGGAGCTCGCAGGACGGCCGTACGCAATGCCCCTGGACCTGCTCGCCGAGCGATACGGTCCGATCTTCCAAGCCGATGTCAACGGCAATCGCATGGTTCTCGTGTGCTCACGGGAGATGGTCAACGAACTGTGCGACGAATCCCGGTTCAACAAAGAAGTCACCAGCCGCCTCATGCGGGTCCGACCACTAGCGGGCGACGGGTTGTTCACCGCATTCCGTGGCGAACCGAATTGGCAGAAGGCGCACGACGTCCTGATCTCCGGGTTCAGCTACAACGGACTGCGCAGCTACCACCCTGCGTTGCTCGACATCAATGTCGAGATGACCAAGCACTGGGACGCCGCGATCGGCAATCGCCCGGTCGACGTCTCCCTGGACCTGACGAAGTTGGCGATGGACTCGGTGGCGCTCGCCGGTTTCGGCGCGCGGTTCGACTCCTTCAGCCAGCCGGGGTTCTCCGAGATCCCGATGGCCTTCCTCACCGCCGGCCTGCATATCCCGCCGCATGGGAACCCAGAGATCTACGAGGCCGCCCGCGCAAAGCTCTTCGCCTTCGTGGACCAAATGGTCGCGCGCCATCAGAATCCGCAACCTGGCGATCTCGACGATCTGATGAACCTGATGATCGCCCCGGGGCCCGACGGTCGGATGGCGCTGGACATCGAGACCATTCGCAACGAGTCGTTCACGTTCTTGGTGGCCGGCCAGATCACGACGTCGATCCTGATGCCGACGACGCTGTACAGCCTCGTCAAGAATCCGTCGGTGCTGCACCGAGTTCAGGCTGAGGTCGACGGCGTTTTCGGGACGGACGACGATTACCTGCCGTCCTACGACGACATGGGCAAACTGACGTATCTCCGGCAATGCATCGACGAGACCCTGCGGTTGTCTCCGCCGGTACCGTTCTTTGACCGGATGGCCCTCGAGGACACCCTCATCGGCGGCAAGTATCCGATCCACCAAGGCGAGTCCTTCACCGTCCTCACCGGTGGATTACACCGACAGCCCGAGTGGGGCGACAACGTCGAGCTCTTCGACCCGGACCGGTTCCTGCCCGAGAATGTCGCGGCACGACCGGAAGGCCTGTTCCGGCCTTTCGGCACCGGACCACGGGCCTGCATCGGCCGACAGTTCGCGCTGCACGAGGCGACGATGACGATCGCACGGATCGTTCACCGGTACCGCCTCATTGACTCGCATCACTACGTACTGACGTACGCGAGCCCCACCGAGCGGAAACCCAACGGTTTCCTGCTCGATCTCATCCGTCGCACGCCTGCCGAACGTCACCAGACTGCCCCGAGCGTCGCACCGACCGCCACCGCTGCGCCGCCCGACGCGAACGCCCTAGGCGTCGTCAAGGCCGGTACCACCCTTGCGGTACTACACGGTTCGAACCTCGGCACCTGTCAAGCGTTGGCGAAGCACCTCGCCGAAGACGCTGCGGACTGGGGATGCACGGCCACTGTCGCGCCGCTCGATGACGCGGTCGCGGCACTCCCGGCTGCCGACGTGACGATCATCGTGGCGTCGTCCTACAACGGCCAGCCGACTGACGACGCCCGCAACTTCTACAACTGGTTGGGCTCGTCCGACGCCACGCTGGAGTGGACACCGCTCTTCGCCGTCTTGGGTGTGGGTGACCGGAACTGGTCTGAGACGTACCAAGCCGTGCCGAAACGCATCGATGCGCGCCTCGCTGAATTGGGCGCCGAGCGACTGCTGCCCAGGACCGCGGCCGACGTGGCCGGCGACTTCGCAGGGACGGTCGACGAATTCTCGGTCGCGTTGCGCGCGGCATTGGTGCAACGATTCGGAGATCCGAACAGCGCACCGAAAGCGGCCGCGCCGGAAGAGTCGCTGTACGAGGTGCGGCAGATCCGCGGTTCGATCACCGACGAAATCGACGCCAGGTTCGAGGTCGTACCCATGACCGTGCTCGAAAACAACGAGCTCGTCGGGCCGAACGACTTGGGACCAGGCAAGCGGCACATTCGGATCGCTCTTCCAGAGGGGGTGGAGTACCAGACCGGCGATCACCTGACGGTGCTCGCCGACAACCCTCCCGAGCTGGTCAACCTCATCCTCGAGGCGGGCGGGGTCGACCCCGACATGCGCCTGTCGATCAACCCGCGGCGCAGCTCCCGTCGATTGATCGCGGTGAATCGGGAAGTGACCGCTCGCGAATTGCTCACGCACTTCGTGGAGCTACGCAAAGCGGCAACGCCAACTCAGCTGCGCCGACTTGCCGCATCCAACCCCTGTCCGCCCGAGCGGCAGCGTCTC
>JAJFUQ010000166.1 GCA_021372355.1 Nocardiaceae bacterium | reverse complement strand
GCTGGATTGTGTCGCAGCGCGGAGAGATCCTTTCGGAGTCCTATTACGGCGGCATGACCCCCGGTACGCAGCATCTGCTGAAGTCGGTGAGCAAGTCGCTCGTGGCGATGGTCGTGGGTGCGCTCGACATCGATCCGGACGCCCTGGTCACGACCTACGTCCCGGCACTTGCGGCTTCGGGCTACAACGGCGCCACCGTCCGCCACCTGCTGGACATGCGGTCGTGCATCAAATTCTCCGAGACCTACCTCGATCCGCTGGCCGAGGTACGTCTGATCGAGCAGGCGATCGGGTGGGCACCACGCACGGTGCCGGACCTGCCGAACACCATGTACGACTTCCTCGCGACCCTCCAGCAGAAGTCGCCACATGGCGGTCCGTTCGAGTACCGGTCGTGCGAAACCGACGTGCTCGGCTGGGTATGCGAAGCAGCATCCGGCAAGCGCATGCCGGAACTCATGTCGGAGTTGGTGTGGACCAAGATCGGCGCTCGGTACGACGCCTCGATCAGCGTCGATCCGGCTGGCGCGGGTATGTTCGACGGCGGCGTGAATGCCTGTCTGACGGACCTCGTCAGGTTCGGCTCGTTGTACCTAGGTGAGGGCACCTCCCTGACGGGCGAGAAAGTCGTTCCGTCGTCGTGGATCGCCGACACGCTGGCCGGCGCTCCCGACTCGCGCGCGGCGTTCGGGAACAGCCCGGACGATCTGCGGATGCCGGGCGGCATGTATCGCAACCAGGTGTGGTTCCCGTACGAGGGCAACAATGTGTTGCTGTGCTTGGGAATTCACGGTCAGATGATCTACGTCAACCGCACTGCGGAAGTCGTGGCGGCGAAGCTGTCCAGCTGGCCGGTTCCGCAGAACGCGCAGATGCTGTTTTCGACCGTCCGTGCATTCGACGCGATCGCCGCAGCGGTTTCATAAGGCTATCGATGGACGAATTGGCGCCTGGCGGGCTTGCTGGGCGCCAATTCGTCTATCGTGACCGCATGAACGTTCCGCTGGCATGGATCTTGGGTCAGGCTGATCTCCGCCTACGACTCGTCGGCGGACGCAACGGTGTGACGCGGGAGACCCGCCTCGCACTCGTCACCGAACTCACGAATCCAAACGAGTGGCTCTCCGGCGGCGAGCTCATCTTGACCACGGGCATCCAGCTCCCGGAGACCGCCGAGGGCAGGCGCGCGTACTTGCGCCGCCTCAATGACAGCAACGTCGCAGGTGTCGGATTCGGCGCAGGCATGACGTACGACGAAATTCCCGTCGATCTCATCGCCGTAGCTGACGAGATCGACCTTCCGCTCATCGAAGTTCCTCGCCAGATCCCGTTCGCGGCCATCGTGGAACGCGTCTCGACCCGGATCGCCGAGCTTCAATACGGTGCGGTCCTGCGCGCCTCGCGCGCGCAACCGCGCATGACGCGTGCCGTGCTGGCAGAGGGTGCGCACGCGATCCTCGCCGAGTTGGGCCAATCCCTCGAGTCGACGGTCCTGCTACTCGACAACGGCGGCGGCGTGATCGATAGTCACCCGCGAGTCATCGATCCGGATTTCGCGGCTTCGGTCGTGAAAGTGATGTCCTTGCAGGCCGCCGCCGGGTCAGCGAGCCTCGGCAATCAGACGGTCACCCACCAACAGATCCACGTCGGGCGCAGGCTCCGCGGACACCTCGTCGTCATCGGCTCGCCGTTGGGCAACATCGAC
>JAJFUQ010000141.1 GCA_021372355.1 Nocardiaceae bacterium | reverse complement strand
GGTGGAACACCGGGCACATTCCTGGGAGCCCGACTCGCGGGCGTCGTTTCGCAGTCGATGGTTCGCCGCGCTCTGGTGATTGTGCTCGTGATTACCGGCGTGGCGATGCTGACTAAATCGCCGTATGTCATCGGGGCAGTGGCGCTTGCGCTCATCACGGTTGGCCCCATCGTGTGGGCTCTTGTCCGGAGGGCTCACGGTCAAGTGCCTTTTCAGCGGTTGAATCTGCTCTCCACGCGCTAGCGGTTGCAATGGTCGTGGCTGGTCACGATTTTTCCTGAGTGGCACCGACGGATGCCGAATCGATCTAATCCGTCGAAACTACTGCGGCCCATGTGATAGCTATGCAAATTTGATATCAGTGTGGTGGATGTTGTTCCGGGCCTACAATGAGGTTTCGAGGCGTCGAGTGGGGGGAGCTGACCAATGAAGGTCCAGAAGCCCGTAGTCGCTCCTGCGCTTATGGCTGCCGCCATACTGATGGGAATGCTCGGAGCGGGCGCGACGGAAACAGCGGCGGAGACAGTTTCGACCACCGTCGTACCGGCGCCGACTGCGGCCCCCGAAACCCGAACGGTGATGACCGACTCCTACTACCCGTTCACCTTTGCAACTCCGAATCCCAACGCTGGGATCAATGCCACCGCGCCTGCCGCGACGTCAGCTCCGGCGGCCGTCGCGACAGCCGGCCCGCAGGCGCCGAAGGCGGCTAGCTCCGGAGCACCGTTGCAGGTGGTAGCGCCGCAGGTGACTGCTTTCCCGCAGGCCGGCGGAGATGTCGAGACAGAGGCCAACTCGCAGCCGGTAGCGAGAATCAAGTCGACAACCACCCCGCTGCGGACGACGACGACCCCACACGTGCCGACAACGACGACTACGGCCTCCTGGGTTGTGTCTGCCGCGGACTCGGCTCTGACCGAATCATCAGTGACCAGCGAGCAGCAGAAACGGAAAATGCTGGGCCGTGTGCTCCTCGCTAGTACTGCGGTCTTCGTGGGGCTGATCGCCTTCTCTGGGAAGCTGCGTACCGCCAGCACGGGATTGTTTGGTAGTTGGCGGATCGCTCCGCTCGCGCCGAGCCGCGGACGCCACTCAGCTCGGTCGCCTAAGTTCCGGTAATTGCGAGTATCTCGCCCGCGAACTCCCGCCGGCAGATCACGAGATCGGGAAGGTACGGATACGGCTGGTTGTAAAGCAGCGGCGATCCGTCAAGCCGCGAACAGTGCAACCCAGCGGCAATTGCGACGCCGACCGGTGCGGCAGAATCCCATTCCCATTGTCCGCCGCCATGGACGTAAGCATCGGCGTCACCTCGAACGACGGCCATCGCCTTGGCGCCAGCCGACCCCATGGGGATCAACTCGGCGCCCAACTCGTCCCGGAGACGCTCGACGACCGCGGGCGGGCGGGAGGCACTGCACACAATCCGAAGCGGGCCATCGGCACGCTGCCCGAGGACAGCATCCGCCGTCGAATAGACCTCGCACACGTCCGGCTGTGACACCGCGCACGCGCTCAGTTCGCCCGACTCCCACAACGCGACGTGGACGGCCCAATCGGGACGCCCCGGAATCCCGTACTCGCGCGTGCCGTCGAGCGGGTCGATGATCCACACGCGCTCGGACGTCAATCGGTCCTCGCTGTCCGCCGACTCCTCGGAAAGGACAGCATCGTCGGGACGGACGATCGCGAGCTGGTCGAGGATGTAGTCGTCGGAAAGGCGATCACCCTTCTTGCCGAGCTCCCAGCCATACAGACCGGAGTCAGCCCGCAGCGTCCGCAGCAGTTTTCCTGCTTCGACTGCCAAATGGGCGGCCAGCTCGGCATCGTTCACGAGTTGATCCATTCGAAGATCTTCGCGGCGATCTCGCCCGGCCCGCCATCAGCGGGAGTGAAGTGCAACGTCGGCTGTGCCGGAGCTTCGTACGGGTCGCTGATACCGGTGAATTCCTTGATTTCGCCGGCGCGGGCCTTCGCATACAGCCCTTTGACGTCGCGTGCTTCACATACCTCGAGTGGGGTGTCAACGAAGACCTCGGCGAACGGAATGCCGGCCTTCGCGTGCATCTCACGGACCGCGTTGCGGCCTTCGGCGTAGGGACTGATGATCGAGGCGATCGCGATGACGCCGGCATCGGCGAGGATGCGCGCAACTTCGCCGATGCGGCGCACGTTCTCAACGCGGTCCTCGTGTGTGAATCGGAGGTCGGCGTTGAGGCCGTGGCGCAAGTTGTCACCGTCTAGGCGGTACGCGTTTCGACCCGATGCGACGAGACGACGCTCGAGCTCGACCGCCACCGACGACTTGCCGCTGCCCGAAAGACCGGTAAGCCAGATGGTTCCACCGCGGCTGCTGCGCTGGTCGCGCGAGACGGCGGTGTCGTGCCAGACGACATTGCTGTTCTGCAGCGTCGGGCCGGTGATCATGCCGGCGCCGACGGTGTTGTTCGTCATCTCATCGATGAGGATGAACGATCCCGTCGTGCGGTTGCGGCGGTACGCGTCAAACAGCAGCGGTGTCTGAATTCGGAGCTGAACTCGTCCGATTTCGTTGAGTGACAAAGACTCTGCGGTCTCGTCGCGGTGCAGTGTGTTGACGTTGAGCTTGTAGTCGATGCGCGCAACCTTGGCCTTGGTGAGCTTGGTCGTGTGCATCAGGGTGAAGCGTGAACTCGGGTTCAGAGCCACGTCGGGGGAGAACCAGCACACCATCGCGTCGATGTCGTTGCCCAGGTGCGGACGGTTCTGCGGCCGGCACAGGACATCGCCGCGGCTGATGTCGATGTTGTCGGTCAGTTCGATCGTGACGGCCATGCCCGCGAACGCCTCGTCGACCCGGGTGCCGCCTGGTGCCCAGATGGCCTTGACCTTCGTCGGGAAACCGGAGGGCAGCGTGACGACGTCGTCGCCGGGCTTGAAGACACCGCCCGAGACGGTTCCCGCGTAGCCGCGGAAATCGTGCATCTGCTGGTCCGTCTGCTTCTGCGGACGGATGACGTACTGCACCGGGAAACGCGCGTCGATTAGGTTGCGGTCGGAGCTGACGTGCACCTGCTCGAGGTGATGCAGCAGCGAGGTGCCCTGGTACCACGGCATGTTCTCGGTCTTGTCGACGACGTTGTCGCCGAGCAGTGCCGACACCGGGATGAAAGACAGGTCCTTGACCTCGAGCTTGGTCGCGAACTTACGGAACTCCTGCTCGATCTCGAGGTACCGCTCCTGCGACCAGTCGACCAGGTCCATCTTGTTGATGCAGACCACGACGTGGGGGAGACCGAGGAGGCTCGCGATGAACGCGTGGCGGCGAGTCTGCTCGACGATGCCATGCCGGGCATCAACGAGGATCAGCGCGAGGTCGGCGGTCGAAGCGCCAGTGACCATGTTCCGCGTGTACTGCTCGTGACCAGGGGTGTCCGCAATGATGAACTTTCGGTGCGGCGTCGCGAAGTAGCGGTATGCGACATCGATCGTGATGCCTTGTTCACGCTCGGCACGCAGACCGTCGGTGAGGAGCGCGAGGTTCGTCTGCTCGTCACCCCGAGCCTCGCTCGTACGCTCGACGGCCTCGAGTTGGTCTTCGAAGATCGACTTCGAGTCGTACAGAAGACGGCCGATGAGCGTCGACTTTCCATCATCGACCGATCCAGCCGTGGCAACGCGCAGCAGCTGAGACTTCATCAGAAGTAGCCCTCTTTCTTGCGGTCTTCCATGCCGGCTTCGGAAATGCGGTCGTCGGCGCGGGTCGCTCCGCGTTCGGTGATGCGGGTCGCCGACACTTCCTCGACGACTTCGAGCCGGGTCGCGGCGGTGGACTCGACAGCACCGGTTCCGGTGGCGTCCCCGACGGTCCGGAAACGCACCATCTTGACGAGGACTTCCTCGCCCGGCTTTGGCTCGACGAAGCGGTTCACCGCCAGCAGCATGCCGTCGCGTTCGACGACCTCCCGCTCGTGCGCGAAGTAGATCTCCGGAATGTCGATGTTCTCTTCGAGGATGTACTGCCAGATGTCGAGTTCGGTCCAGTTGCTCAGCGGGAACACCCGAATGTGCTCGCCCTTGCGGTGCAGACCGTTGTAGAGCGACCACAGCTCGGGACGCTGCGCGCGGGGGTTCCACGCGCCGAATTCGTCACGGAACGAGAAGACTCGTTCCTTGGCGCGAGCCTTCTCCTCGTCGCGGCGCGCACCGCCGAAGAGTGCGTCGAACTTGTTCTCCTCGATGCCGCGCAGCAATGCCACCGTCTGAATACGGTTGCGGCCGGCCGCGACACTGGTGTCCTCGACCGCGCGACCAGCGTCGATGTCATCTTGGACGCTCGAAACGATGAGTTTGAGGCTCAGTCGCTCAGCGGTGCGGTCGCGGAAGTCGATGACCTCGTCGAAGTTGTGTCCGGTGTCGACGTGCATCACTGGAAACGGCACTGGCGCCGGCCAGAACGCCTTCGTCGCCAGGTGCAGCATCACCACCGAGTCCTTGCCGCCGGAGAAGAGCAAACAGGGGCGTTCGAACTGAGCGGCAACCTCGCGGAAGATGTGAACCGACTCCGCCTCGAGTGCACGAAGATGGCTCAGGCGGTAATCGGCGACGGTCTGCGACACACGCATCCTCCCGTTAGGCGGATCGGAGACAAGCACGTAAGTGACGAAGAATAGGCTACTGGACTCGCCGATCACGCCTGCGTCTGACCTGATAGGCCGGCATGGGGCCTCTAGCTGGCTCAAGATGGAGGCGCGGCTCTGGAGGTTCGATGACTGAAGACATCTCCGAAAGTCGCGAGTCGGCAAGATTGTTGAGGCAGTATGACCGGATGCGCTCTTACGGTTGCTCATCCGAGGCCGCGTCGTCGGTCAGCTAAGGACAAAACGTGCGCATCGCTCGAGTGGCCTTGGGAGCTTTTGTCCTGCTTGCCATTGCCTTGAATGTCAGCCCACAATTCGCCGCGCTCGATGTGGCGGTATCGAACTGGGTCACGGGACACGTGGTTAGTGTGCCGTTGGCCTGGGCGATTCGGGGACTCGGCGATCCGGAGGTCATCCTCTTGGCGTCGGCGGTGCTCGCGGTGGTGGTGGGCAGGATGCGGCGGTCGGTTGTCCACGGTCTGGTGATTCCGGCCGCTGTCGGTCTGTGCGCTTCCGCGAGTGAACTCATCAAAGTTCTGGTTCCCTCTCCGCGTCCGCCGGCGGATCCGTCGCATCCATGGCTGCACTCAAGTCTGTTGTTCCACGCATTTCCGTCGAGCCATGTCGCCGCCATCGCATCGTTGTGGGGGGTCGCCGCGGTGGCGGCGTTCGTGGGGCGACGCTTCCTCGGCGCGGCGCTCACGGTCATTGCGCTGGGTGTGGCTATTCATGCCCTTTCGAATGTCGTTGTTTTCGCCCACTCCGTGTCCGACGTCGTCGGTGGTGCGCTCCTCGCAATCGCCGTCATTGCGGTTGTGCACGTGATGCTCATTTCGGTCCGGCCGGGAATGCCGAGGTCGCGAATCGATCGTCTCCGGTTGTTGCGTCGACCAACCAGTACTGGATGACTCGACGGCGGCGCGGCGTGGCACCCTATAGCGGTGACTTCTTCGCCTTCGATCGTCGACACGCGCACGACGATCCGGACGTTTCTCGATCGTGAGAATCCGACCACGCCGTGCGTGGTCATCGACCTGGACACGGTTGCTGCTCGCCTCGAGGAGTTCCATCGGGAGTTTCTCGGATTCCGAATCTGCTACGCGGTCAAGGCGAATCCGGCCCGTTCGATCGTGAAGACGATCGTGGACGG
>JAJFUQ010000138.1 GCA_021372355.1 Nocardiaceae bacterium | reverse complement strand
TGTTGCCTTCTCCCGTGACGATCAAGAACGATCCCAAGCACGCGATCCGGATGGGCTTTTCGAGCATCTTCTGGAACACCGTTTGGACCAACTGGCAGGCCCCGCACACGCTGGGCATCCTGTGCGACCCGGAGCATCCGGCCCTGAGGCAATTCCCAACGGAGTATCACACGAATTGGCAATGGTGGGAATTGGTCGGATTGGAAAAAGGCAGATCGGGCCTATATTCTTCAACGAAATCTCTTGGCTCGATTTCGTTGAAGAATGGACAGGGCGAGTCCCTCGACGCGCAACCGGGGTTTGGGAGGGAAAAATCGAAGACAGAGATTTTTCCCTCCCAAAGTAGGCCCGATCTGCCTTTTTCCAATCCCCCGCACGAGGCTGCCCCGTTCCTTCTCACCGACCATCGCGACCTCAAGCCCATCGTGCAGGTCATCGACGACTGGGTGACGGCCCGGAAGCTGGCGCTGGTATTCGAGGCCCGCGTGGGCAACGGCAAGCTCGTCGCGTGCAGTTGCGACCTGACGAACGATCTGGACAACCGCCCGGTCGCACGTCAGATGCGCCGCAGCCTGCTCGCCTACATGGCCGGCGGGCAATACTCGCCGCAGTTCAGCATGACGACTCAGCAGGTGGGCGACCTGTTCGCAGAGCCGGGGCCGTTGCAGAAGCTCGGCGCCACCATAGCAGCGGACAATCACCACCCCAATCACAGTCCCGACCTGGCGATCGACGGCAACCCGACGACGATCTGGCACACGAACTGGGAGCCTGCGGCGCCGATGCCCCACCATCTGATCCTGGACCTGAAGAAACCTGTTCGCGTGCGAGGTCTGACCTATCTCCCCCGCCAGGACATGACCAACGGGCGGATCGCACGCTTCGAGCTCTACCTGGGCAACGTCGGTCAGGAATGGGGCCGGCCCGTTGCAGCGGGTCAATGGCCCAACGATGCGTCACTGAAGACCATCCGGCTCGATAACGCGGTGGAGACTCGACTCGTCAAGCTGGTCGCCCTCAGCGAGGTCCGAGGCCAACCGTTTGCCTCCGTGGCAGAAGTGAACGTGATCATCGAGTGACGACGTAGCGTGCGTATCACGAACCATCTTTTCCCGCGAGATGGAGCGGTGCGCAGTACGCACCCTACTACGCCGTCCGTGTTAATTTGGTTGGCGGGTGTCATGTCTACGCTTGCGTAAACATGTCGGAGAGAATTGCAGGACATGCTTACGCGAGCGTAAGCATGGCACCCGGCATTTCCATGGTGCCATCGCGTCGGGGGGGGGGGTAACCCACCATTTCAAGGTGGACGGCGTACTACCCGCCCCCTCATCTTCTCCGTTCTCTGTACTGCAAAGGCGCGACATCTTGTTTTTCTGACAAGCATGTCGGGCAGGACGCGCACGTCGCGTCCGACACGCAGGAATCGGAACGCTGACTCCCCTGGATGGCGGGCCCGCCCGAAGCGGTCGTGCGAAGGGAGTTTTTCGCGTTGCGGCCTCCGGCGTGAACGCGAGCGAAACGCTCGCTTGCGGGTTTGGCAGTACGAGGGCGTTGTGGTCCCCTTTGTCGCTGGTGGCCCGAAAGCGCAAAACTCCCGCCGCCCTATGTGCGAAGCGCCGCCCCGACGCATAGCGGCGCTTCGCACCCAGGGCGGCGGGGCGGCGGATTCCGGATCGGTCCGTTCGTTCCTCCATCAAGCACTTGGGTTGCGGCCGAAGGCCGCGCCAAGTACTCCATGCCTCTGTGGCAAGATCGTCACGGCGTCGTGCCCGCCAGGATGACCTCGATCTCGGACAATTGCATGGCGTACTTGTCGAAATAGCGGGTCCTGCGAAGTCGCGTGGCTTCGACCTTCACATAACGAATGGATTTCTGCTCGAACTCGAAGGCTTCCGGCCCCGTCACGTCCCTGGGCTTCCGGCCGGAATCGTCCGGGCCGGTGGCGGGCGGGCGGAACCGCTCCTTCTTCGCGACCTCGTCCCACGCGGTCCCATCCACGGACACCAGGACGCGGAAATCAAGCGGGAAGCCATCGTACGACTGATCGATCTCAGTCGATTCGACGAACGGCTCGGAGCAATGCGTATGCTGCCAGGCGTCGCC
>JAJFUQ010000134.1 GCA_021372355.1 Nocardiaceae bacterium | reverse complement strand
AGTGGAACTGCCGGAAACGACGTGCTACCCGAGGCCTGGGGGAGCGATCCCGATCATCGTCGGTGGCAACTGGAACCGGACGCTCCAGATTGCGGCGCGTCACGGCGACGCGTGCAACCTGACGATCTCAGATCCGGATCGCGTCCGGGAAAGGCTCGCGGTCCTGCGGCGGTACGGGGACCCGGTGGTGACGGTCCTCGACACCACGGTGGTGGGACGTGATCGCGACGACGTGTGGGCGCGCGTTGAGAAGCACCGTGGGCGGACGCCTGCGGCGGCGTTTGCCAAGCGCTCGAACGCGGGGACCGTGGACGAACACCGACACCGGTTTGCCGACCTCGCGGGACTCGGGGTTTCGGACGTGTTCGTGGCGACGCCGGATCTTGATGGCTCGGGCACGATCTGGGATCTCGCCGGGCTCAATCAGTGACCGACGGTTCGGCGTCATCCGTTTCCGCGCGTTCCTCGTCGTCCCGCGACTGCGCGATCGAGGTGGCCAAGCCCGGGCCGACGCCGAGCGCCACGACGAAGAGCCATGCCCACCATGGGACCACCGGTTTGAACTCGGCTTCGAAGTGGCCGTCAGTGCCGGCTTTCGTGGTCGTCATTCGACCCAACTGTCCTGGTGCGAGCTCGATAGTCTCGGCGCCCTTCATCGCGACCCGGGCATTCCAGAGACCCGTCGAGACGAAGGTGGCGTGGACGCCGTCCCCAGAAGCGCTCGACGCGATGAGTTGGACTTGCGTCAGCGGATGGTACACATGGATGGCCAGGATGATCACGAGCGTTCCGCCCATGACCGCAGCAGGCACCCGCAGATCTGGTTTGGTCGCATAGCGGACGAGCATGACCGTGATCGCTCCGGAGATGAGTATCAAGGGGAGCATTCGGACAATCCAACCCAGCGGCCACCAGGCGTGTACAACCCGTCCGATGACATCAGAAGGTCTAATCCGCCAGGGGTCGTTGTGGTCCTCGTTGTCGCCCCGGGTCAACAGTGTGCCGTTCGGGCTGATCTCCGAGACGCGATGGCTGAAGATCTGATTCGGTGACAGTGGCGGGTGGAACGTGATGAAGTCGCCGACCTTGAGCTCGGCGAACGGGACTTCCCGGTCCAACAGGAACGTGCCGACCGGCGCCGCAGTCCCCATCGACGCAGTCTGCACGATGAACCACGTCCCGCCGGTCAGCCGCCAGTACGCTGCGAACGTTAGCGTGACCAGCGCGGCAGCCGCGACCAGGGCAAACGCCAGTCGCCTGGCGATATCCAATGGCGTCACAACAGGAAGGTCGACCCGGCGATGCCCGGGGTCTTCGCGTTCGTCCAGCTGAACGTCTGGTTCCATCCCGTGGAGTTCACCCCCGCACCCAGGTAGTAGCGATAGGAAACCGGGGCGTAAACGATGAGGTTGGTCAAATATTCGATCGTTGTCGCGCCCGTATACGTCGCGTCTTTGGCGAGCGTTATCGTGGCGGTCTGGCTGGTCGTCGGGGTAGCGACCGTCACGAAGCTGCCGGTGGCAAAGGTCGACAGCTTGGTCGTCGAGACCGTACAAGCCGCGGTGGTCGACGCGGGCGCGACAACGCAGGAAGTCGGTGTCGTGAATCCCCACGTGATGTCGACGTAGCTGCACGGGTTCGTGGTCGTGATCGTGGGTAGCGAGGTGCCGGTTGCTACCACCGTTGTGCCGGTGTCATTGAGGCGCCACGACGAAATTGCGGTGGCCACCCCGCCCGAGACCGCGGAGTTCCAGCCGGCCTGGGTCGTCTGAGCGAACAACGACGCGACATTCGCACTGCTCAGAGCCGTGTTGAACACAACGGCATTGGACAGCGATCCCTGAAGGTATTGAGCGATGCCGGCGGCCCACTTGTTGCTTGTCGTGCCGTTCTGGTCCCAGCCGATGTGCCAGTAGCCCGTGTATCCGGTGAGTGCACTGAGACTCAGCACCGATGTCGACGTGCTGTCGACGTACAGCGTGGTGTTCAACGCGCCGACCACGAGCATTGCGAAGTGCCAGTTGCCGTCGTTGTACGCCGCTGCCGACGTGCCCGTGGCGGTCAGCCCGAGTGTGCCGGTGAGTCCGAACCCGATCTTCCCAGCGGTGTTCATGTACAGGATGTGGTCGTAGTTGGTTTGGCTTCCGTTTGACGGAGACGTTCCGTACCCCATCAGGACACCGCCGGCGGAATAGCCATTGGCGACCTTGAACCAGATTCCGTTGGACGATGACCCACCGAGCAACGCTGCCGTGCTGGCGGCGGTGATGTTCGAAGCGTAGGCATTCGTTCCGTCGAGGCCGATCGAGCTGCTGCCGCTCAAGCTCGTAGGCCCTCCTTGTTGGAATGTGACGTTGCCCCGCGGAAGCATCAGATCCGAACTCGTGGCGCTGTTGTCCATTCGAACCACGCCACACGATGCGATCGCCGCTTGCTGGGTGACCCTCGCCGCGCTGATCGCACCGTTCGCCGTGATCGTGTCCGCAAGGCTCCCGACTGACGAGGTGGGATAGACCGAACTAGGACAGGCGATGTTCTGAATCGAGTTGGTGATCGAGCCGGCGCCGGGGTTGCTCGAGCACGACGTCGCGTTGTACGTGTGGGTGTAGAGCATGGTCGTCGTGGCCGCGGTACCGGTGGTGTTGCGGATCTGCGATGTGAAGCCGGCAAGAGTCGAGGGGGCCATCGAAATGACCGCAAGGGCGGTGATCGACAGTGCTGCGATCGCCGCCCTTGCCCACCTCTGTGGCATGAGCCTCGTCACGGCGCCCGGGCACCTTCGAAGAGGGCTCAATGCGTGCATATTACTGAGTGAACGCCCAGGTCAGATCCTGGCTGGCCTTCAGCCCCTGGTAGTGGTTGTCCAGTGCGCTGGGCACGGTGAGGACAAACGTGTATGTCACTGACGCGCCGGCGGCGAGAGTGCCGCTGTTGAGCGTGATCGGGCTCGCGGCGGTGAACGCGTTCAAGGACTGACCGCCGGCGCCACCGAAGACGTCGCCGGTGGTGGTCTTCGTGACCGTCAGCAGGAGTTGTGCGCAGAGATCTGTGGCGGAGCCGTTCGGCGTGCCGTTGTTCGACTGCGTGCACGTTCCGGCGGTGAGGGTGAAGTTGTGCGCGGTCACCGTGCCGGTGTTGGTAATGGTGATCGTCTTGGTCTGCGTATCACCAGGGACGAGCGTCGTGCTTCCGCCGTACTTGTTGATGGTGCTGCAGTTGTAGGCGTTTGTGCTGACGACGCCGGCACCGTCCGCCTGGTTCGATGTACAGGTGCTCGTCCCGTCCGATTCGGACATGATGAGTGTGCCGGTGGCAGCGTTGGTGTTGTTGTTGGTGATACTGGCGGTGAATCCCGACAGTGTCCCGGTCACCGCAAGAGCGAGGACCACGGCTGATCCGATTCCGGCGAGCCAGGCGGTAGGAGCAATCCAGCGAGGTCGTTTGCGCGCCCCCTTGTTCGTACCCATGCAAAGTCCTCCCTTAACGTGCCCCAATGCACGCGGTAGTGGCCAGTGGCCATCGATGTAGGCCAAGGAAGTCAAAACAAACCGGCCGATAGGTACGCTATTGATTCAAAATGGCGGTTCGGGTACGGACGGATACCGATCGTGCGTCGGCCGGCGTGGCGTCGGAGATAGTGCACCTTCGGGACGCCTGCACGGTCGTCCGGCTCGACCTCGGTGGGTCGACATTTGGGCAGTCGGTGAGTTGATCGTCAGGGCGCGGAGACGGCCTGAGCCAAGGTTCGCGCCGGTCCGATCAGGCGCGGTGTTTGGAGTCCGCCTTCTTCGCCTTGAACTCCGCCTTGGCCCTGGCCTTTTCGACTTGGGCTTCCTTCATCTGCTCGATGTCGATGCCTCCGGGTTCCCGGGACAGGCCCTTGCGGTCGTAGAAGGTCGTCACGGCGGTGCCGAGTATGAGGCCGAAGGCCAGGCCGATCGCGGTCATCCAGAACGATTGACCGAGCCCAGCGTCGGCGTGGCCGTTGAAGTAGAGGATCGACCGACAGCCGAGGTAGACCTGGCGCATCGGTTCGAACTGCGACAGCCATTCGTAGAGCTTCGGCGTCGCCTGGATCGGCAGTGTGCCGCCCGCGGACGGAACACCGAGGATGACGAAGAACGCGATGTTGACGAGCAGGCCCATCGTTCCGATGGTCGCCAGGATCGACGTCGCGGTGACACCCACCGCGAAGATCGCGAAGGTGCCGTAGAGGAACAGCAGGAGAGGTTTGTCGAGCGGGGCGCCGAGCACCCTCGCGACCCCGAGATAGATCGCCGAGACAATCGGCGCCATCGTCGCGATGACGGCCCACTTCACCAGCAGCGTCTTGAATCGAGAGATTCCGACGCGATCCGAATGGACGAACAGGGGTCCGAACTCGGTCGGCGCGAACCCGAATCGGGAGTCGACGATGCCGTGGATGATCATCGAACCGGTGAATCCAGCCAGGAGCAGGAGCATCGCGTAGTAGAAGGCGGACAGGCCGTTTCCGGTCCCCGGTGGCAACGGGTTGTACGGAACCCGGACGGTGTCGACGGGATTGGCGAGGGCGACGAAGCTGGCGCCGGGGATCGGCGCACCCGGGGCCGCCGCGAGGACCTTGTCGGTCAACTCCTTGCCGGACGCCTTGTTGACCTCCGCGAGGACGCGGTCACCCATGGTGTTGACGATTCCGGCGGCGAAGGCACCGAGGCGGGGGTTGGTGTAGATCGTGATGAGCGGGCGCTCGATCTTCTCCGCGGGGACAACCGCGGACTGGCCCAAGATCGTCATCCGCTTGCTGAAGTCGCTCGGAATGACGATGGCGCCGTACAACTCGCCGTTGCGGAATTGGCGCTGCATCTCGTTCGCCTTGATTCTGCGAACGTCGAATTGCGAGTGGTCGATCTTCGCGTCGATCTGATCGACAATGACTTGGCCGAGGTTCCCCGACGCGGGATCGCCATCGTCCTGGTTGACGATGGCGACCGAAAAGTCGTGCAGATTCTTCTGTGGATCGAGCACGCTGCCCAGGTACATGAACGCCAACAAGGTCATCAGCAAACTCACGATGATGATCGGCGGGATGACGATACGGCGAACGCTGGCACGGGTCGATGCGACCTCTGTCATAGCCCGGACGCTAGCAGCCACCGCCTTTCGGCTAAGGAGTATTCGGCGTTCCCGACTAGAATGAAGATGCCCCGCCCGCCACAAAGAGGGAGCGCACCCGGTGACCTGCAAGGATCCTGCATTCGAGCGGTTTGGCATAGCTGCATGACCGAGGTACCGCAGATGGACCAGGACCCCCGCGAAGAGTGTGGCGTGTTCGGAGTTTGGGCTCCGGGCGAAGACGTGGCGAAACTCACTTATTACGGCCTCTACGCCTTGCAGCATCGCGGCCAGGAGGCTGCGGGCATCGCTGTCGCAGACGGCTCGCAAATGTTCGTCTTCAAGGATCTGGGTCTCGTCAGCCAGGTTTTCGATGAGCGCACCCTGGCCGCGATGCCGGGTCACGTCGCCGTCGGCCACTGCCGCTACTCGACCACCGGTTCGACCACCTGGGAGAACGCCCAGCCGGTCTTCCACACCACCGCCGTCGGTTCGGGCCTCGCGCTCGGCCACAACGGCAACCTCGTCAACACCGTCGAGCTGATGCGCAAAGCGCAGGAAGCCGGCATCACCGACGACCCGCGGGCCATCGCCTCGACCACCGACTCGGACATCCTGGGCGCACTGCTGGCGAACGCCGCCGCCGATCGCACGATCGAAGAAGCGGCGATGGAACTGCTCCCGACGCTGCGCGGCGCCTTCTGCCTCGCCTTCATGGACGAGCAGACGCTCTACGCCGCGCGCGACCCGTGGGGCATCCGCCCGCTGTGCCTCGGTCGTCTCGACCGCGGTTGGGTCGTAGCGAGTGAAACCTCGGCCCTGGACATCGTGGGCGCCTCGTTCGTCCGCGACATCGAGCCGGGCGAACTGCTCGCGATCGATGCCGACGGTGTCCGCTCGAGCCGCTTCGCCGCTCCGGAGCCCAAGGGCTGCGTGTTCGAGTACGTCTATCTGGCTCGCCCGGACTCCGTCATCGCGGGTCGTTCGGTCCACGCGGCTCGCGTCGAGATCGGCCGCCGCCTCGCCAAGGAGCATCCGGCGGACGGCGATCTCGTCATCCCGGTTCCGGAGTCCGGCACGCCGGCGGCCATCGGTTTCGCACAGGGCTCGGGCATTCCGTATGGCCAGGGCCTCACCAAGAACGCGTACGTCGGCCGCACGTTCATCCAGCCGTCGCAGACGATCCGCCAGCTCGGTATTCGCCTCAAGCTCAACCCGCTGCGCGAGGTCATCCGCGGCAAGCGTCTCGTCGTCGTCGACGACTCGATCGTTCGCGGCAACACCCAGCGCGCACTCATTCGCATGCTGCGGGAAGCCGGTGCTCTCGAGATTCATGTTCGAATCGCGTCGCCGCCGGTCAAGTGGCCGTGCTTCTACGGCATCGACTTCGCGTCGCCGGCCGAGCTGATCGCCAACAACAACGGTGGTACGCGCGGAGGCGAATCTGTCGAGGACATGCTCGAAGGAGTTCGCCGCTCGATCGGTGCGGATTCCCTCGGCTACATCTCGACCGAAGGCATGATCGCCGCGTCGGAGCAACCGGCCTCGCGCCTGTGCACGGCGTGCTTCGACGGCAACTACCCGATTGCACTGCCGTCGGATGCGATCGGGAAGAACATCCTCGAAACGGCCTTGGTCTCGGCCGAACCGCGGTCGCTCAAGAACGACAACGCCTCCGCTCTAAGTCGCCCGTAAACGGCCGAGCCGTGCGTTGCGGTAGCCTTTAACCCGCAAACCGGGCAGAACCGGAGCGGAGCCTGCGGAGCGACCAGAAGGCACAGCGCCCGGCTAGAACCTAAATCATCTGGAGCAGACAACCACATGTCCAAGGGAACCGAGGGCGCCTCGTACGCCGCTGCCGGTGTCGACATCGAAGCGGGCGATCGCGCGGTCGAACTTTATGCACCGCTCGCGAAGCGGGCCAGCCGACCCGAGGTTCGCGGTGGCTTGGGTGGTTTCGCCGGTTTGTTCGCGCTGAAGAAGTACCGAGAGCCGCTCCTTGCGGCCTCGACCGATGGCGTCGGCACGAAGATCGTCATCGCGCAGGCCCTCGACAAGCACGACACCATCGGCCTCGACCTCGTCGCGATGGTAGTCGACGACCTCGTCGTGTGCGGAGCTGAGCCGTTGTTCCTGCAGGACTACATCGCCGTTGGCAAGGTCGTGCCGGAGCGCATGGCCGCGATCGTCGGCGGTATCGCGGAAGGCTGCATCAAGGCCGGTTGCGCCCTGCTCGGCGGCGAGACCGCCGAGCACCCGGGTGTCATGGCCGCGGACGACTACGACGTCTCGGCGACCGGTGTCGGCGTCGTCGAGGCCGACTCGGTTCTCGGACCGGATCGGGTTCGCCCGGGAGACGTCGTCATCGCGATGGCCTCGTCGGGTCTGCACTCCAATGGCTACAGCCTCGCTCGCAAGATCCTCCTCGACATCGACCGCATGTCGCTGACCGGTCACATCGAGGAATTCGGTCGCACGCTCGGCGAGGAACTGCTCGAGCCGACGATCATCTACGCCAAGGACTGCCTTGCGCTGATCGCCGAGACCGAGGTCCGTACTTTCGCACACGTCACCGGTGGCGGACTCGCGGCCAACCTGGCCCGGGTCATGCCGAACGGTCTCGTTGCCGAGCTCGACCGTGGCACGTGGGCCCCGGCTCCGGTGTTCCGCATGATCGGCCAGCGCGGCCGCGTCGAGCGCGCCGAGATGGAGAAGACGTTCAACATGGGCGTCGGAATGGTCGCAATCGTCGCACCGGAAGACGTCGACCGTGCACTTGCGGTGCTCACGGCCCGGCACATCTCGGCGTGGACGCTGGGCACTGTCCGTAAGGCCGCAGACGCCGGCGAACGGGCGATCATGGTCGGGGAGCACCCGCGCTTCTGATCCTGAAATAGACATACGAAGATGGGGCCGACCCGGAGTCGGCCCCATCTTCTGTTTATCAAGCTAGGTTGTCAATGACGCCAATTGCCATAATCGTCATCGTCTGCGTCGTCCCATTGATCTTTGGGCTCATCCGCGAGTACGGACTTGTGCTGCGAGTTGGTTCCACCAGACAACTCCTGTTGGAGGCGGGTGAAGTCTGTGCTCGGTGAGCTGTACTTCAGCTCGCGTGCAACCTTGGTTTGCTTAGCTTTAGCCCGGCCGCGGCCCATGGCTAACCCCCTCGCGCTTTTGCGGGGCGGCGCCAGGGGTGTTCGGCGGCCCCGTTGATTGTTTATTGTCCTGCCACACACTCTAGCGTGTTCAGGACGCTATCGCCGCCACGGATGGCGCACACAACATCGTTGTCGGCGTTTTGCGGGGCTGCGCGTCAGGATTCGCGGGCCAGATGCCGCTCGACCTTCTCGCGAATTCCGTTGCTGAGAGTCGGTTCCTCGGTCAGGAGCCTTTCGAGTCGATCGGCGTTGAGACCGTGAAAGACATCACGATTCGTCGCACCGTGGGCCGGGACGTGCACGATCGTGACGGCGTCACCGGCGGTGATCGGGCCTTCTTTGACGACCCGAAGGTAGGTTCCCGTGTCCCCGCGATCGGAGAATCGCTTCACCCAGTTGTCTTCGCCGGTGAACATCTGGAAGGCCGAGCAGGGCGTGCGCGGTCCGACGACCTCGAGCACACAACCGCCGACGGCCCAGCGCGAACCGATCACCGCGTCACTGCACGCAACGCCCTCCATGCGCAGATTCTCGCCGAACGAACCGGGCAGCATGTCCCGACGCAGTTCGTCCTGCCATCGACGGGCGTCTTCCTCGGCATAGGCGTAAACCGCCTTGTCGACGCCGCCGTGCACGTGGGTGTTGCACTGGTGGTCGCCATCGAGCCCGAGTGCGCGCGCGATGACCGGGCCCTCGACCGGCCGCTTGTCGATGGCCGACTTGCCAGCTTTTCCGGGTGCAGGGATGTCCTTGTGAACCAGGCAGACGGCGACGATTCGTCCCGTCATTTGCCCCGCAGCCTCTCGATCGCGGCGCGACCAGGCTGGACCCGGTCGTCATCGTGGTAACTGTCGGCGTCGATCGCGGCGGCGGTCGATCCGATCGTGAGCGGAGTGTCGACCGGGATGTTGCGTTTGATGAGCGCGAGCGCGATCGGACCGTATTCGAAGTGATCGACGACGGTGCCCACGCGACCCACGACGCGTCCGCCGGCGGTGACCGCGTCACCGGTCGCGGGACGTTCGTCGCTCGAGCCGTCGAGGTGGAGCAGCACGAGCCGCCGCGGCGGCTTGCCGAGGTTGTGGACCCGCGCGACGGTCTCCTGACCGCGGTAGCAGCCCTTGTTGAGGTGAACCGCACCGAGTTCGTCGACGCCGCCGATCCAGTTCGCTTCGTGCGGGATGGTCTTCTCGTCGGTGTCGACGCCGAGGCGGGCTTTGAGGGCGGCAACTCGGAAGGCCTCATAGGCCCACGTGCCGGCCGGGGAGAGGTGCAGCTCGCGCCAGACGTCCTCGAGGTTCGCGCGGGGGATGACGATGTCGTACGCCGGGTTCGTGGGCCACGGCATCATCCGGATGAAGCCGCCTGCGAACGTTGTCGCCGCGTAGGGGCGCTGCAGGATCTCCGGCAGCTTGACCGGACCGACCAGACTCAACAGCACGTAGTCCTCGGCGGCCGCAACCTCGACCTTCGCCCAGAACACCATCCGCTGCAGATACTTGAGCAGGTCGGGTCCGCGCGAGCCCTCGGTGTCGATCCAGACCGTCTCGCCGATGTCAGTCAGGACGAAGTGGTGCTCGACCCGGCCGTTGACGTCGAGGATCAGGTTCTCAGCGGATTCGCCATTGCCGAGGTCGGTGACGAGTTGGCTGCTGATGGTGTTGAGCCAACTCAGCCGCTCCGGTCCGGTGATCGTGATCAGGAACCGATTCGAACGGTCGATGACCGCGCCATTCGCCAGCGCGTTCCGCTGTTCGTTGAGTGGATCGCCGTAGTGCCAGGCAACGGTGCTATCGGTGGAATCAGGTAAACCGAGGACAGCGCCCGGCTTCTTCGACAGCTCTAGCGGTGCTTCAGCCACGATCCCAGTGTAGTGACGGTGCGCGCGGTCCTCTTATCGGCTCTGTAAGGCATCGAGCGCGACGGCCATGGATGCGGCGACCCGGAAGTCCAGACGCGGGTCCTGGACGGTGATCGTGTAGCGGTCGCGGATCGCCTTCTGCCGTTCGCTGGTCATCACCGGCTGACCCGTCGCGGTGTCGGCGAAGTCGAAGTGAAAGACGAACGGGACCCAGATGTCGCCGAGGTAGGGGATGAGATCCCAGATGCGGCGCAGGATCGCGATGAACAGGCGGCGTTCCTGGCCGCGTGCCTGCAGGTGCGGCGAGGCCAGCGTCCAGGTCGACCGGAGCAGGCTGGCACCGAACTCCTTCTTGAACCAACCGATCGGCTGGCCGTTCTCGTCGAACACGTCATGCTCGGCGTGCACGTCGAGGCGCTGCCGAGCCCGGAACGAGAACACTCGTCGGGTCTTCGACTCGTCGGCGAAGAAGTTGATCTCCTCGCGCAGCTTCATGCGCTTCTGCTCGGCGAACGCCCACAGTGGACCTTCGGTGCCGTCTGGATTCGCCGCGTGGATCTCGTAGCGGTTCACCATGAGGGTGATGCGCTGGCGAATGAAGAACTTCGGCACGTACATCGGCTGGGTCATGAACCCAGTGTGCCGAAACTTTGCCAACACATAACCCGACCGCGAAATACGCTGTTGTCATGACTCGCTTGCTGGTGACTCTCGATGGGCGGATTCTCGATGCTGACCAGCCGATACTGCACAGCGATGACAGCGGATTCGTGCGCGGTGACGGGTGCTTCGAGACGATCCTCGTGCGTGCGGGACGGCCGTGCGTCGTGGGCTGGCATCTGGCCCGACTCGCGACCTCGGCCGCGATGCTCGATCTTCCCGAGCCGAACCTCGATATCTGGCGCAATGCGATCGACATCGCCGTCCGCGAATGGGGAGTGGCCAACGAGGGCATGATGCGACTGCTGCTGACCCGCGGCCGGGAGAGCGGCGGCGAGCCGACCGCGCTCGTGACCGTGACCGAGGTGCCGGAGCGGATCGTCAACGGCCGTTCCAACGGGATCGGGGTCGTCACGCTCGAACGCGGATTCTCGACCGATCTGGCCAAGCTCGCGCCGTGGCAGCTACTCGGTGCCAAGACGCTGTCGTACGCCACGAACATGGCGGCGCTGCGGCACGCGGCCCGGGAAGGGGCCGATGACGTCGTGTTCCTCAGCACCGATGGCAAGGTCCTCGAAGGTCCTCGCTCGACGGTCGTCATCGCGCGTGGTCGCACGCTGCTGACCCCGCCGACCGAGTTCGGCATTCTGCCGGGTACGACGCAGCGAGCGTTGTTCGCGGTGGCGCAGAATCGTGGCTACACGTGCGAATACTTGCCGCTGGAACGCGCGGACCTGGACAACGCCGACGGGCTGTGGCTCATGTCGAGCGTGGCTTTGGGGGCGCGCGTGCACACTCTCGATGGACGCAGCCTTGCGGTGCCGGCGGTCGCGGCCGAGATCGCGGAGATGGTCGACCAGGCGGTCGCGACCATCGGGGGGTAGTCGCTCAGACCTCGTATGCGCGCTCGGCTCGACGAGTCATCTCGTCGAGCACGGCGGTTTGGCGCCGGATCAGCTGCTCGGCCGACGTCGAGTGACCTTCGTGGCGTAGGCGGGCGACCGCGTGGAATTCGTACGCGAGTTCGGCGTCGCTGAGTTCGCTAGCAGGCTTCACGGGTCCTCCAGGCTGACTTCGTCGTCGAGCATGTAGATCAATGGTGGAGGCTGGTGTCCCGCCGCACGTCGAACCCGCCGGAACGAAAACAAGTTGTGACCCGGGTCAGCGAGTGGATGCCGGCAACTGCCAGTGGCTCCCGAGCTCGAAATCGAAATCATCGGGCACGAATCGGCCCATTCCGCTGACCGGGTAAGGCGTCGTCTCGCCGAACCAGATAGTGCCGTCGACGTTGTAGAGATCGACGCGAATGAAGTCGAAGCCGCGGCCGATCCGCCCGGCGACGTCGAACATCGCATCCACGTCCGGCGGCATTTCCGCGTGCGGAAGATGCTCGCCGCCCGGTGATGACCATCGCGTACTTCGCGACGCCGTCGTAAACGTAGAACTGGTAGTCGACCGGCGGTTTCGGTCCGGTTCCGATGCGTTCCTCGACGAGGAAGACACGCGCCGAATAGCCGTACGCCCACTCTCCCGACCGCGCCCAGTTCTCCTCATCGAGCCAGCCGTCGGTCTGCGCGGTCAACGCGTCCGCGTCCGGCCTGCCGTGCCCGAGGATCACCTTCGAGGTTCGATGATTGGGCTTGAGGACCCAGTCTTCGGGGAGGTCGATAAGAGCGAGTTCGCGCAGGTCAGTGCCGGTCCAGTAGGTCTGCGGGACGCGTACCTCGTCGCCCGCGACCGACGCGACACGTTGCTTCATCGCGAGCTTGTCGCACGTGCCGATCAACAGGTCTCGACGGTCGCGAACGATCCGCCAGTTGACCTTCTCGGTGAATCGTCTCGGATTGGACCAGTTGGGAATCCGGCGGTGGCGGTAGATGTAGACGAGCGCTCGCCGAGCGACCGCCACGAGTGCTGAGGTGGCTTTGCGCCCAACCTAGCGCACGACCTCAGCCGACGTAGCGAGTGAGCCGTGCGGAGATATGCGGCCGCAGTTCGCCGTCTGGATCGATGCGCTCTTCGACGTACGCGAGGTCGCCGCCTTCAATGATTCCGTAGAGCCGCTTCGCGCCGCCGACCACGATGCTGGTCTGCGAACGAATGACGACGTCGGTCGCGAGTTCCCACGACGACTGCGTCAGCGCAGAACCGTAGTAAAGCTCGACGATTCCGGTCGAATGAGCGAGGACGAGTTCGAGCGACTCGCCGTCGGGAACATCATCACCGGTGGCGACGCGCCAGAAGCCCGTCTCACGCAGGTGGGGGGAGTGGAACTCGTCGTCTTCGGTGAGTCGCCAGGAACGCGAATCCCAGTTCAGATAGTCGCCGCCATCGTGCGATACGACGATCTGCTGGCCGAACCGGTAGCTCTCGACTGATTCCGGGTCGTCCGCTTCGCCGCTGTGCAGATCGACGGCTTCGCCGACTCCGCGCCAGACCCCGACCATCGGCAGGAGCGCGAGAAGCGCATCGCTGAGGTTCGGTCCGAGACGCAGGTTGGCGGTCTCGTCGGGCGCGACAAGACCAGGCATCACCGGAATGTTGCGTATGCCGGTTTCCTGAGCACGGATTTCGGCATTGGCGATCGCTTCGTCGCCGGAACGGCGATCGTCAGGGGACGTCACGACTCGTCAGTGACCAACCGGTACAGCACGTACACCGCGAACCAGGTGATCAGCAGCGATGCCAGGACGAGAAGGGTCTCGAAGAAAAGCACCATGGCGAACATCCTAGTCAGGAACTTGTTATTAGGGGAAACGAACAACTCCTCCCGAATGTCGAATCCGGAAGGAGTTGTTCGGTCGTTATGGAGTTAGTCGACCTGAACGTCGACGTTGTGAATTCCCGCGGACTGCGGGGTCAGCGTCACGTCGCCGTTGCCGGACTTGGAGAGGGCCCGGACGGTCCACGTGCCCGGAGCTGCGAAGAAACGGAACGCGCCGGTCGCTGAGGCCACGACTTCGGCGGTGAATTCACCGGTCTTGTCGAGCAGTCTGACGAACGCGCCGCCGACCGCTTCACCGGTTGACTTCACGATCCGGCCGGTGATGACCGTCTCTTTCTCCAGGTTGATGCCGGCCGGCAGAACCTGTCCTTGTGCTGGTGCTCCGCACATTCTCCAATTCCCCCTTGTTGTCGTCGGCTAGTCGCCGAGTGCGATCGGTGCGCCGACGAGTGAGCCGTATTCGGTCCAGCTGCCGTCGTAGTTCTTGACGTCCTCGTGGCCGAGGAGTTCCCGCAGCACGAACCAGGTATGCGAGGAACGCTCGCCGATCCGGCAGTACGCGATGGTCGACTTCGATCCGTCGAGGCCGGCGGCACCGTACAGCGCGGTGAGTTCGTCGTCGGACTTGAACGTGCCGTCCTCGTTGGCCGCCTTGCTCCACGGCACATTGAGTGCACCGGGAATGTGGCCCGGACGCTGGCTCTGCTCCTGCGGGAGGTGCGCCGGCGCGAGAATGCGGCCGGCGAACTCGTCGGGGGAGCGGACGTCGATGAGGTTCTTCGACCCGTCGTTGGAGACCGCGATCGCCTCGTCGCGGAACGCGCGGATCGTGAGGTCCTGCTCGGCGGCCTTGTAGTCGGTCGTCGGACGCGAGACGGCGTCGGTCGACAGGTCGCGACCGTCGAGTTCCCACTTCTTACGGCCGCCGTCGAGGAGTTTGACGTCCGCGTGGCCGTAGAGCTTGAAGTACCAGTACGCGTACGCCGCGAACCAGTTGTTGTTGCCGCCGTAGAGGATCACGGTGTCGTCGTTGGAGACGCCGCGCTCGGACAGCAGTGCCGAGAACTGCTCACGGTTGACGAAGTCGCGGCGAACCTGGTCCTGCAGGTCCTTGCGCCAGTCGAGCTTGATGGCGCCCTTGATGTGTCCGCCGTCGTAGGCGGTGGTGTCTTCGTCGACCTCGACGAGGACGACGCCGGGGGTGTCGAGGTTCTGCTCAACCCAGTCGGCAGAGACGAGAACGTCGGAGCGGGCCATGATGTGTCCCTTTCGGATATTGAAGTTCGGGGAGGAGCGTCAGTCGGCCGCGACTATGCGGGCTGGCGAATGACGAGTCGAGCTGCGAAGGGGTAGATCAAGCAGCCGAGGCAGATCGCGAACGCCGCATTGAGGAACGCCGCGAACAGTGCGAACCCGACCGCCACGGACGCTACCGTCGCGGCGCCGAAAGTGAGGGCGACAAGGCCGACTCCGGCGAAGACGAAACCGACGCCCTGGGCGAACCGCAGCGGTGCAGCGGGTTCCTTCTCGGTGACTGGGCCGAGGCGGGGCTGGACGAAGCGGCTGTAGATCCGGCCGTACGGGTGTCGACGCGGGCCGACGATGGCGCCGACCAAGAAGACCACGGTCTGAACGGTGAGCACGACGCCGGCCAGTGCCGGGGAGAACGAGAGGATCGCGAGAACGGCGAGGAGAACTGCCGTCGTGACCCAGGCAGCGAAACGCGGACCGCGGACATCGACCTGTTCGAGTTCGGGTTTTACCGTCGTGCCGCTGGTGATCAGGATTTGTTCTGACGAAACGGACATGTGGGAGAAGCTCCTGTTGTTGTGTGCAGACCCATGGCTCGGTGAACAGAGCCCTGCCGGGAAATACACGCGGATCTGGAGGCCGGAATGGCCGAGGGGATCAGCAGCAGGGGCGACAACAGGTACCGCTCAGTCGGCACAGATCAACTGTGCGGCGACGAGTGAGCATGAGCTCGGAGCGGTAATACACGTCGGCGAGTTTACGCGGAAATTTTCGCTACGGCTATGTATGCAAATTAGTCTAGGGCTGTTCAGCGGCTAAGGCCCTCGAGAACAGTCCGCAGGTCATTGGCACTGGGCACCCCCGCAGCGCGGAACTTCTGGGCCCCGCCGCGATCGATGACAAACGTCGTGGGCAGCGACAGGACGCGCAAATAGCTTGCCAGCCGTGGGTTTTCGTCGATGTCGACCTCGAGGTCCTGCGGCGGGTGCGGCGAGTCGGCAAGATCGCTCGTGACGCCGCTGACCACTCGCGCGACGGCTTTGCAGGGTGCGCACCAGTCGGCAGAGAAATGCACCACAGCTGGTCCGGCGCCGGTGAAGCCGACGTCGGCCAAGAGGGCGAGGAGTTCTTCGGACTCTTCGATCGCGGCATGGCGGATCTCGCCGTCCCGCTTACGCAGCCACAGGCCGGCCGCGGTCGCCAACGCGAGTGCGACCAGGCCGATGATCACCGGGTAAACGCTGCCGCTCATCACACCTACTTGATCTGCAGATCGTCGAGGGCGACCTCGACCTTGGTCGACGTGCCTTCGATGACGATCTGCGTGCCCTCGGCCCAGGCTTTGCGCGGGATCGCGCCGAACGGCAGGACCAGCTTGTTGATCACCGTGCTGAAGCGAGCGACGATCGCGGGCTGGTCGGCCTCGGTGATCTCGGCGGGCAGGCCTTCGTCGGGGTCGACTACCAGCTCCTGCGCGACGATCCGCAGCGCGCCCGCACTGATGAACAGGTTGGCGCGGACGTTGACCTTGACCTTCTTGCCGCCGACGAGGACCGTTCCGGAGAACACGACCCCGTCGTTGGTCGGCAGCGCATCCTGGGCGGCCTCCTTCACCTTCTGCTCGCTCTTCGGCACGATCTCGAGGTCCGGAATGCCGAGCTGTTGGCCGAGTTCGGTGACGTCGAGCCGCATGCGGCCGAGAATCGTCTCGACCTTGGCGTCGTCGTAGTGACCGGCGAACAGATTCGCTCCGCTTATCTGCACATCGCTCAGCAAGGCCTCGATGTAGGTATTGCGCATCTGGTCGCGGTGGACGCCGCGCGCCCGGATCTCGACCTGCGGGAACTTGCCGCGGATCGAGGCGACCGTGAAGGGGACGCCGTGGATGGTGACCTCGGGGTCCGTCGACAGCTGGCTGTGCTCGCGGAGTGCCTTCGACAACCGGTACTCGCAGTAGGCCGCCGCGCTGAAATCGGTCAGCACGAAGACCGCAACCGCGACCAGGAGACCGATGATGAGCTTCCGCATGGTCTCCATTGTGACTACACCGCGTCGTCGCGCGGAGCCGCCCCGTAGAACGGGGCGTGTGTTTCTTCGTGCCAGTCGGCGCTGAAGCAGTTCGTCACGCTAATCTGTTGCGCAAGGCAATTCGCGTGTGGGTGGATCAGATTCAAGAGCGGAGGAGACTGTGGAGCTTCTTCTGCTGACGTCCGATCCGAACTATGAGTCGGTTCTTCCTTCTCTTGCGCTGCTTCCGCACACCGTCCGACCGGCGCCCACCGAGGTCTCCTCGTTGCTCGAAGCCGGTAGTGCAGACATCGCACTCGTCGATGCCCGCACCGACTTGGCGGCGGCGCGCGGACTGTGTCGACTGCTGGGAACGACAGGCTCGTCGCTGCCGGTGGTCGCGGTCCTGACCGAGGGCGGACTTGTCGCGGTCAGCGCGGACTGGGGTCTCGACGACATCCTCCTGCCCGGAACCGGCCCGGCCGAACTCGACGCCCGCCTTCGTCTGCTGGTGGGTCGCGTTGGTGGCCAGACCAATTCGGAGGCATCGGGCAAGATCACGCTCGGTGAACTCGTGATCGACGAAGGCACCTACACCGCTCGGCTCAAGGGCCGGCCACTCGACCTCACTTATAAGGAGTTCGAACTCCTCAAGTACCTCGCGCAGCACGCCGGCCGGGTGTTCACCCGCGCCCAGTTGCTGCAAGAGGTCTGGGGCTACGACTTCTTCGGTGGTACGCGCACGGTGGATGTCCACGTTCGACGTCTGCGCGCGAAGCTCGGTCCCGAGTACGAGGCGCTCATCGGCACCGTCCGCAACGTCGGTTATAAGGCGGTCCGGCCGAGTCGCTCGTCGGGCAAGGGCGATCACATCACCTTCCCGGACTCCGAAGAAGACGACTAGTCGGTGATCCAACTCGTCTGGTCTCCGGTTCTCCAAGCGCGGGAGGCCGACGTCGTTCGGCAGATTCTCGAGCAGGCGTCCGAGCATGACGGCGTCAATGCGGTAGGGGAGCCCGGTCGACACGCACTCGACGGCCAACCCGGGTATGCGCACCTTCTGGCGTGGGCAGGCGACACCGTCGCGGGCTACGCGAGTCTCGTCGAACCGCGGTCGGGCCACGACCCGATGGCTGAAGTCGTCGTAGCGCCGGCCATGCGACGCCAGGGCATCGGCCGACAGATGATCAATACGGTCTTCGAACGTGGCGGACCATCGACCCGGTTGTGGGCGCACGGCGATCTCGAAGCGGCGCGTGCGGCCGCGGCAGAAATGAATCTGGTGGTCGTTCGGGAGCTGCTGCAACTGCGGCGGCCGCTCGACGAAGAATTCGCCGTTCCCGAAATTCCGATCCGTTCTTATGCCGGCCCGGCCGACGATGCGGAATTGCTCCGGGTCAACAATGCGGCGTTTGCCTGGCATCCGGAACAAGGCGGCTGGACGCAACGGGAAATCGATATTCGGCGGGAATCGGAATGGTTCGATCCCCACGGACTGCTGATCGCACCCGGACCAGGCGACACGATCCGCGGCTTCCACTGGACGAAACGCCAGCCCGGCAGTGATCTTGGTGAGGTCTACATCGTCGCCGTCGATCCGGACCAGCAAGGCGGTGGGCTCGGTCGGGCTCTCACTTCCGCGGGACTCAATTATTTGCGCAACAATGGCGCGAAGACAGTTGCGCTATATGTCGAAGGAAATAACCGTCCAGCGCTGTCCGTATATGCTGCGCTAGGCTTTGAAAAGTACTCAGCCGACGTGGCTTATGCCACAAAGGGCCGTTCTTAAAAACGGGTCTACCAGCGGAGACATCTGCTGTTCACCTTCCGTTCAGCTTTTACCACTTCCACGTTCATTGACGTTCCTTAGCTTTCTCATCGAAAGCAAAAGATCCCAAGCAGGGATGAACAACTTTCGATATCCCTGGATAGGTGGGGCACACGGCCTCACCCAAACGTTAAGGACATCTGTGAAGATCAAGCGTTCAGGTGCAGCAGTCAGCCTCCTCGCTGCTGGTGCCCTTCTCCTGTCGGCCTGCGGCAGCGACAACAACACCAACTCGGCCAACGGCGGTAACACCGTTGACGCCAAGATCTGCGCAGGTAAGCAGAAGCTCGCCGCCAGCGGCTCGAGCGCCCAGAAGAACGCCATGGAGCGATTCATCGCCAACTACGAGGCTTCGTGCGACGGCTACACCCTCGACTACAACCCGACCGGCTCGGGCCAGGGTGTCTCCGACTTCCTCGCCGGCCTGACCGACTTCGCGGGCTCGGACTCGCCGCTCAACGCAGACAAGGGTGAGATCGAGAAGGCGAAGGAGCGTTGCGGTAGCGACGCCTGGAACCTCCCGACGGTCTTCGGCCCGATCGCGGTTGCGTACAACCTCCCGGGTGTCGAGGGCGTCGCCTTCGACGGACCGGTTCTCGCCAAGATCTTCAAGGGTGAGATCACCAAGTGGAACGACCCGGCCATCGCCGCGCTGAACCAGGGCAAGACCCTGCCGGACAAGCCGATCGTCGTCGTCTTCCGTAGCGACGAGTCGGGCACCACCGACAACTTCCAGAAGTACCTCGCGGCGGCTTCGGACGGCGCTTACACCGGTAAGGGCAAGGCCTTCGGCGGCGGCGTCGGCGAGGGTGCGGACAAGAGCGACGGCGTCAAGTCTGCCGTTTCGTCCACCGAGGGTGCCATCTCCTACATGGAGTGGTCGTTCGCCAAGGACCTCAACGTTGCCAAGATCGTCACGTCGGCTGGTCCGGACCCGGTCGAGCTGACCAATGACTCGGCTGCCAAGGCTGTCGACAGCGTCAAGATCAAGGGTGAGGGCAACGACCTCGTTCTCGACACCGCGTCGTTCTACAAGCCGACCACCGTTGGCGCGTACCCGATCATGCTCGCCACCTACGAGATCGTGTGCTCGAAGTACGCGGACGCCAACGTCGCGAAGGCCGTCAAGGCATTCCTGACCGCTGCTGCCGCTGGTAACCCGGGTGAGGGCTACGTCGCACTTCCGGAGGCCTTCAAGGCCAAGCTGGAAGCTGCAATCGCAGCTATCTCCTGATCGAAATTCGAAGTAGAACAGTGCGATCGGACCGTTGATGTCGACCCGAACCCACGTGACTCCGAACCGGGGGCCATCTCTGAACGAGATGGCCTCCGGGCGGGGAACGGATAACCTGAACCTTATGCCAGACGCGACCCCAGTTGCCGCGAAGAAGATTTCGGCCCAGCCCCAGAAGCACCTCGGGGAGCGGATCTTCAGTGGCCTTGCCACCGGATCAGGTGTTCTGATCGTCTCCGCGATCGCCTTGATCGCACTGTTCCTCTTCATCAAGGCGTGGCCGTCGCTCCTTGCGAACCACGCGAACTTCCTGACGAGTTCGGAGTTCTCGACCAACAACGAGAACGACCTGAACTTCGGTGTTGCCGACCTGTTCATGGTCACGGTGCTCAGCTCGATCGTCGCGCTGGTCATCGCCGTGCCGGTCTCGCTGGGTATCGCAATCTTCCTGACGCAGTACGCGCCGAAGCGCATGGCTCGGCCGTTCTCGCTCGTCATCGACCTGCTCGCCGCAGTGCCGTCGATCGTGTTCGGTCTCTGGGGAATCTTGATCCTCGCTCCGAGGCTCGAGCCGGTCGCCCAGTTCTTCAATGACGCCTTCGGTTGGCTCTTCCTGTTCAAGGCAGGAAACGTCTCGCTGACCGGTGGCGGCACGATCTTCACGGCCGGGATCGTCCTGGCCGTCATGATCATCCCGATCATCACGTCGGTCACCCGCGAAGTCTTCCGCCAGACTCCGACGGAACACGTCGAAGCTGCGCTGGCGCTCGGCGCCACGAAGTGGGAAGTCATCCGGATGACCGTCCTCCCGTACGGCCGAAGCGGAATGATCGCGGCCTCGATGCTCGGCCTCGGCCGTGCGCTCGGTGAGACCGTCGCGGTCCTCATCATCCTGCGCACCGCGGTCACCGCCGGACATTGGTCGGTCTTCGACGGCGGCTACACGTTCGCCTCCAAGATCGCCTCCGCGGCCGCCGAGTTCTCCTCGCCGTTGCCGACGGGTGCATACATTGCGGCTGGTTTCGTGCTCTTCATGCTCACCTTCGTGGTGAACGCGGCAGCGCGATTCGTGGCCGGCGGAAAGGTGAATGGCTGATGGCTACCACCACCACGATCTCCACGATGGATCGTCCGGTCAAGAAGCCGACGTTCCAATCGACAAGTCCTTCTCGCAAGGTCAAGAACAACATCGCCACTGCGGCGTTCATGGTGTGCTTCGGCATCGCCCTGGTCCCGCTCGTGTGGGTTCTCTTCACCGTCATCGAGCGTGGCTATTCCGCGCTCATCAGCGTCGACTGGTGGACGCACTCGATGAAGGGCGTGCTGCCGGAAGACTTCGGCGGCGGTGTCTACCACGCGATCTATGGAACGTTCGTCCAGGCCGGAATCGCGGCGCTCATCTCGGTGCCGCTCGGCATCATGTGCGGCATCTACCTCGTCGAATACGGACGCGGACGCTTTGCCAAGGTCACCACGTTCACCGTTGACGTTCTCGCCGGTGTGCCGTCGATCGTCGCCGCGATGTTCGTGTTCGCGGCCTGGATCGCGACGATGGGCTTCGGCCGAAGCGGCCTCGCCGTCTCGTTCGCGCTGGTTCTGCTCATGCTGCCGGTCGTCGTGCGAAGCACCGAGGAAATGCTCAAGCTCGTGCCCGACTCGCTCCGCGAGGCGTCGTACGCGCTCGGCATCCCGAAGTGGAAGACGATCGTCAAGGTCGTTCTGCCGACCGCGATCTCCGGAATCATCAGCGGTGTGCTGATGGCGACCGCCCGTGTCATGGGTGAAACCGCGCCGGTGCTGGTCCTCGTCGGATACAGCAAGTCGATCAACTTCGACATCTTTGACGGCAACATGGCCTCGCTGCCGCTGCTCATCTTCACCGAACGAGCCAACTCCGAAGCCGCCGGCGATCTGCGTATCTGGGGTACCGCCCTCACGCTGATTCTTCTCATCGCAGCGCTCAGCGGCCTGGCCGCGCTCGCGTCGCGACTGCTCGCTCCGAAGACTCGCTAGACCTGAGAACCCGCCCCGGCTGGTTCCACTAGATAGGAAATACCATGGTCAAACGCCTTGATCTCAAAGACGTCAACATCTACTACAGCGCCTTCCACGCCGTGTCGGACGTGACGATGTCGGTTCCGCCGCGCAACGTCACCGCCTTCATCGGTCCGTCGGGTTGCGGTAAGTCGACCGTTCTCCGCTCGCTCAACCGCATGCACGAGGTCACCCCGGGTGCCCGCGTCGAAGGTTCGATCCTGCTCGACGGCGAAGACATCTACGCTCCCGACGTCGACGCGGTCGGTGTCCGCCGGACCATCGGCATGGTGTTCCAGCGCCCGAACCCGTTCCCGACGATGTCGATCAAGGACAACGTCGTGGCCGGCCTGCGCCTCGCTGGTGTGAAGGACCGGAAGAAGCTCGACGAGGTCGCCGAGAGGTCGCTTCGCGGTGCGAACCTCTGGAACGAGGTCAAGGACCGTCTGGACAAGCCCGGCGGCGGACTGTCCGGTGGTCAGCAGCAGCGTCTCTGCATCGCTCGAGCCATCGCGGTCGAGCCGGACGTGCTTCTCATGGACGAGCCGTGTTAGGCGCTGGACCCGATCTCCACGCTGGCGATCGAGGACCTCATCACCGAGCTCAAGCAGAACTACACGATCGTCATCGTCACGCACAACATGCAGCAGGCTGCGCGGGTGAGCGACCAGACGGCGTTCTTAAACCTCGAGGCGCAGGGCAAGCCCGGCCGGCTCATCGAGATCGATGACACCGAGACGATCTTCTCGAACCCGAAGGTCAAAGCCACCGAGGACTACATCTCGGGTCGCTTCGGATAACCACCAGGCGAGAGAAGGCCCAGTCCCGATTGGGGCTGGGCTTTCGTCTGTTTAGGCCCGAAACACTGGCGATTGAAGCAAAACAGGCGCCGATCCGGTGGATCGACGCCTGAATCGCCAGCTTTTCGGGCCGGGCCGTCCCGACTAGTCCGTCGGAATCGGCAGGTGGCCGGTCACGAGGAAGATGACCCGACGGCCCACCTCGACGGCGTGGTCGGCGAACCGCTCGTAGTAGCGGCCCAGCAGAGCGACGTCGACCGCCTCGGCCGCGCTGTGCTTCCACTCGCGGTCCATCATCAGCGTGAAGAGGTGGTTGTGCAGGTCGTCCATCGCGTCGTCCTCTTCGGAGAGACGAGCCGCGAGTTCGGTGTTGCGTGTCTCGAGGACTTCCTTCGCCTGGGCGGCGAGGCCGACCGCGATCTTGCCCATCTCGGAGAAGTAGCCGTTGACTTCCTCGGGCAGCACGTGGTTCGGGTGCCGGCGGCGAGTTGCCTGCGCGACATGCAGGGCGAGCGCGCCCATTCGCTCGATGTCGGCGATGATCTGGATTGCCGAGATCACCGAGCGGAGGTCGGTCGCCACCGGAGCCTGACGGGCGAGGAGGGACATCGCCCGCTCTTCGCCGCGATGGGACAGGCCGGCGAGTTTGTCGTATTCGGTGATGACGGTCTCGGCGACGGCGAGGTCTGCCTGGAGAAGAGACTGGGTAGCCTGCTCCATCAGGGACCCAGCCATCGAAACCATCTGGCCGAGAATCCCGCCGAGCTCGCTTAACCGCTCATTGAGCACTACACGCATACATCCACATTAGTCGTAGCCGGATGTCTCAATGGTGAGCACACGTTGAATCAAGCGTGAACATGGTGCGGATTTGTCCAGGTCAGGCGCAGGTTTCGTCAGCAGCGTTCGTATAGGACAAATCGGGCGGTAGATCGTTTGCGGTTTCCTCGTCAACAATCGTGGCCCGGATCACCGTGCCCGGCTTCGCTGGGCTCTTGGGTTGACCAAGGAAATCCGAGCCGATCACCAGCTCGATCGGAACCTCTGGCTCGCTGACGCGGACCAGGACGGCACCCGGAAGCGTCGAGGCGAGGGTCAGCGCTTCCGCCTCGTATTCGGGCGCGAAGCGGACCAGGGTGCGGGCGCTTGTCCCGCTGTAGCCGCTGATTCCGGAGACGCCGAAGCCGAGGTCGGCGAGACTCTCGCCGACATCCTGACCAGTGTTCGAGTTGCCGGAGGCGTTCGAGATCGACACCGACACGGTTCCGGGTTCGACCGCGTCGAGGTAGTCGACGCGGTCGTTGAACTTCTTCGCCGTGTTGGACTCGCCCGGTAGCGGCGCGCTGGTCCGGATCGCCTGAAAGATCGTGGCGATGTCGCGCACGCGGGGGATCTCGTTGCCAAACTCGGACGTGCCTGACGTCGGCACGGTGATGAACGTGACGGCTCCGGGAGCGACGTTGCGCAACGACGTTGCGAGTGTGAAGAGGTCTGTGGTGGTGACCTTTTCGACGAACGTGTTCTCGGTGAACGCGGCGATGAAGCCGTTCAGCCGCTGCGGGTCGAGCAGGACCTTCTGGGAAAGCACCGAACGAAGCAGTGAGCTGAGGAACAGTTGCTGTCGTTTGATGCGGCCGTAGTCGCCGGTGCCCTCGGACTCGATTGTGCGCGCGCGGACGTAGTTGAGGGCGACCGAGCCGGAGACGATCTGCCGTCCGGTCTGTTCGAGGACCGGCCCGAGTTCGCCGTCGATGAGCGGTTCGGTCGTACACAACTCGACACCGCCGATCGTGTCGACCATCTTCTCGAAGCCAGCGAAATCCGTGCCCACGAAGTGCCCGATGCGCAGACCTGTGAGTCGCTGAATGACGCGGACGAGGCACTTGGGGCCGCCGAGTTGGTAGGCCGAGTTGAGCTTGACCTGGTCCTCCGGCGAGACTTCCTGATCGCTGTAGACCGCCGCACTGTTGTCCCACGATTTGCAGGTCGGCCGGTCGATCTCGAGGTCGCGCGGGAAGTTCACCACGACCACCCGGCTGCGGTCGGACGGGATGTGGACGACCATCATGACGTCCGAGCGGGCACCTTCGACGTCGGCCTCGGTCCCGGCGCCGACCTCTCCGTTCGCTCCCGCACGGCTGTCGGTGCCCACGATGAGGAAGTTCTCGTCGCCGAGTTGGGTCTCCGGGGCGACGATGTCAGGGGATACCTCCTCGAGCGCTGAGACCTGCGTGAACGACCGGTCCGTGTGCGACTTGAACATCCACAGTGCGCCGGTGCCGAACAGCACGACGACCGAAACGAAAGCCACGAAGAATCGCCCGACGGCGCGCACCGGTCGATTGCGGGCCCGTGAATGCCGTGGCGACAGCCGCGGAAGGAGAACACGAGGTGCAGGTTTCGTGGAGGTAGGAGTGTGCTCCCGAGGAGCCCCGTTCTCCGGCATCAGCCGCCGCTGTGCATGACGTCGGCCGCGGTCGGGACGCAGACGTCGTCCGGATCGTCGAGCCAGCCGTGGGGGAGCGCCACCTTGCCCGGGGAGCCCTGGCGACCGCGCGGACCCTCGGCCTCGGACGGGAAGGGGACCTCGGGGTCGAGTCGGGTGATGAGGTCCTCGAGTTCGGCGACCGTCGAGACCGACGCGAAGGAACGTCGAAGATCGGCGCCGACCGGGAATCCCATGAGGTACCAGGCCATGTGCTTGCGGAGGTCGCGCAGGCCCTTGTCCTCGCCGTGGTGCTCGGCAAGCAGGACCGCATGGCGATGGAGGATCGTGGAGACTTCGCCGAGGTTCGGCGGCGTCGGCAACGGTTCACCGCGCAGCGCTGCGGACAGTTCGGCGAACAGCCACGGGCGGCCGAGGCAACCGCGTCCGACGACGACGCCGTCGCAGCCGGTCTGGTCCATCATCTTGACCGCGTCTGCCGCGGAGAAGATGTCGCCATTTCCGAGGACCGGGATGGTGGTGACGGCTTCCTTGAGTGCAGCGATCGCCGACCAGTCAGCAGTGCCGGAGTAGCGCTGGGCAGCCGTGCGGGCGTGCAGTGCGACGGCGGCCGCGCCTTCGGCTTCGGCGATGAGTCCGGTGCTGAGGAACGTCTTGTGATCGTCGTCGATGCCGATGCGGAATTTGAAGGTCACGGGAACGCCCGCCGGCTCGGCGACCGCGACCATCGCGCGAACGATCTCGGCGAAGAGGCGGCGCTTGTAGGGGAGGGCGGCGCCGCCGCCGAGGCGGGTGACCTTCGGGACCGGGCAGCCGAGGTTGACGTCGATGTGGTCGGCCCAGCCCTCGCCGATGATGATTCGAACGGCTTCGCTGAGAGTCTTCGGGTCGACGCCGTACAGCTGCATCGATCGCGGGTGTTCGTCGGCGTCGAACGACATCATGTGCAACGTCTTCTCGTTGCGTTCGACCACAGCGCGCGCGGTGATCATCTCGCACACGTAAATGGCGGTGCGACTTCCGAATTCGCGACAAAGCTTGCGGAATGCGAGGTTGGTGATGCCGGCCATGGGGGCGAGCACGACCGGCGGATCAACCGGATATGGACCGATTCGGACCGCTGACGTCGTCTCCGCACTCACCTGCACAGAGGCAATTGTCGCCTCTGTGCAGGGAGAATGCGAAATCTTGCGCTAGCTTGCGGCGGCGTCAGCTCGTGCCGCGTCGCGGGCACGCATGCGGTCGCGCTGCTCTTCGAACTTGAGCGCGGACTTCTCGAGGACTTCGAGGTAGTTGGCGAGCTGCTCGCGGCGCTGCTCGCCCTTGCCGGTGAAGTCGGTGCGCTCGAAGATGCGCCACTTGCGCAGGTTCGGCCACAGGACCTCTTCGAGGTGCTGGCGCAGGTCGTAGATGCCGGCCTTGGCCATCAGCACTCCGTTGCGGCGGAAGTTCGGCATGCCCTGTCCGGGCATGCGGAAGTTCTCGACCACGTTCGCGAGCGCCGCGAGGGTCTGGTCCGGTGCGATGTCCAGGGCAGCTTCGCACATGTTCCGGTAGAAGATCATGTGCAGGTTCTCGTCCGCGGCGATGCGCTGAAGCAGGCGGTCGGCGATCGGGTCGTTGCACGCCTTGCCGGTGTTGCGGTGGCTCACGCGGGTCGCGAGTTCCTGGAACGTGACGTACGAGACCGAGTTCAGGAAGCCCTCTTCGAGCTTCGACTTCTCTTCCTCGGTCGCTGCGAAGCCGTGCGTCATGTGCTCCATGCGCGCCTGCTCGAGCGCGACCGGGTCCACGCCGCGCGTGACGACGAGGTAGTCGCGCATGGCGATGCCGTGGCGGTTCTCTTCTGCGGTCCAGCGTCCGACCCAGGTACCCCAGGCGCCGTCCAGCGAGAAGCTCTCTGCGATCTCGCGGTGGTACGACGGCAGGTTGTCCTCGGTGAGGAGGTTGGTGATCATCGCCGCTTTGGCGACTTCACTGAGCTTCGACTGTTCCGGGTCCCAGTCGACTCCGCCCATTGCGGCGAAGTTGCGGCCCTCGTCCCAAGGGACATAGTCGTGCGGGTGCCATTCTTTGGCCATCGACAGGTGACGGTTGACGTTTTCCTCGGCAACGGGCTCGAGCTCCTTGAGGAGTTCGAGCTGGGTCAGCTCTCGTGCCATGTGTCTTCTACCCCTTTGTGCTTCGCGTGTGGTGCTCGTGGTGCGCTCGGGGCTGTGCCCCCGGGTGGGAGCAAGAGCGTGTTCACAGGCGGGAACTTGGTCAGGCTACGGGACCGCCAGCATCCCCTCGTGACCCGAAACGCGGGGGCGGGCGAGATTGGAAGTGAAATTGTGACGAAAGTCCATCAATGTGAGCCATGTGTCACAACACTCTTGCCAAGCATTCAACCAGCGGTTATTGAGGGCGCAAATCGAGTGGCCGACGGTGCGAATTCGTGTAATTGATTTCACTCCCGAAGGACGGGCTACGCACCGCACAGGTCCGACGCCCGACCCACGCTAGAAGGGCATGGTTAACGAGCGGCGTCGGTGGAATGTAGTCCCTCCAAATAGAACCTTTGGTCACTAACGCGGCCGCTGAACCGCGCCGAAGATCGTGACTATGAGCAGCGAACTGATCATTCTGCAGTTGGTGATCGTCACGGCTCTGGCCTTCGACTTCACCAACGGCTTCCACGACACCGGCAACGCGATGGCCACATCGATTGCCACGGGTGCCCTCAAACCCAAAGCGGCCGTTACCCTTTCTGCGATTCTCAACCTCGTTGGCGCCTTCCTCTCGGTCGAAGTCGCACTGACGGTCACCAATGCGGTCATCAAGATCCAGGAGAAGGACGGCTCGCCGAAAGCCGAGTTCGTCGCCGATCAAGGACACGCGCTGCTGGTGATCGTGATGGCCGGTCTGATCGGCGGCATCATCTGGAACCTGCTGACGTGGTTGCTCGGCCTGCCGAGTTCGAGTTCGCACGCGCTGTTCGGCGGCCTGATCGGGGCTGCGCTCGCCGCGCTCGGCACCGGTGGCGTCCAGTGGATCGGCCACGGCAAGATCGACGGTGTCGTCGGCAAGGTGATCATGCCGGCGCTGTTCTCGCCCGTTGTCGCCGGAATCGTCGCTGCTCTGGGCACCTTCCTCATCTTCACGATCGTCGCCGGAGTGGCCGAGCGGTTCACCGAGACGGGCTTCCGCTGGGGTCAGATCGGCACTGCGTCGCTGGTCTCGCTCGCGCACGGCACGAATGACGCCCAGAAGACGATGGGTGTCATCACGCTGGCGCTCATCGGATACAGCGCTTCGACTCCCGACTCCACCGGATTGCTCGCGTGGCACAACACTCACGGTGTTCCGCTTTGGGTCAAGGTCGCGTGTGCCCTCGCGATCGCACTCGGCACCTACCTCGGTGGTTGGCGCATCATCCGGACCCTTGGCAAGGGACTCGTCGAGATCAGTTCGCCGCAGGGCATGGCCGCCGAGGCTGCTTCGGCAACGGTCATCCTGGCCTCGAGCCATCTCGGTTTCGCCCTCTCGACAACGCATGTCGCGACCGGTTCGATCCTCGGTTCGGGAGTGGGAAAGCCTGGCGCGCGGGTCCGTTGGGGCGTGGCTCTCCGCATGGTCGTCGCCTGGATGATCACGCTGCCCGCCGCCGGCGCCGTCGGCGCGATCATGTGGGTCGTGGCCGCCAAGATCCCGGGATTGGCGGGCCCGCTCGTTGCCTTCGCGATGCTCCTGGCGCTGTCGGGCTACCTGTACCTGCGTGCCCAGCAGCAGAAGGTCGACCACCACAACGTCAACGCCGAGTGGGATGAGTTCACCTCGACCGTCCCCGCACCGAAGCAGACCGTGGGGGTCTAACCGATGGAAACTCTCGAGCTCGTCATCGATTCGGTCTGGAAGGTGCTGCTCATCGGCATCCTGCTGGGTGCCGGATTGCCCGCGCTGTTCGCCACCGGAGTGCGTGGTCTCGCGATCGCCAGTGGCCACGAGGCCGCGGACGGAACGATCCGTCGTCCCAATCCGCTCGGAAACGTCCTTGCTGCGGTGGCTTTCGGCGTCGTGATCGCCGCGATCGTCCTGGGCATCACGATCATCGTCTCGTCCGGATTCGGGATGAAGGTCAGCTTCGAGAACATCTACCCGACCCTCGTCGACAAGTAGGAGCCGGCATGGGGAACGAAAACGTGTTGACGCAGGTTCTGGGCTGGCTTCGCGTCGGATACCCGGATGGTGTTCCGCCGAAGGACTATTTTCCGCTGCTCGCCCTCCTGCGGAAATCGCTGACCCAGGACGATGTCGACCGAGTCATCAGCCAGCTGCTCGCCGCACGGCCGAACGAGGTGACGAAGGACCACATCCACGAGGTCATCACTCGGGTCAAGCAGAGTGAACCGCACTCGGACGAGCTGTATCTCGTGGCGGCCAAGCTCGTGGCCGGCGGCTGGCCGCTGTCGGGGTTCGGTAGTAGCTACTAAGTTCGAGTTGTGGCAGTCGCGGGATTCCTGAACCGCATCGCGCGGTGGTTTCGGGCCGGTTATGCGCACGGCGTGCCGAAGACCGGTTACGAACCGTTGCTGGCGCTGCTCGAACGTCGACTGACGTGGAAAGAAGTCAAGGAGGTCACCCGCGAGCTGATTCATGGCGCGCAGGTGACTCCCGCAGGAATCGAGCCCATCACGCGAGTCGATGCGGCCGTGGCGATCGCCGGGCGGACCAACGGATTGCCCGCCGAGGAAGACATCGAGCGCGTTCGCGCCCGGCTGGAGGGCAAAGGCTGGCCGTTCGCCGAGTAGGGCACCTACGCTGGGGATTCATGATCAGCGGAGCACACGTCATCCTCTACAGCAGCGACGCGGACGCCGATCGCGCGTTCCTGCAGGACATTCTCGGTACACATGCGGTCGACGCTGGTGGGGGCTGGACGATCGTGGCCTTGCCGCCCGCGGAGATCGCCGTGCACCCCACCGAGGACGCGCCGAAGCACGAGCTGTACTTCATGACCGACGACCTCGACGAAACGATGCGTGACCTCGGGGGAAAGGGCGTCGAGTTCGTCGGGGGCGTGTCCGAGCTGCGCTGGGGACGGCTCACCGCAATCAAGCTGCCGAGCGGCGCCGAGGTCGGGATCTACGAGCCGAAACACCCGGTCGCGTACACGACCTAGTGCCGCCCGTTCGACTTTGACACGGCCGCAGTGGTGGCATGCAGTTCCATGCTCGGACGGTGCACTTCAACGAGCAGTTTCACCGCCGTCCCGTCCTGCAGTCGGAAGTCGCCTTCGGTCGCGGTGACGACCCAGTGCGTACCGAAATGCATGGTCACGCCCTTGTACTCGACGGTGAACATGCTCGCATCCGCTGCCCGGAGTGTGACTGCTTCAAACGGCTCGGCCGAATCCGTGCCGACGTTGAGCCCGATCTTTTGACTGTTATAGGGCCCGCGGCCGTTTCACAACCGCCTGGCTGCGGCGCGGGCTTCGGCGGCGCGGTGACGTTCGTTGGTGTGCAGCACGCCGAGCGTGAACGTGTTCATCTCACCGGGAGCGGCATTCGCTGCGATGCGGAGCAATGTCCCGCGCGCGACCACGCTGTCCTGATGGTCGCCGAGAACCCGCTGGATCTTCTTGTAGTGCTTGGCCTTCTTCTTTCTGGCGCTCAGCTCGAAGGCATAGCGTGCGCGTTTGGCCGCTTTGCGGGCTCGATGGAGCTCGCTGTCGTCACCACCGGACAACGCGGCTGCGAGCCGGCGGTCGGCCTTGCCTGCTGCTTTGCGAGCCCGCTTGCGCAGGGCTTTCGGGGTGACGGGCGCCGCGATCGGCGGCTCGGTGGTCCAGCGGTCCAGCCTCTCCAGGAGCTCGAGATAGCGTGCTGAATCCATTGCGTCGGCGAGGTCGCCGCGGGCCTCGGTCTGGTGTTTCAACAATTGGAAGTCCAGTTGGCGGGCGATCGGTCCGACGACAAGCGTCGGATCCAATTCGGCGATCGCGGAGGCGAAGCGCTTGCGCTGCACCTGGCAATCTCGCACCACGCCCATTTCGCCAGCGAACCACTTGAGTTCGGTGTCGAGGTCGCCGATCTTCGAGGTCTCGAGCAGCTTCTTGAAGACTCGGACGGTGCTGCGAAGACGGCGAACAGCGACCCGGGTGTCGTGGATCTGGTCGAGCTTTCGCCGAAGCCCCAGGTCCCCGGCGAAGATGATTTCGATCTGCTTGCGGAGGTAACCGCGCAGCGCGTCCGGCGACGTCGTTGCCGATTCGCTGGGGGACGGAACCCCCAGTGTGCGTGCCAGTTTCGACGGCGCCGCAGATTCGGTGGCCCCGGCGCTCACCAGTCGATCGGCAACGCCCGACAGATCGTCTGCAGCGGGCCCGGCCTCGACTTCGACTTCGCGCCACACCATCGCCTCGTCCGGATGTGCCGGCACGGTGGCGCGGACGTGGTCGTCTGCCACTTCGGCCCACAACTCACCCTCCGGAGTGAGGAGGCGGTAGCGATCGCGAGTTGTGTAGATCGTGGCGACGACGTCCAGTTGCTTGCCCAGCCGTACGCCCTTGGTCAACTCCGTGAGTTCACCGGGCACGACCTCGAACGGGTCGGTGCGGATCTCGGTGCGCCCGGACTCGGCGGGGACCTTCAGTTGCCAACCGTTGTCGGCGTCACCCACGCGCTGTCGCAATGTCAGACCGTGGGCAAGCAAGTCGTGGTCGGCGGTATCGAAGTAGGTACTGGTCAACTCGATCGTGGTCTGCGCGACGCTAACGCCCTCGTCGATGTCGCCGAATGCCGGGAGCGTGAATGTCTCGTCGATTTCCCATTTGGACTCACGTTCCAGGTGCTCTTTCATACCTGAGGTTTCCCGTCCCCGTTGACGCGTAACCGCTTCGCACCGTTTCGCCAGCACAACCGGATGCTGGCTCTACTTCTTGTCGCCGGTGCCCAACGTTGGAAACCGTGAGTGAATCCGGGCGAGCATGTGGCGAAGTTCCACAACCTCCCGCGCCAACTTCGCCACTCGGAACATGCCGTCGCCGGAGACCGCGTCCGCCGACGCCTTGGCCGCCGTTCGGGCGGCCTGAAGTTCTGCTCGCGTCCTGCGCAGTTGGTCGATCAGCGTGACGTGGAAACGTCGAGCTTGTTCATGCTCGCGGCTGTTGTCGGCACCAATGCCACTGTCTACGTATGTCATTGCGTGCGATAGATCGACCTGAAGCGGCCCGAACGTTTCGGCGTGAGCCTGTGAGACATCCCTCTCGATGTGACCGCGACGCTGTTAACCTTCGGCCTCTACGATTCGCGGTCCCCCTCGTCTAGATCACCGATTCGGCCGAAAGTGACCGTGCGGCGTTGGGGAACCGGATTTCGAGATCGCGAACCATCTGACGCAGCGTTCGGATGTGGGCGGCCTGGAGCGGGTCTGCAGTAGCGGCCGAGCGATAGGTATCGAGTTCCTCTCGCAGCACGAGGAGGAATTGTCGGGCCTGCTCGGTTTCCTTTGGCGCGGCAATCGTCGACTCGGGCGTCCGTTCGCAGTGGACGTATCTCACGAGGGGCGGCGTGCTCAGCGTCGCCCTCACGATGCTGGTTGTCATGTCGACAAGTTTCCGCTGGTCGCCGACTTCAGTCGTCCTAAGGCGACGGAATGTCGGTTGAACAGTCGATTTCAGTCTGATCTCGGCCAAGACGGGCGATTTGACCGACGCTGTCTCGCAACAGGTGAATGAGGCGCAAAGTACAGATGCAAATTCGGTGAACACATCGCTGGCTGCTCGTCACTCGGTCGCGGCGCTCGCTGTCGGCTCTTATGGTCGTCGACCGTGTACAACGACGCTGAGCATGCTCGATTGATTGCTCAATTGGCTGAACGACTCTTCCTTCGTCCCGTCGATCAAGGACTCCTCGCGGCGGGCGCGCGCGGGTCGGTCGTTCGATATCAGTATGTGCCCGCGGCGGCGATCGAGGTCGATGCCATTGATCTGCCGACCACGTGCGATCAACGTTCAGCCGCACCAAACGGACCGCTTGGTGCCCCCAGTAGGGCTCGAACCTACGACCTGCGGATTA
>JAJFUQ010000112.1 GCA_021372355.1 Nocardiaceae bacterium | reverse complement strand
CGAGCGGGCGTTATCGTCGATGAGAACTGCGACCTCGTGCGCGCGCTCCACGGTAATTCCGGGATGATGCGCCACTGCGAGGGAGAAGATGAGGGCATAGAAGTCCATGAGGCTACCTGTTTGAAAGCCGTTGCCGCAGGCGCTCCAAGGCTGCCCGAGGTTGTGTCTCCTCGACCAAGAGCGCGGTTCCGCGGTCGACTGTGGTGTTGTACTGGAGCCCGTAGCCGTTTACCCACTGGAGGCTGCCTTGCGAGAGTGCGTCGAGCAGGCAGCGCAGGAGTTCGGCGTCCCGAGCGTTTTCACAGTGCCCGCAGCGCGCGGTGGCCTGCGGGCGGACTGAAGGAATGTCCGGCCTGGTATTGGACTCCGCCGGTGGGAAGTCGTCAGCTGTCATCGAGTCCCCCTTCCTCGAATCCGGGCAGTCCCATCCAGACGACGGGCGGAGGAGATGGAATGGTCTGAGGGTACCGGTGCGATTCTGGGCGCCTCTCTTCGAGATACGCGCGCGCCATAAGGCCGTCGAAGGTCGGGTCTCGGACCTCCTGCTCGTCGGCGTCCCAGCGCAACACAAACAGGTCTTCGACCTGCTCGACGTGCGCGTCTGAGTGCCGAAGGCGGAAGTCGTTGAGCAGCTCGCGCTCAGTCTCGAGGAGCGGCGGCATCCGGAACCTCGCACTGGTGGGCTGCCATTGCCTCGCGTTCTGCGGCGAGGATGGTTACGAGGTCGATGAGTGTGCCGGCGCCCGTACAGAGTGCCGCGAGGTCAGGCCGCTTGGCCTGGATGCACGCCTGCTGGCATTGCTGCACCGCAAGCGGGGTGAGCTCGCGAGTTGTCTCCTTCCAGCCACCGGAGCAGGAGACTGCCAATAGCGCCACGACGAGCGCGAGTAATCGAATCCGCATGATTCCTCCTTAGTGAGAGAGCGCTTGCAAGATACGCAAGAGCCCGCCGCCGGCGGCGAGCGTTCCGAGTACTTTCAGGGCGGCGAAGAACACCTCGCGTTTGACTTTGCGGATGTCTTCGTCCTGCGCCTGCTTCGCCCGCTTGAGCTCGGCGTTCTGTTCTGTAAGGGTCCGGAGCTGCGTCTGAGTGTTTTCCCCGCGCGCCTCCTTCAGCTCGCGTATGTCGCTGTTCTGTTTGGCGGTGCGTTCGTCGCAGCGGTCGCGCTGCCCCTGCATCTCGGCGGAGACTCGAACCACCTCTCCGGTGAGCCGAGTGATTGCGTCGTTCTGCTTGGCAATTAGTGCCGACTGCTGCTCGATGGCTACTCGGTTCGCGTGTTGCTCCTCGCGAATCAGGCGAATCTCGAGCGCGATGTTGAAGTCGTCCGCGATGCTGGGATGACTCGCGGGGGGTACCACGTTACTTCTCCGTAGGTGGCGGAGTCTGCGCCGGCTTCGCGGAGAGTGTCTTGCTCAGGATTTGGTCTGTGCTGATTGCCACAGCCGCGGACATGAGACCGCCAACAAGAGCGTTGAGCCAGGGCTGGCCTGTGAATATCGCCTGGCAGACGCCTGAGACAACGCCCAAGAGACCGACGACCGCGGGCCGGTAGTTCTTTGGAATCTTGTCCCAGATGCCAGTGAATCCGCGCAGCGCGTAGATAGCTGTCAGGATGGCGCCAGCGGCGACCAGCCACCACTGCTTGAGGTTGATTGCCTGCACGAGGACTGCCACATCAGGCGGACCAGGCAGCTCTTGAGCGAATGTCACTCCAGCGATGCAGAGCGCGGCCACAATGAGTGGCAGTGCCCACCAGATAGTTCTTCGAAACATGTTGCCTCCTAGTCGCTCGAATCGTCTTCCTCGCCCTTGCCCCAATTGGTATCTTGCGCGTCAATGTCCGCCACATCCGCCACGTTGGTAGCATCGAGTCCAGATTGGGCGATCAAGTATTCGATATGGGGGTGGTGAGGAAAAAAGAACTGCGCCTTAGTCGGGTGTTTGATCGGCTTTACGAGGTCGCGCGTCTTGACCCAACCACCTTCGATGGGAGTGCCATCCCACATGACGCTATCCATCGGAATCCCGGAACGGTTGCGAATTGCCCGGCGGAATAGAATCGCCCTCGCCAACGTCAACGCCAGTCGTCCGCGTCGCGCCATCACACGCCTCCATTCGAACGCAAGTAGGACACGGCACTGGCCCTCTCGCCCGCGTCGGTAAAGTCCGCATTGGCACAAATAAGCTCGTAGATGCATTCGGCCGCAAAGGCGACCCCGCCGCCTCCCGCCCGGCCGACCGTCAATCCACCAGGATTGCCAGAGCCTGCTGCGCCCGTGGTGCGCGCTTGTCCGTTGAGAGCGAAGCCTGAGTTGTTCCCCGAAAAGAGCGCTTCCCATGCATACCAGGTATCGAAACTCGGTACGTTCGGGGCTGCCATTGCCAAATTGGTACCGGCATAGATCCTGTTATTCGAGCCCGTCACGGTGTCGGTGATTATCTGTGCCGAACCCGTAGCATTGCCATCGATCATTGCCCGGCTGCCACCCGAGGCTGTGATGGCTTTAGCGGTAAACAGGATCAAGGCACTTTGGTTCCACGTGAATGCCGTTGCCTTCAGATAGTGTGAGGAACCGTTGAAGGTGAATCCAGGCCTCCCGCCTTGCCCCGCTGTTGCAGAATAAACCGGTTGAGCCGCTGCCGTCGCCTGGACTAGGTGGCGGCCGTATCCCGATATATCGCTCCATTGCGTGACGTGTTGCGGGTCGCACGTCACCGATTCCACCACGCAAGTTGTGCCGGCGGCAGCCGCAAGAATGAAACTCGTACTGCCCGCGCAGACCCCCACGAACGTATAGGTGCCAGCTGTGGTGATTGGAGTCTGCCCGCCACTCGACCCGAACTTGACCGTGATACTACCGCCCGAGATTGACGACACCACAATGGTACTCTTGTACGTGTCTCCAACGACCATGACGGAGGATTGCGTCAGGTCGCCGTCGTTGTTAGACATCCGGGCGGCGCCACCGCTTATGGTCCAGTTATTCTTCGACCAGGTTGTGTCGGTATCGAATCCTCCGTTGACCAGCGACGTCGCTCGCAATGTGAAATAAGGCACAGTGTG
>JAJFUQ010000075.1 GCA_021372355.1 Nocardiaceae bacterium | reverse complement strand
CCTGGCGAGTGCTGGTCTGCTGGAAGGCAAGCTGGCGACCACTCACTGGGCGAGCCTGCACGCACTGGAGGCACGCGGCGCGGTACCGGTACGTGACCAGCGGATCGTGCACAGCGGCAAGATCGTCACGGGTGCCGGAGTATCCGCAGGAATTGACCTGGCGCTGTGGTTGGTCGGCAAGATCGCAGGTGACGACGTGGCCCGCGCGGCGCAGCTGATGATCGAATACGACCCACAGCCGCCCTATGACAGTGGCAGCACCGCGAAAGCCGACTCCGCGACGATGCGAAAGGTCGCCGCGATTGTCTCGCGCGAAGGTGCCGATGCCGTTGCCAACGAGGCCGGGGCGTTTCTCCGTGAGGTGATCGCTCAGTCCCAACTGGCGTGGGGTGCAGCGGTGCAGAAGGCGCGCAGTCGTCGGCGATTGTTGTCCCGTCGCCCGCGCGAGGCTGCCTCGGTGTGACGGTTGACAGCCTCCTGGTTGGGTAGCCGACATGAATGACCGACTCCACCATTGCCGTCCTCGACATCTACGGGACGCTCGTTGACTCGAACTACCAGCATGCGCTGGCTTGGTTTCGAGCTTTCCGCAGGCTGGGCGAGACTTTCCCGATCTGGCGACTGCATCGGCTGATCGGGATGGGCGGCGACCAACTCGTCGAAGCGATTGGCGGCGAGGACCTGGAGCGGAGGCTCGGCGACGAAGTGCGAAAGCTCCAGACCGAGGAGGTCGATCCCCTTCTTGACGAGATGGCAACGCTGCCGGGTGCCCGGGACCTGCTGATCGAGATCAAGAAGCGCGGTCACCGGCTGGTGTTGGCAAGCTCCGCGAAGGAACACCACGTCGACGCGTTCCTGGACAAGCTGGACGCTCGCGATATTGCCGAGGCCTGGACGAGCAGCGCCGATGTAGAAGAGTCCAAGCCTGCCCCGGACCTCTTGCAGGTCGCGCTCAAGAAGCTCGGGGTGCCGTCGGATTCGTCGAGCGTGATGATCGGCGACTCCGTGTGGGACATCAAGGCTGCAAAGAACGCCGGCATGCCCGCAATCGCGGTACGGTCCGGCGGCTTCGGGAACGACGAACTCGAGGACGCGGGGGCCATCGCGATTTACGACACCCCCCGCGACCTGCTGAATGCGCTGGACGACACGCCGCTGGCGTGAGGCGCTCGACGTGACGCCTAAGCCGGGAGCATGTCCCGGACCATCGACTCCGTTTCGGCCTTGTCCATGTAGACCGGAACCGCGTAGTTCCAATGGGTCTCGTCCATCGCGCGCTCGACGATCTGCGGGATGTCCTTGACCTGGAGCTTGTCGAGCTGCGTGGGAATGCCGAACTCCACATTCAGTGCGCGGACCTTGGCGATGAAGGCATCTGCGAGTTCAGCCTCGTCGGTGCCTTCGATTCCACTGACCCGAGCCAACTCCGCAAGGCGTGTTTCGTGGACCGGTCGATACAGGTCGAGAACCCGCGGCAGGATGATCGCGTTCAAGTAGCCGTGTGGCAGGTGGTACAGGGCGCCGAAGTTGTGCTAGATCGAGTGGACCCAGCCGATTCCAGCGGTCGTGATGGCAACACCAGCCTTGTAGGCGGCGATCGCCATGCGCTGGCGTGCTTCGAGGTTGTTGCCGTTCTTGACGACCTCGGGCAGGTTCTCCATGATCAGCTTCGTCGCCTCGAGCGCCTCGGCATCCGTTTTCTCCGTCGCATTGGCCGAAAGGTAGGCCTCGATGGAGTGAGTCAGTGCGTCCATGCCGGTCGCAATGGTTCCGGGCGCCGGCAAGCCCGTCATCAGCGCGCCGTCCAGTGCGGCTGCGAGCGGCACGAGCTTCGGGTCCATGACGACGAACTTGCGCTCGGTCGCCGGGTCCGAGATGACCGCGCCGATCGTGGCTTCGGATCCCGTGCCAGCGGTCGTCGGTACGGCATAGAGCGGCAGCGGTGGAATGATCACGCGCATCAGTCCGCCCATGTGCGCGACGCTGAGCGGGTTGCGGGCACGCGCGGCGATCATCTTGGACGCGTCGATGGAGGAGCCGCCACCGACCGCGAGAACCGCGGCACAGCCGTTTTCCTTCAGCTCCGCGAGCCCGGCCTCCACTTGCTCGATCGCCGGGTCGGGCAGGACGCCGGTGTACGTCGACACGGACACGCCGCCCGATTCGAGCCGGTCGATCATTGGCTGCAGCATCCCGATCTTCAGGAGGAACTCATCGCTGACCAGTAGCAGTTTCTTGACGCCGGTGCCGACGATGTGGTCGCACAATTGCAGCGATGAACCCGGACCGGTAAACAATTCCGGCTGCCGGAAGTCC
>JAJFUQ010000067.1 GCA_021372355.1 Nocardiaceae bacterium | reverse complement strand
CTCCTTGACCAGATTCGACGTCGTCGAGGATCTGTTTGCCGAGCATCTGGTAACCACCGCAGATGGCCAGGATCGGTCCAGTCCGCGCGGTGAGCGCGTCCGCCAGCCCGCGTTCGCGAAGCCACGCCAGATCCGAGACTGTGGACTTCGAACCGGGCACGACGACGAGGTCGGCGGCGGCAACTTGCGCCGGATCGGTCACCCACGAGACCGCGACGCCGGGTTCGCACGCCAAGGCTTCGACGTCGGTCGAGTTCGAAATCCGCGGCAGCCGGATCGCGGCGACCCGCAGCCATTCGTCGCCGATCGGCGGTTGTGGAATGCCGACCGGACGATCCGTGACCGTTCCCAGGGAATCCTCGGCATCGAGCCACAGTCCATCGGCAAACGGCACGACGCCGAACACTCGACGACCGGTCAGCTGCTCGAGTTGGACCAGACCGGGCTGGAGCAGCGAGACGTCGCCGCGGAACTTGTTGACGATGAACCCGGCGATCAACGCTTGATCAGCCGGCTCGAGGACCGCCAGTGTTCCGAACATGTGGGCCAGCACGCCGCCACGGTCGATGTCGCCGACCACGACGACCGGAATGTCCGCCGCTCTCGCGAGACCCATGTTCGCGATGTCGGTGGCTCGCAGGTTGATCTCCGCCGGTGAGCCCGCTCCTTCACATACGACGACATCGAAGTCTTCACGCAGGCTCGTGAGTTCCGCCGCGGTGAGTTCCCGCAGCCAGGCGCGGTGCTCGGCGTAGTTACGCGCGCTGACCTGGCCGACGGCCTTGCCCCGGACGACAAGCTGGGACGTCCGGTCACTCCCCGGTTTGAGCAGAACCGGATTGAATCGGACGCTCGGCTCCAGCCCGCACGCGCGAGCCTGCATCGCCTGCGCGCGGCCGATCTCGCCGCCATCGAGTGTGACGACGGAGTTGTTCGACATGTTCTGCGCCTTGAACGGCGCGACCTTGAGACCTCGACGGACGAACGCCCGGCACAGCCCTGCGGTGATCAGGCTCTTCCCGGCGTCGGAGGTGGTTCCGGCGACGAGCAGGGCGGCACCGTACTCCCGTTCGCGACGCAACCTTCTCTTCACTTCCATTCGCATGCCGTCTCAGCTGCTCACAGTAGCTTCACCGACACTCGGCGATTACGGCAGTCGCACCTTCGGCACGGCCTGTCCGCGTCGCGCGGCCTCCGACTTCAGGCGTGGCTTGAGACGGCGTCCCTTGGCCAGGAAGTCGATCGTCCGCTTGAGCTTGTTTCCGGCGAGACTGATATCGGCAAGCACGCGCTCGACGTCCAATTTCACGATGTCGCCATCGCGCGTGATCGTGCCGATGAACGTGCGGTTCTCCTGCGTCTCGAACGCTGGGGAGTGCGTGTGGGCAACCAGGCATGCGGGTCCGTCCGGAACAGGCGGGGCCATCGCCCCGAAAGTGAGGCGGAATCCCGAGTCGATCGGTGTCGCACGAACCGGAATGCACATCGGAAACCCATCCGCGCCCACCCAGCTCAATTCCTGCATGTCGAGGCGGGTGCCGACCGACCCGGCAGACGCACGCCAATCCGCTGGTTGCGGCAGCCACGCGTTCGGATTCTTGCCATCCGGTGGCGGGTCCGACGGTGGTGCCACCCGGTCGGCTGGCGCCTCCCACACGAACGGCGTTTCATCGAGCGCGCGCGACGGCCACCACGTCACGCGGGTCGGCGTGACTTTGATCCAGATTCGCGCGAAGTACCAGTCCAGGGTGCGAAGCACGAAGCGCGGCTGCCCCTTGTAGCCGGCGGGAAGCTTGGCCATCGATTCACGGACGTAACGGTCCGTGTTGGACTGCAGATCACGGTCGCACACTGTGGCGTACCCCTGTACGAGAACGACCGGCGGATTGACCGCACTACTGCCCAGCGGATCGGAGTAGAGCAAGCTGACTTTGGGGTTGCGCCGCGCCCTCTCGGCCTTGGCCGCGTAGGTCAGGCCGGTTGAGACATCCAGCGTGCGCGCATCCACGTCGAGGTAGGGAGTGAGCGGAACCGTGATCGGATTCCCGCTACCGGTCACGCTGGTGTAATCGACGGTTATCGCACCGTCGAAGACAGGCATCAATTCAGCGGGCACCTCACGACCCGAAACAGCTTCCATTTCGTCAGTCTGCACCCAGCACCGGGTACCGCGAAGTCGGTTCTGCGACCGCTTGACTACGGCAGCGTGAGAATCTCGGCGCCGGTTTCGGTGACCACGAGCGTGTGCTCGAACTGGGCGGTCCACTTGCGGTCCTTGGTGACCACAGTCCAGCCGTCGTCCCACATCTCGTAGTCGGGGGTGCCGAGATTGATCATCGGCTCGATCGTGAACGTCATCCCGGGTTCGATGAGGTCGGTGACGTGCGGGGCGTCGTAGTGCAGGATCACCAGACCACTGTGGAACGTCGGACCGACGCCGTGACCGGTGAAGTCGCGGACGACGCCGTAGCCGAAGCGGTTGGCGTACGCCTCGATGACCCGACCGATGACATTGAGCTCGCGCCCCGGCTTCACGGCCTTGATGGCGCGCATCGTCGCTTCGCGCGTGCGCTCGACGAGCAGTCGGGCTTCTTCACGAACGTCACCCGCGAGGAACGTGGCGTTGGTGTCGCCATGCACGCCGTGGATGTAGGCCGTGACGTCGATGTTGACGATGTCGCCGTCCTGGATGACAGTCGAGTCTGGAATGCCGTGGCAGATCACTTCATTCAGCGACGTGCAGCACGACTTCGGAAAGCCCTTGTAACCCAACGTCGACGGGTAGGCGCCGTGGTCGAGCATGTACTCGTGCGCGATCGCATCGAGCTGGTCGGTGGTCACACCCGGGGCGACGGCCTTGCCGGCCTCCTGCAGTGCCTGCGCGGCGATCTTGCCGGCGATGCGCATCGCCTCGATCGTCTCCGGGGTCTGGACCCACGGCTCCGATCCCTCTTTGACCTTCGGCTTCCAGACGTACTCCGGGCGCTCGATCGACTTCGGGACATCCCGAATGTCGGAAAGCGTTCCAGGGACCAGCGGAGGACGGACTGCAAGCATGCCGTCCAGATTACCTACCCGCGCGGCTCGCTCGCCCGTAGCCATAGCCTGCGGGGATCGCGAAGATCGACGTCACGAGTGCGCACCATCCGATCGTCATCAACAGCGGCTCGGCGACCGGTCCCCCGAACGCAAGTCCACGCATGGCGTCGGTCGCGGTCGTGAGCGGCTGATAGGCAACGAATCCCTGCGCGAACTCGGGGAATCCCTCGAGCGGCACGAACCCGGTCGAGAAGAACATCAGCAACGAACTCACGAGCGACAGCGTCTCTACCATCGTCGCTTTCGCCGAGAAGACCGCCATCGCGGTGACCATCGTGGCGAAGGCCAACCCGAACATCAGCGGCACGGCCATGAAGACGATCGCCGCAAACGGGCCTTGCTGGAACCGGAAGCCGATGAGGTGCGCGACGACCACGATCAAGAGCGTGCCCAGGACGATTCGGACGCCCTCCGCGAGGACTCGGGCCAACAGACCCGATGCTCGATGGATTGGCAGCACCCACATTCGCGACAGCAGTCCGTCTTCACGTTCGCGTCCCATCGCGACCGCCCCGGCCGCCGAACCGGCCATGACGCCGACGATCGCCGCCATCGGCACGGTGCTGTAGAGCGAGTCGTAGCCGGGCCCGTACAGCTTCATTCCGAGCGCGTATTCAGTCACCTGCTTGCCCAACGCGAGATTGAGCAGCACCAGTAACCCGGTCGGGAAGACCAGGCTCTGAACGAGGGTCAAAGGATCGCGACCCCATCGCCGGATGAGTCGCTGGGTCAAGATCAGCGTGTGCGACGCGAGCGCGCCGGGCGTCGACTCCGCGGTCGTCGTGAGGATCATGGTCGCCTCGCACTCAGCTTGATCGCCAGCGGCGCGAATATCACCGTGCCGCTGACGAGCCACAGCACCGCCGGGAACGCAATGCCCCACGTCGGACCGGTTTCGAAGGTCGGGTCGCCGGCGAGCGCGCGGAGGAGATAAGCCCACTGCGACACCGGTTGATTGCGCACGAAAGGCTCGATCCACGCCGGGAACTGGTCGGACGGGGCAAACCCGGCGGACAACATTCCGAAAAGCATCTGGGGCAGGATGAGCGCCTGCGAAGTCGCTTCCGGGCTGCGGGTCAGTGATCCGATGACGTCCGCTCCGAGTGACAACACGAAACCGATCGCCATCGCGAGCACCAGAAATCCGAACGTATGCAGAACGCCCAGGTGGAAGCGGAAGCCGATGAGGTGACCGCACACGACCGACGACACGACCGTCAGTGCACACCGGAACATGTTCGCGCCCATGCGCGCTGCCACCGGCACCCAATGCGCGATCGGCATCGCCGCGAAGCGCCGGTTGATGCCCTCGACGGCGTCGGTCGCCGAGCGGAACGACGCCGCGATCGCCGAGAAGGCGACACCTTGCAGCACGATCATCGGCATGAGGAACTGTGAATAGCTTCCGCTCCCCGACCCCAGGAACGTCATGACGCCGACAAGCGGGATGTAGAACCCGACCGTGAAGACGACCGGCGACGCGACGGCAGTCCAGATCTCGCCGTTGCGGAGCGAGGGGGCGATCAGCCGGTACGTGAGTACCCAGACCTGATTAGTTGCCTTGGGCGGCAGAAACTGCCGCTCGAGGAGAACCGAACTCACGACGGAACCGCCGCAACGGTCCCGCGCCCAGTGAGCGACAGGAAGACGTCATCGAGAGACGGGCGGCGGAGGGCGATGTCGACGAGTTCGATACGCGTGGCATCGAGTCGACGCAGCGCCTCGGCGAGGCTGCGGGCACCGTCCGGCGCGGGGATCGTGATGTGGTCAGACTCTGCAGTAAGCGTCGCGCGGTACTCCGCTGGAACCATCGGGCCCAGCGCCTTCAGGATCTTCGGGATGTCGCGCAGGTGGAGCGGCACGATCTCGCAATAGCTGCCGCCGGTCCGGGCCTTCAACTCATCTGCCGTGCCCTCGGCGATGACGGTGCCGTGGTCGATGACGATGATGCGGTCGCTCAACACATCGGCTTCTTCGAGGTACTGCGTCGTGAGGATCGTCGTGATGCCATGACGGCGGAAGTCCTTGACCAGGTCCCAGATGCCCTGCCGGCTGCGCGGGTCGAGTCCCGTCGTCGGCTCGTCGAGGAACACGACTTCCGGCGGCACGACGAGTCCACATGCGATGTCGACCCGGCGGCGCATACCGCCGGAGAACGTACCGACGCGACGATCCGCGGCGTAGGCGAGGCTGAACTCTTCGAGCAGCTCCTCCGCACGCGCCTTCGCCGCACGCTTCGTGAGCCCCATGAGGCGGCCGAACATGACCAGGTTCTCGCGCGCGGTGAGCAGTTCGTCGAGCGCGGCGTACTGCCCGGTGAGCATGATCTTCGAGCGCACACCTGCGGGGTCGGTCACGACGTCGTGCCCCGCGATCACCGCACGACCCGAATCGGGCTCCAGCAGAGTCGACATGATGTTGACGGTCGTGGTCTTGCCGGCGCCGTTGGGTCCGAGGACACCGAGCACTTCCCCACGCGCGGCAGCAAAGCTGATGCCGCGTAGGGCTTGTGTGCGGCCGAATGACTTGGTGATGCCCTCGACCTCGACGGCAAAACTCGTCAAGGTGGTGCTCCGTTCCGTTCGTGCAGGTCTAGCTGACTCAACGTAAGTCGTCCCAGGGAGCCCTGGGGGCGTCGGCACGGCGTTGTTATGGTCCTGCGTCCGGAGCGGTATCAAGACAACGCTCTAACGCGTACTGTCACCGCCATGCCGGAACTGCACCCCGATATCGCACCATTGGCAGGCTTGCTCGGAACGTGGAAAGGACAGGGCGCCGGGGAGTACCCGACGATCGCGTCATTCGCCTACCTCGAGGACGTGACGTTCGGTCACGTCGGCAAGCCATTCCTGGCGTATTCGCAGCGCACGAGGGCCGCCGACGACGGTCGTCCGCTGCACGCCGAGACCGGATACCTGCGCCGCACCGGGGCTGGCGCGATCGAGTTCGTCATCTCGCACCCGTTCGGCGCCGCTGAGATCGAAGAAGGGACAGCCGCGTTCACCGACGACGGCGTCGAACTCGAGCTCGCGGCCAAGAACATCGCACTCACCAGCACGGCGAAGAGCATCACCGCGATCGAGCGCACGTTCCGTCTCTCGGGCGATGAACTCACCTACGAAGTGCGCATGGGCGCAGTGGGCCAACCGCTGCAGCACCACCTCGCGGCGACGTTGCACCGCCAGACCACGTAGCTGCCAGACCTCCTACCGGTCGGCCGGGTCGGGCTCGTCGTCTTCGGCAAGGTGATCGATGTCGCTGAACTTCGTCGAGGTCCCCGACGCCTTGTTGACGAAGAACGTGACGACCCACAGGACGAGTCCCAGCGCGATCATCCCCAATGCGATCTTGTACTGGATCATCTGTGCCTCGGTGCGCGCCCACGGGCCCACCAGGAACAAGCAGAGCACCGCCCCGACCACCGGAACCCACACCGGTGCCCGGAAGTGCGTCGCGGCGTCGTGCCGCTTGAGGATGAGGCACGCGATGTTGACGACCGCAAAGACGCACAGCAGAAGAAGTCCAGTCGTTCCGGACAGCGCACCGACGACGTTGTTCTTCGACATCTGGTTGACGACGACGATGAGTCCGAGCGCCAGCGCGGTCGAGAAGATGATCGCGAGCCACGGGGATCGACGGCCGGGTAGCACCGCACCAAGCGCCTTCGGCAGAACATGCTGGCGGGCCAGTCCGTACAGCAGGCGACTCGCCATCAGCATGTTGATGAGCGCGGTGTTGGCGACGGCGAACACCGTCATGTACGGGAAGACCTCGTCGATCGGGAAGTCGGGCGCCCCGATCCGCACCACGTGGAGAAGAATTCCTTCGCTTCCGGCGTCGTAATCGAGCGGGAGAACGGTCACCACCGCGACCACGACCAACACGTAGAGAAGGCACGCGATGCCGAGGCCCGTGAACATCGTGCGCGGGAAGATCTTCTGCGGATTCTTCGTCTCCTCGACCATGTTGACCGAGTCCTCGAAGCCGACCATCGCGAAGAAGGCAATCGTCGTGGCCACGGTGACCGCGAGGAACCAGCCCTTGTCCTGCGGATCGCTGAACACGACGAGGTTCGAGATGTCGCCCTGGCCAGTCCCCCGACCAGCGGCGATGAAGCCGATCGTGATGACGATGATGAGCGCGGCCATCTCGATGAGAGTCAGCACGACGTTGAATTTCACCGATTCGCCGACGCCCCGAAGGTTCACCAAGGCGAGGAGAACCATGAACGACATCGCGACGACCAACTGAGCCGTGGTTCCGGTCGGAACCTCGAACCAGCCGAGGCCGTCTGCGTTGCTGAACGTCTCATGGAGTCCGGCGAGGAGGTTGCCGGCCACGACATTCGACGACGTCGACGCACTGGTGATGCCGGAACAGATGACCGTGAACGCGACCAGGAACGTGACGAAGTGGACGCCGAAGGCTTTGTGCGTGTAGAGCGCGGCACCCGCGGCCTGCGGAAACTTGCAGACGAGTTCGAGGTAGCTGTAGGCGGTGAGCGTCGCGACGACGAACGCGAGGATGAACGGCAACCACGCCATTCCGCCGACGTTCGAGATCATCTGCCCGGTCACCGCATAAACGCCGGCCCCGAGTATGTCGCCAACGATGAACAGCAGCAACAGCCCGGGGCCGAGTACGCGTTTCAGTTCAGGATGAGCGGGCGTTTCCTTCGTCGCGACCATGGCGCCTCCCCAGGCAAAGTGCTCGTGCACTCCATGGTGTCAGCGTTTGGTCCGATTCGCCGCGTTCGCGCGCGAAAACCTAACTATCCCAACGCCTTTTCGACGTGGGCGCGGCGTTCGTCGGGAACCATGACGTGAATCTCGCGGAGGTGGTCGGCACTGACCTGCTTCGCCCACGCCTGCACCCGATCGAGGGGAAGCGCGCCGAACAGGTCGCCGAGTGCCACCCACTCCTGCTGCTCGACCAAGAGCTTGAGCACGGTGAACTGCAGGTTCTCCGACATACCCGCGACGAGGTCGACCGTGGTGGCGGCGTCGAGTTCGGCGACCGCACCAGCGATGAGCTCTGGCGACAGCTTGTCGGCCATCTTCGTGGCCCACTGCGCGTCGTTGAAGTACGCGAGACGGGCCACCATCAGCGGGCTACCCACCCGCTCGGCAACCTTCGCCGCCGCGGAAACCGGAATCGCCTTGGCCAGACGACCGACGCCGACGCTGCCCTGGCGGGCGAGTTCGACGACGCAGTTGTCGACGGCCTGGGCCAGCGCACGAAGGTCCGCATCGCTGACGGTCTCGAGGTAGGCGACGCGCTCGGGCGCGACACCGAGACGACGAGCAACGCGCCGGACCTCCGGCTTCTGCGCGGTCATTTCGACGCCATCTTCTGCAGCGCCTTGCGAATCAGGAGCGGCAGCGCGTCGACCATCTTCGGCCCGGTCGCGATGAGTTCAGCGATCTGGTCCTGATGCAGGTTCTGGACGAGCGACAACAGGTCCGCGCGGTCGGCATCGGACAGCGCAGCGATCGTCGAGGGCAGTTGTGCGTCCGCGAACAGTTCGTCGAGGCTCGCCGGCGGCGGTGGTCCCTTGCGTTCCTGCTCGGGTGGTGCAGTTTCGGTCACGACGCCAATTTAGTCGAGCATCACCGTGGCGAAGGTACCGACCTGCGTGAATCCGACATTCGCATAGGCCTGGCGAGCCGCGAGGTTGTAGCCATTGACGTACAGGCTCGCGACGCGGCCACTCGCGACGATCTCGTTGACGACCGTGGCCGTCCCGGCAGCACCGAGCCCCTGACCGCGATGCTTCGGATCGACCCAGACGCCTTGGATCTGAGCCACCTGACGGGAAACCGCCGCGATCTCGCACTTGTACGCGACTCGGCCGTCCTCGAAACGCGCGAACGCTCGGCCCCGAGCGATGAGCTCGGAAATCCGGCGCCGATATCCCCGGCCACCGTCGAACGCGCGTGGGTCCGTGCCCACTTCCTCGATGAACATCGCGACAGCGGCGCCGTAATACGCGTCGATCTCGTGCGGAAGCACCCGTCGAACGTCGAGATCCGCCGGGATCGGCGACAGCGCCGACCGCACCAACAACGGCTGCTCGCTACGCACTTCCCGTGCCGGACCCCACGCCGGTTCGAGTTGCTGCCACAGCGGCATCGCCAGATCACGTCGCCCGACGATCGACGAACACAGTCGCGGCCCGCGCTGAGCGCGTTCGGCAAAGGCCCGCATGTCGTCCCACGTGCCGTGGATGGGCATGAGACTCGGCCCGAAGAAACAGAGCGATTCCTCTGGTCCGCCCCGGCTCCACAGTTCGAAACCGCCGCCCGCGGGTATTCCAGATTCTTCGATGCGTGCCGCCACCATGCACCCGGCGACCGGATCAGCCGCCAGCGCGCGCAACACCTCGCGCGTGTCTCGGGGTCCCAGCGATCGAACGCCGAGAAGTTTTAGCACAAGGTCTAATGTGCCAGAATCAGGCCCGAATTTGGCCCGGTGGGCCTAACTCCCTTGGTCCGACGGCATTTCTTCTGCGAGCCGCAGCGCTTCCTCGATGAGCGTCTCGACGATCATCGACTCCGGAACGGTCTTGATGACCTCACCCTTGACGAAAATCTGTCCCTTGCCGTTGCCGGACGCGACACCGAGGTCGGCTTCGCGCGCTTCGCCCGGTCCGTTCACGACGCAGCCCATGACGGCGACGCGTAGCGGAACCTCCATGCCCTCGAGTCCGGCGGAGACTTCGTTGGCGAGCTTGTAGACGTCGACCTGAGCCCGGCCGCACGACGGGCACGACACGATTTCGAGCTTGCGGGGACGGAGGTTGAGCGACTGCAGGATCTGGTTGCCGACCTTGACCTCTTCGACCGGAGGTGCGGACAGCGAGACGCGGATAGTGTCGCCGATGCCTTCCGCCAGCAGAGCGCCGAAGGCGACCGCCGACTTGATCGTGCCCTGGAACGCCGGGCCAGCCTCGGTGACGCCGAGGTGCAGCGGGTAATCGCACTTGGCGGCCAGTTGGCGATAAGCCTCGACCATGATCACCGGGTCGTTGTGCTTGACCGAGATCTTGATGTCGCCGTAGCCGTGGTCCTCGAAAAGGCTCGCCTCCCACAGCGCGGATTCGACGAGTGCCTCCGGGGTCGCCTTGCCGTACTTGGCGAGCAGGCGCGGGTCGAGCGAACCGGCGTTGACGCCGATGCGGATCGGGATGCCGGCGGCACCGGCGGCCTTGGCTACCTCACCAACTCGGCCGTCGAATTCCTTGATGTTTCCGGGGTTGACCCGCACCGCCGCGCATCCGGCGTCGATCGCCGCGAAGATGTAGCGCGGCTGGAAGTGGATGTCCGCGATCACCGGAATCTGGCTGTGCTTGGCGATCTCCGCCAGCGCATCGGCATCTTCCTGACGCGGGCACGCGACGCGCACGATGTCGCAACCGGACGCGGTGAGCTCCGCGATCTGCTGCAGCGTCGCGTTGATGTCATGCGTCTTCGTGGTCGTCATCGACTGGACCGAAATCGGCGATTCGCTGCCCACCCCGACCGAGCCGACCGTGAGCTGCCGAGTCTTGCGGCGCGGTGCGAGAACTGGAATGGGGGCATTCGGCATGCCCAGACCGACGGTCGTCACGTTCGTCAATTCTACTTTCGGATTCACCATTGGATCGGGTTGAGAATGTCGGCCGCCAGCGTGAGCAGCATGTATGCGCCGCCCAACACGATCACGGCGTAGGTCACCGGCATGAGTTTGAGGTAGTCGAACGGACCGCCCGGTGCGAGTCCCCGGCGGGCGCGGAACCAGTCGCGCGCCTTCTCATACCCCACGACGGCGATATGGCCACCGTCGAGCGGAAGCAGCGGGAGCAGGTTGAACACCGCGAGGAAGAAGTTCAGTGAGGCCAGGAGCCCGATGAACATCTGCCACAGGCCCAGTTCGGCAGCCTGACCACCGATTTCGCTGGCACCCAGGACGCTGATCGGGGTGTCGGACCGCCGTTCGCCGCCGGTGACCGCGTCCCAGAGGTCCGCGACCTTGCTCGGCATCTGGACTAGCGACTCACCCGTCTTGACGAAGAGGTCGCCGGTGAAACCGACCGAAGCCGGAATAGCCGGGAGCAGCGAGTACTTCTCGATCGGATGCGCGTCATTCTTGCCCTCGAGCTTGATACCCACGGCGCCCACCGTGCGCACGGTGAGGTTGCCGGTACGCCCGTTCTTGAACTTGCGCGGCACCTGATCGACGTGGACCGGGATCATCAACTCCTGGTCGCCGCGGCGAACCGTGAAGTTCGCGACGCCTTCCACGCCTCGCGTCTCCGACACGACGTCTTCGGTCGTCTTGGTCTCTTCGCCGTTCACCGCGATGATCCGGTCGCCGGCCTTCATCCCGGCCAACTCGGCCGGTCCGGCGCCGGTGCACGACGCGAACGATCCGTCGTCGTTCTGGAACGGCGCCACGCAGGTCAGTTCGCCGACCTCTACCCACGTGTTGGCCCGTAGGTCTGGAAGGCCCCAACCAACCGCGAGGATGACGACCAGCACGAACCCGAGAACGATGTTCATGCCGATACCCGCGAACATCACGAGCATCCGCTTCCAGGTGGCCTGCTTGTACATCGCTTGCGGCTCTTCTTCGGGCGTGAGCTCGTCGAGCGCCGTCATGCCGGCGATGTCGCAGAAGCCACCGAGCGGAATGGCCTTGAGGCCGTACTCGGTGTGTCCCCGGCGGAAGGAGAAGATCTTCGGGCCGAAGCCGACGAAGTACCGACGCACACGCATGCCAGTCGCTTGGGCGGCCCACATGTGCCCGCACTCGTGCAGGGCGATCGAGATCGCGATGCCGAGCGCGAACAGAATCACGCCGATGAGGAACACGAAGTTCAGGCCTCTCAGATCGTCGCTGTGTGCGTTGCTGCCTGCGCGCGAGCCCAGGTATCGGCTGCGAGCACGTCATCCAAGGTAGCGGGTTCAGCGGACCATTGGCTTGCCGCAGTGAGCACTGTCTCGACAGTTCGAACAATTCCGGGGAACGACAGCCGCCCGTCGAGGAACGCAGCGGCCGCGACTTCATTGGCAGCGTTGTACACCGCCGGGAGGCAACCGCCGGCCGTGCCCGCCGCGCGCGCCAATTGCACCGCGGGGAAAACCGATTCGTCGAGGGGTTCGAAAACCCACGTGGATGCCTTCGAAAAATCACACTTCGGTGCGGCCCCCGCGACCCGGTTCGGCCAGCCCAGCGCCAAGGAGATCGGCAGGCGCATGTCGGGCGGACTCGCCTGCGCCAGCGTGGAGCCGTCGGTGAAGGTGACCATCGAGTGCACGATCGACTGCGGGTGCACCGTGACGTCGATGCGGTCGTAGGGAATGCCGAACAGCAGATGCGTTTCGAGGAGCTCGAGGCCCTTGTTCACCAGAGTCGCCGAGTTCAGCGTGTTCATCGGCCCCATCGACCACGTCGGGTGCGCGAACGCCTGCTCCGCGGTGACACATTCGAGCTGACCGGCCGTCCACCCCCGGAACGGCCCGCCAGAGGCGGTGAGGATCAAGCGGTCGACCTCTTCGGCGCGGCCACCGCGCAGGCACTGTGCGAGCGCCGAATGCTCGGAGTCGACAGGCACGATCTGGCCGGGCGCAGCGGCTTTCGTGACGAGCGGTCCCCCGGCAACAAGCGATTCCTTATTGGCCAGGGCCAGCCGCGCACCGGATTCCAGAGTCGCCAGCGTCGGCTCGAGGCCCAGCGAGCCGACGAGAGCGTTGAGCACGACGTCGGCTTCGGTCCGGCGGACGAGCTCGGTCGCGGCACCTGGCCCGGTCAGCGCACCGTCGATCGTGGCGCCCGCCTCCGGATCGGCAACCGCGATGTTCCGTACACCGAACTGCCGAGCCTGTGCAGTGAGAAGATCGATGCGCGCACCGCTCGCGGCGAGGCCGACCACTTCGAACAAGTCGCGATTGGCGGCGATCACGTCGAGCGCCTGCGTACCGATCGAACCGGTACTACCGAGAATCAGCACTTTCAACGGGGTCACGGCCGCCATTCTTCCCTAACACCCTGACGGACTCACTAGGTACGACACGCGGTCGTATGCCACGATATGCACAGACCTTCGTGATTAGGAGTAAGCGTGAGTGAGCTGGCGAAGACCGAGGATTCGGTGATTTACGAAGCGCACGGTGGCGACGAAGAGCACGTCGACGTGGCGCATCACGAGCCGTCGGTCGTACCGGACCCGAACTGGGGTTGGGTGGGCGAATCGCCGAAGGCGTTCCGCATCGCAGGTGTGATCATCGCGGTGTTCCTGCTGTTCCTGCTGCACGGCAACCACACGGGCCACGTCGAGGACGCTTACCTCGCCGGCTTCGCGATCTTCATTCTGCTGATCATCTTCAAGGACTGGGCCCTCAACCGCATGTCGCTGCGGAAGTAGCGCCTGCCCACAGGCAATAGCGATTTCTCGTCCGCGGGTATCGCGCGCAGTGCAAGCCTTGCCCTGAGCGCGTCCCGCGGACGAACTCGTTATCGGGCTGGTCGCGATCAGTCGTCAAAGGCAACGACGACGTGCACCGTGGCAGCTGCCCGGTCAATGACCACGTACTCGTGAAAGCCCATTCCGCCCGTTTCTCTTGCCCAGGTGGATGACATCCGATCCGAAAAGGCGCAGCGCCACGGTCAGGCGTTCTCCGCCGCCAACTGCCCACAGGCAGCAGCGATTTCTCGTCCGCGCGTATCGCGCACAGTGCACGCCACGCCCTGAGCGCGAACCCTGCGGACGAACTCGTTTTCGACCGGCTTCGGGCTGGCATCCCACTCGCTCCCCGGCGTCGGGTTGAGCGGAATCAAGTTCACGTGGACCATCTGGCCGAGAGCCTTGAACAACTTCTTACCGAGCAGGTCCGCTCGCCACGGCTGGTCATTCACGTCTCTGATCAGCGCATACTCGATCGAAACGCGGCGTCCGGACTTGTCCGCGTAGTACTTTGCCGCCTGCAGGACCTCGGCGACCGGCCAGCGGTTGTTGACCGGCACCAAGGTGTCCCGCAGCTCGTCGTCGGGGGTGTGCAGCGAGACCGCGAGGGTGACGCTGAGGCCTTCGTCGGCCAGCTTGCGAATGGCGGGCGCAAGTCCCACGGTCGACACCGTCACCGACCGTTGCGAGATGCCCAGGCCATGCGGCGCGGGTGAGGTGATCTTGCGAACGGCATCGAGGACGCGCTTGTAGTTCGCCAGCGGCTCGCCCATACCCATGAACACGATGTTCGACAGTCGTCCGGGGCCCCCATGGACCTCACCGTCACGGAGGTCGGCAGCGGCGGCCCGGACCTGGTCGACGATCTCGGCGGTCGACAGATTCCGGGTGAGACCGGCTTGACCGGTCGCGCAGAACGGGCACGCCATTCCGCAGCCCGCCTGGCTGGAGATGCACAACGTCGCGCGGTCGGGATACCGCATGAGAACGCTCTCGAGCAGCGTGCCGTCACCCGCGCGCCACAACGTCTTGCGGGTGTCGCCGTCGTCGCACGCGAGGTGTTTGATCGGGTCGAGGAGCTTCGGGAACAGCTTCTCGGCAACCGCGGGTCGCACACTCGCCGGCAGGTCGGTCATCTGATCCGGGTCGGCGACGAGTCGTCCGTAATACTGCCGGGCGAGCTGGTCCGCGCGGAAGGCCGGCAACCCGAGATCGACGACGACCTCGCGCAGCTGGGCAGCGTCGAGGTCGGCAAGGTGGCGCGGCGGCATCCGACGCTTCGGGGCATCGAACACGAGGGGCAATGATGACATAGCTGACCTAGTGTCTCACCTGCAAGTACGCGGGCACCAATTCAGCGAATTCGGCAGATCGGCGCCGCTGGTTTGTGATGATCTTGCCATGACGTCTCCGGAAGACCCCGTAGTCCAGCCGTCGAGCGAAATCGCCGTTCCTGCCACGGATCACGGCAAGAAGACCGCGAAGAAGAAGATCGAGACAACCCGGGTTTCCTACGCCTGGCTTGGACTCGTCCTCGGCGCGTTCCTGACCATTGTGATGATGGTGTTCATCCTCCAGAACCTGGACAGCGCAAAGGTCTCGTTCCTGGCCTGGGAATACGAGATTCCCACCGGTATCGCCATGCTGTTGTCTGCGGTCGCCGGTGCGCTGATCACCGCGGCCGTCGGCGGCGTGCGAATCCTGCAGGTCAAGCGCCAAGCACGCAAGCTCTGACGCACGTCGTCGACGCACCGCTGAGCGGTGCGAACTACGCGACGAGCGGAGTGAGGATCACCCAGGCCACGAATGCCGACGGGAGGATCGAGTCCAGGCGGTCCATCGCACCGCCGTGGCCGGGGAGCATTGTGCCCATGTCCTTGATACCGAGGTCGCGCTTGAACTGCGATTCGATGAGGTCACCGAGCGTGGCGACGAAGACGAGAACCAGCCCGAGGATCGCGCCGGCGTAGAGCGGTCCGTCGAGGAGCAGCCACACCGAGAGCGTTCCACCGATGATGCCCGCGCTGAGCGAACCGGCAAAGCCTTCCCACGACTTCTTCGGGCTGATAGCCGGCACCATCGGGTGCTTGCCGAACATCACGCCGGCGATGTACCCGCCAGTGTCGTTGCAGACCACGCAGATGACTGCGCAAATCACGCGGAACCCGCCGTTGTCCTGCTGCACGAGGAGGCTCGCGAAAGAGCCCAGCAACGGAACCCACACGAGCACAAGAATCGAGATCGCCGAGTCCCGCAGCCAGTTCTTCGGCTGGTTCTTGAGGCCCTGCAGGAACAGACGCCAGATGATGATGAGGAGCGCCGAACCGGTGAAGGCCGCAGCGACCCCGTCGATTCCGCTCGTCCAACTGGTCCAAATGATGAGCTGCCCACCGACGAACAACGGAATTCGCGGCACATGGACTTCCGCCTCGCGAAGGCGGCGAATGACCTCGAACGTACCGATGGCCACCGCGACCGCCATCACCGGAATGAGTGCCTTGGGCACGAAAAGCAGGATTGCGAGAAGGCCGCCACCGAGCACGACGCCGACAGCAATCGCAGCGGGGAGATTCCGACCCGCCCGTGACTTCTTTTCAGCCACTGCCGCATCCGCCGCCACGCGCATCTCCTCGATTTCGGTTAATTCTCAGGTGAAACTTTAGACCTCGAGAAGCTCAGCTTCCTTGTGCTTCACCAATTCATCGATGTGTGCGACGTACTTCGACGTGGTTTTGTCGAGTTCCTTCTCCGCACGGCCGACCTCATCCTCGCCGGCCTCGCCGTCCTTCTGAATTCGGGACAATTCGTCCATCGCCTTGCGACGAACGTTGCGGATCGCGATCTTGGCGTCCTCGCCCTTGGACTTTGCCTGCTTCACCATTTCCCGGCGACGCTCTTCGGTGAGCTGCGGGATGGCGATACGGATGAGGGCGCCGTCATTCGACGGGTTGACGCCGAGGTCCGAGTTTCGGATCGCCGTTTCGATGTTCCGGAGTTGATTGGCCTCGTAAGGCTTGATCACCGCCAGGCGCGGCTCCGGAATGTTGATGCTCGCGAGCTGGGTGATGGGCGTCATCACGCCGTAGTACTCGATCACAATCCGCGAGAACATCGCCGGATTCGCGCGGCCGGTGCGGATCGATGCCAAGTTGTCCTTGGCCACCGTGACCGCGTTCTCCATCTTTTCTTCAGCCTCGAAAAGTGCTTCGTCGATCACTTGCGGGGACCCCTTGTCTTTCGGATAGCCGTTTCGGGCGAGCGTCAGGAACGGACGAGGGTGCCGATACGCTCCCCCGACACCGCACGCGCGATGTTGCCCTTGGTCAGCAGATTGAACACGAGCATGGGCATCTGGTTGTCCATGCAAAGACTGAATGCGGTCGCGTCGGCGACCTTGAGACCGCGCTCGATGACCTCGCGGTGCGTGACCTCGTCGAACATCTTGGCGTCTGGGTTCGTGCGCGGGTCGGCGTCGAAAACACCGTCGACCGCCTTCGCCATGAGAACCACCTCTGCGCCGATCTCGAGAGCGCGCTGCGCCGCGGTCGTGTCGGTCGAGAAGTACGGCATACCCATGCCGGCGCCGAAGATCACGACGCGCCCCTTCTCCAGGTGGCGGCGTGCGCGCAGCGGGAGGTACGGCTCGGCGACCTGGCCCATCGCGATCGCGGTCTGCACGCGGGTGTGCACCCCCATGCGCTCCAGGAAGTCCTGCAGGGCAAGCGAGTTCATGACGGTGCCAAGCATGCCCATGTAGTCGGAGCGGTTGCGGTCCATGCCGCGTTCGGACAGCTGTGCGCCGCGGAAGAAGTTGCCACCGCCGATCACGACCGCCACTTCGACGCCCTGTGCCACCACGTCGGCGATCTGCTCGGCCACGGCCTGCACGACATCAGGGTCGACGCCGACGTTGCCACCACCGAACATCTCGCCACCGAGCTTGAGCAGGACCCGCTTGTAGCCCTTACGCTCGGGCGCCACCTCGGTCATTGCACTCCTTCGATACTCATCGCCTTCAGGTGCTGGTCCGCACGACTGTCGACAGGCAAGCGCCTTACATACTGCCTCATTGAGGCCCCTGGATTTGAACCGACCGCCGATTAGCCGGCCGACCCCTGTCGATCTCCTCCGACCGACGAAAAAGTGGCCCCGTCGAACGAATTCGACGGGGCCACCCTCACTTGTCTGACTAGCTGGCGCCGACCTCGAAGCGGGCGAAGGCGGTCACCTTCGCGCCGGCCTCGTCGAGGATGGCCTTCACGGTCTTCTTCGAGTCCTGGACCGACGACTGCTCGAGCAGAACGACGTCCTTGAAGAAGCCGTTGAGACGACCCTCGACGATCTTCGCGAGAGCCTGCTCCGGCTTGCCCTCGGCGCGAGCGGTCTCCTCGGCAATGCGACGCTCCGACTCGACGATGTCGGCCGGAACCTCATCACGCGAGACGTACTTCGCCTTGAGCGCAGCAACCTGCATGGCAGCGGCACGGGCTGCCTCAGCAGCACCGTCGCCCTCGCCCTCGAACTGGACGAGCACGCCGACGGCCGGCGGCAGGTCCGAAGCACGCTTGTGCAGGTAGACGGCGGTCGGGCCGTCGAACGAGACGACGCGACGGAGAACGAGCTTCTCACCGATCTTGGCAGCGAGCTGCTGAACGGCGTCGGCGACGGTCTTGCCACCGAGGTCAACGCCGCTCAGGGCGTCGACGTCAGCCGGCTTGGCAGTCGCAGCTGCCGTGACGATCTCGCTCGCGAGGCCCTGGAACTCAGCGTTCTTGGCGACGAAGTCGGTCTCGGAGTTGATCTCGATCATCACGCCACCCTGAGCGGCGACGAGGCCCTCAGCGGTGGTGCGCTCGGCACGCTTGCCGACGTCCTTCGCACCCTTGATGCGAAGAACCTCAACGGCCTTGTCGAAGTCGCCCTCGGTCTCCTCGAGCGCCCTCTTGCAGTCCATCATTCCGGAGCCGGTGAGCTCGCGGAGCCGCTTGACATCTGCAGCGGTGTAGTTCGCCATGACTGGCGATCTCCCTTCCAGGAACGGTTGTGGAATGACTATTCGGCAGCCGGAGCAGCGCTAGGTTCGGTGGACGCGCCCGGTGCAGCCTCGGCGAGCAGTTCCTGCTCCCACTCAGCGAGCGGCTCAGCAGCACCCTCAGGCTTCTCGTCGTCACCAGCGGCAACGCCCGAACGAGCCTTCAGGCCCTCGGCGACGGCCGAAGCAACGACCTTCGTGAGCAGCGCGGCCGAACGGATGGCGTCATCGTTGCCCGGGATCGGGTAGTCGACGACGTCCGGGTCGCAGTTGGTGTCCAGGATGGCGATGACCGGGATGTTGAGCTTGCGAGCCTCGCCGACGGCGATGTGCTCCTTGTTCGTGTCAACAACCCACACGGCCGACGGGACCTTGGCCATGTCGCGGATACCACCGAGGGTGCGCTCGAGCTTGGTCATCTCACGCGTGAGCATGAGGATTTCCTTCTTGGTGCGACCTTCGAAACCGCCGGTCTGCTCCATCGACTCGAGTTCCTTCAGGCGCTGGAGGCGCTTGTGAACGGTCTGGAAGTTGGTGAGCATGCCACCGAGCCAGCGCTGGTTGACGTACGGCATTCCGACGCGCGTCGCTTCACCCGCGATCGACTCCTGCGCCTGCTTCTTGGTGCCGACGAAGAGGACGGTGCCGCCGTGGGCAACGGTCTCCTTGACGAACTCGTAAGCGCGATCGATGTAGGTCAGCGTCTGCTGCAAGTCGATGATGTAGATGCCGTTGCGGTCGGTGAAGATGAAGCGCTTCATCTTCGGGTTCCAACGACGGGTCTGGTGACCGAAGTGCGCACCGCTGTCGAGCAGCTGGCGCATGGTTACAACAGCCATGGCTGTAGTTCTCACTCTCAATTGCCGGTTGTCGCGGGATGCCAGGCTGGCTCCCGCCCTGGCGTCTCTAGCCCCGTCAGAACCGAACCCAGAGGCCCGGACCAGCTGACGGCTGACTCACACGGTTCGCCCGAATGGGACGACAAGTGCGCGCGAGACGCGCGAAGTCGACCCCAACTGTTCACACAGCTGAAGCCGCATCGGCCAGTGTACGGCCTCACGACGCATCCGCTCAAACCGGATTTCGAGGTTATCCACAACCCCGCGCATGCGCCTTCCCGCAGGTCGCCACACGAGGTGCGATGGAACCGTGTCAATCCTCCTCCGACTGCTCTGTCCAATCCTCGCCATCCTTGCCAGCGCCGCCCCAGTTGGAGCCGAAACGCGTTGGCAATGGCCACTTCCCGCACCACACACCGTCGTCCGGGGATTCGACAACCCGACCCAGAACTGGCTGCCCGGCCACCGCGGCGTCGATCTCGGCACCGTTTCCGATATCTCCGTTCGAGCCGCCGGCGCGGGGCGCGTCGTCTTCGCGGGCAACGTCGGCGGCAAGCCGGTCGTTTCGATCGAGCACCGAAATGGTCTGCGTACCACCTACGAACCGGTGGCCGCGATCGTCGAGGCCGGCAGTCTCGTGGAGCCGGGCCAACCCATCGGAGTCGTTGTTCCCGGACATCCCGACTGCGCCGCGACCGCATGCCTGCACTGGGGACTCCGGCGCGGAAACGAGTACCTCGATCCGCTCGAATTGGTGACGCCGCGCCAGGTTCGGTTGAAGCCGCTCTAGGACCTCGCGGCCTAGGCGCGCGGGTGAGCCTGATCGTGGACAGCTCGCAGCCGCGCCGTGGACACGTGCGTATAGATCTGCGTCGTCGCCAGACTCGCGTGACCGAGGAGCTCCTGAACTATTCGAAGGTCGGCGCCACCTTCGAGGAGGTGGGTCGCCGCCGTGTGCCGCAGGCCGTGCGGACCCATGTCTGGAGCGCCCGGCACCGCCGCGATCGCTTCATGGACGACCGTGCGAACCTGGCGAACGTCGAGACGCCCGCCCCGGGCGCCGAGGAGTAAGGCGTCGCCCGATTTCGCCGTCGCGATCTCTGGACGGCCACGGTCGATCCACGCCTTCGCCGCGTCTCGCGCCGGCACTCCGAAAGGGACGGTCCGTTGCTTGTCGCCCTTTCCGGTGACGCGAACCAGGCACTGGGCGAGGTCGAGGTCGGGAATGTCGATGCCGCACAGCTCACTCACCCGAATCCCGGTCGCGTAGAGGAGTTCGATGATGAGGCGGTCACGCAGCGCCATCGGGTCCTCTTGCCGCGCACCGGACTCAGCGGCTGCCACCAGGGCGCTGGTGTGGTTCTCGCGGAGGACGGGCGGCAGCATGCGATTCGGACGCGGGCCCTGCAGTCGAACGCCCGGATCGTCCGGAAGACGCTCCGTCTTGGCGAGCCACGCCGTGAATGTCCGGATCGACGACACCCGCCGGGCCAAGGTCGTGCGCGCAGCACCATTCTCGGACTGCTGGGCTAGCCAGGCGCGCAGGACGATGAGTACCAGCGGACCATCACCGCGTTCGGCCAGGAAATCGATGAGTGACCGAGCGTCGGTGAGATAGGCCCGCACCGTGTGTGGAGAGCGCCGTCGCGCGAACGCGAGATAGTCCGCGTAGTCCTCGAGCGAGGACTCCAGCATGGCGACGGTACTCACATCGTTCAACGTCTCGCCCCCGGTCGTCGCGGGCAAGGAGGCGCGCGCGATCGAGACGGAATCTGCACCTTTCCACTGTTTTCAAAGTCGTGGTTAGCGGAATGTTTGACACCCGTAATGAGGGGAATAGGACCTAGCGGTAGTCTCGCGAATATTCCGGACCGGAACTCGCCTCGAATCCGAAAGGACAACGACACATGGCCCGAACAGTGACCGTTAATCTCGTCGACGACATCGACGGCGTCACACCCGCCGACGAAACCGTCCACTTCTCCTTCGACGGCTCCGAGTTCGTCATCGATCTGTGCGAATCCAACGCCGCTGAACTGCGGGAACAGTTGGAGGAGTGGATCTCCCACGCTCGCCGGATCAGCGGCCGAGCACGCAAGCGTGGCACTGGACTCAGCGCGGCAGCCGCCGCAGGCCCGATTCCGACAGTCGAAATCCGGGAGTGGGCCCGGAAAAACGGCTACGGCGTCGCTACCCGCGGTCGAATTCCAGCAGACGTCGTCGAAGCCTATCAATCCCGGATTGCTGGCTAATTGCTTGTCCTCCATTCGGAGGACAAGCAATTAGGCCCTGTTCAGGACGCCTCCGCCTGCTTAGCGCGCCGCCAGCGGAACCCGCTGACACGCGCTTCACCTTGCAATTCGAGCCTCGGCAAGATGGCTCGAACGCGCGCGGCGTCGACTCCTGAGCGCTCAGCGATGCGCTCGACGTCGACTCCCGCACCTCTCGTAGGCAAGGCTGCCGCTACCGCCACTTCGTCGGGCTCGCGGTCGGACGAGTCGCCGAATGCGAGGTGCATTGGGGCGGCCGCGGTCAGGACGTCGTGCGCCGATGTCACCAGTGACGCTTCGCCTTGCCGGATCATCGAGTGACAACCCACCGAGGTCGCAGACTCGACCGACCCCGGTACCGCCAACGCCTGACGCCCGAGCCGACGGGCCCATTTGACCGTGTTTCGAGCACCAGATCGGTGCCCTGCCTCGACGACTACCGTCACCTCCGACAAAGCCGCAATCAGTCGATTGCGCTCGAGAAACCGCTGCTTGGCGGCCGGAACCCCCGGCGCATACTCGCTGATCACCAAACCCGACCTCGCCACCTCATCGAGCAGTTGGGTGTGCGCCGCCGGATAAGGAAGATCCACCCCACAGGCCAGAACGGCGACCGTGAACGATCCCTCGGCCAAGGCAACCCGATGAGCGGCCGCGTCAATTCCGAACGCCCCGCCGGAGACGACCGTCCAGCCGGCGGCGGCCACCCCGCTGACGATCTCCGCGGTGACATAGCGCCCATAGGCACTAGGTGCCCTCGTGCCCACGACCGCAATCGAGCGATCGCATAGGTCCGACACACTCGCGGCGCCTCGGACCCACAAGGCAATCGGCGGGGTCGACGACGCCGCACCGCCGAAAGCGAGGAACCTCCACGCCGGCCAGTCGGGATCGTCTGGTGTTACGAGGCGGCCACCGCATCGGGTGATCGCGTCGAGGTACTCGACCGATCGATCCTCTCGACCGCGCTGCAATGCCGTTTCCCGCAACGGACCTGGGAGTTCCTTCTCCCGGATCGCACGCGCCGCTTCGACCGGTCCAACGGCGTCGATCAAGGCGGACAGCGCCGGACTCGGCCCCTGCGCGACGTGGGACAGGAAAGCCCAGGCCAGGTATCGCTCGTCGGTAATCACTCCGACCTCCTCTCCCGAAACATGAGTGCTGACGTGACGTCGTCGGACGCGAGAAAAGCACCGCCGCGGAGATCGCAGATGGACCACGCGACGCGCAACGTCCGGTCCGCCCCGCGGGCGGTCAACAGCCCGCGTCGCATCGCCGTCTCCAGATTTGCGATCGCCCGACTGTTCGGCCGAAAGCGTCCGCGAAGTGCACTTCCCGGGACCTCGGCGTTCGTGGTCCAACCGAAGCTCTGCCATCGCTCGGCCGCCGCGCCCCGAGCCGCGGCGACTCTCGACCGGACAACGCTGGTCGGCTCCCCGTCCGCGTCGAGCAGCCGGCCGGACGCTGCCGGGCTCATGAGGATCTTGAGATCGACGCGGTCCATGAGCGGTCCAGATATCCGTCCCAGGTAGCGCGACCGCTGGGTCGACTGGCATGTGCAGTCCTTGTCTTTGGCCGCAGCGCACGGACAGGGATTGGCCGCCAAGATCAGTTGGAACCGCGCGGGGTAGCGCGCGACCCCATCGCGTCTCGCAATCCGAACTTCGCCCTCTTCGATGGGAGTTCGTAGCGCGTCGAGGACTCGCGTCGGGAATTCCGGGCATTCGTCGAGAAACAGAATCCCGCGGTGAGCCCGACTGACGGCTCCGGGCCGCGCCATCCCGGTCCCGCCGCCGATCAGCGACGTGATCGTCGATGTGTGATGCGGTGCCACGAACTGAGGGTGGGTGATGAGCGGCTCCTTGGGATCGAGCATGCCGGCGACCGAATGGATCGCCGAAACCTCGATCGACTCTCGTTCGGACAACACGGGCAGTAGCCCCGGGATGCGCTGCGCGATCATCGTCTTTCCCGTTCCGGGCGGACCGAGCAGCATCATGTTGTGGCCTCCGGCCGCGGCGACCTCAGCGGCCCACCGCGCCTCCGCCTGTCCGACGACATCCACCAGATCAGGCCCGGGTGCGCGACTCGGCGCCATTGAACCCGTCGGCTCGATGAGCGATCCTTCGTCACGCAGCCACTGGCAGACGTGCCGCAACGTTTCGGCACCGAAGACCTCGATGCCGTCGACCAGTGCGGCTTCCGTGAGGGACTCCGCCGGGACGACGACGCGAGCGAAGCCCTCCGTGCGGGCCGCGAGGACCGCCGGAAGTACGCCGCGAACAGCACGAACGCGCCCGTCCAGCGCAAGCTCGCCGAGCAGGATCGTGCCAGCCAGGCGTTGGTCGGGAAGTTCGCCGGACGCGTTCAACGCGGCGATGGCCAACGCGAGGTCGTACACCGACCCGACCTTTGGCAACATCGCCGGCGAGAGCGCCAGAGTGACCCGGCTTTCGGGCCACTTCTCCCCCGAATTGGTGACCGCCGCCCGAATCCGGTCCCGCGCTTCCGACAGCGCAGTGTCCGGCAGGCCAACGAGACTCACACCAGGCAGACCCCGGCCGACGTCGGCCTCGATCTCCACGAGCTGACCGTCGACGCCGGTCACCGCGACCGAGAATGCCCGCCCGAGTGCCATCAGAACGCACCCCGCGTGTGAGTGATCGTCGGGCGGAACCCTCGTCGATCACGAATACCGACGACGTCGAAGCGCACCCGGCGCCACGGTCGAGTCTGTTCACTGAGCCAGAGACCCGCCAGTCGGCGCAGACGTTGCTGCTTGCGTGGGGTGACGGCTTCTTCGGGACGGCCGTATCCGTCTCCCGTTCGCGTCTTGACCTCGACGAACACGATGTCGGAGCCATCGGCCGCGACGACGTCCAGTTCTCCGTGCCGACACCGCCAGTTGCGGTCGAGGACCTGGAGTCCGATTGCTTCGAGAAATTCCACCGCGAGGTCTTCGCCCCGGGTGCCGATGTTTTGATTCGTTGCCACGGGCTCAGGCTGTCGAGAGCCTCAGACAACCTTCGACCGCGGACCCTCGTCGACCGCGGACCCTGTGGAATTCTCCGATTCGGGTAAAGAACGCGGAGACTACTGCGGCAGGCGCAGGTCGGTCTTCTCGAGTTCCTCGATGTTGACGTCCTTGAAAGTGATCACTCGGACGTGCTTGACGAACCGGGCCGGGCGATACATGTCCCACACCCAGGCGTCCGACATCCGGACCTCGAAGTAGACCTCGCCGCCGGCGTTCTGCGGGAGCAGCTCGACCGAATTCGCCAGGTAGAAGCGTCGTTCGGTCTCAACGACGTACGTGAACTGACCGACTACATCCTTGTACTCGCGGTACAGGGACAGCTCCATCTCGGTCTCGTACCGCTCGACGTCTTCAGCACTCATAGATAGTGCAATCCTCCTGGCATCGGTTGATACCCATCATCGTCCACCGAGAGTGGATCAGCTAATCCGTCGGCCCCGGCGAAACGGCGGCCGCGAACGTTGCGAAACGACAGTCTGTGCTCATTACTTGGACCCAGTTCGGCAAGCGCCGCGGTGTGGGCGGCGGTGCTGTAGCCCTTGTGGATCGCGAACCCGTACCCCGGGATCTGCTTGTCCATCTCGACCATGATGCGGTCGCGCGTGACTTTGGCAAGGATGCTCGCCGCCGCGATGCACGCGGCGCTGGCGTCACCGCCGATGACCGCGAGAGACGGTGCGGGCAGGCCCGGAACGCGGAAGCCATCGGTGAGGACGTATTCCGGCTTCGGGTCGAGGGCCGACACCGCTCGGCGCATTCCTTCGATATTCGAAACGTGGAGGCCGATTGCGTCGATCTCCCACGCCGGCACCGCGATGACCGACCAGGCCAGAGCGAGCCGCTTGATCACGGGGAACAGCGCTTCGCGTTCCGGCTCGGTCAGGCGCTTGGAATCGTCGAGCCCGGCCAGCGAGGACTGCGGCCGCGGCGCCAGAACGCACGCCGCGATCACCAGTGGGCCCGCGCACGCCCCGCGTCCCGCTTCGTCAGCCCCAGCGATGGGCCCGAGGCCGCTGCGATGCAGCGTTGCCTCGATCGTGCGCAATCCCGCAGACCTGCGCACGATGGTACGAGGCGGCCAACTCTCCCGTGCCGGCCGCACAACCGTCCGAAGTGCCATCAACCAACCTTAGTTCGCCTGGATGTCCGGCGAATGGATCACTCCCATGCGGCTCGGCGGCAACACGACGAAGACCGCCTTGCCCCGCACGTTGCCGATCGGAACGGTGCCCGTAGCCTCAGCGTCGCCCATGTAGTCCGTCGCATCCTTGTCGCATCGTGGCAGCTCAGGATGGATCACGCAGCTGTGGAAACGCGAGTCGGCCGAGTTGTTCCGGTTGTCGCCCATGACCCAGAGGCGTCCGGCCGGAACAGTGACGGCCGGGAAACACCGCGGCGACTTCGACTCGGTCTTGCAGTCCTGCTGACCCGGGATGAACGGGAAGTCGAATTCGATGTACGGCTCATCGAGCGGCTTGCCATCGACGAGGATTCGGCCTTGGTCATCACAGCATTCAACCGTCTGGCCGCCGGTGGCGATGACGCGCTTGACGAGGTCGTTCTCATCCGGCGGGACGATTCCGATGAAGGCACCGGCGTTCTGGAGGGCGCGGATCGCGGGATTGTGCGAGCGGATCGAAACGTAAGCGCCGTTCCACGAATCGGGTCCCAGGAAGACGACCACGTCACCTGCCTTCGGGTCACCGAAGCGGTAGCTGATCTTCTCGACCACGATCCGGTCGCCGGTGCAGCCGGCGCAACCGTGCAGCGTGGGCTCCATCGACTCCGAAGGGATCAAGTAGACCCGGGCGATAAAGGTCTGAAGCAGAAACGTCAGTGCGAGCGCGATGAGGATGAGAATCGGCAGCTCACGCCAGAAAGACTTCTGCTTCTGGCCGTCGCCGGCGGACTCATCTGAAGATCCCGAAGAACGGAGAGAGCCGGTGGACTCGGCGGCTTGATCGGACACCCGATCAGCCTAACCATGTCCACCGGCTCTGGAGAGCGTGGGCTCACCTGTGCTCAGGAGAAGTTCAGCGCTTTTCCTTGATCTTGGCTGCCTTGCCACGGAGGTCGCGCAGGTAGTAGAGCTTCGCACGACGAACGTCACCGCGAGTGACGACCTCGATGCGCTCGATGTTGGGGCTGTGCACCGGGAAGGTGCGCTCGACGCCGACACCGAACGAGATCTTGCGAACGGTGAAGGTCTCGCGGATTCCGCCACCCTGGCGACGAATGACGACGCCCTTGAAGATCTGCACGCGCTCCTTCGAGCCTTCAATAACCTTGACGTGCACGTTGAGGGTGTCACCCGGGCGGAAGGCCGGGATGTCGTCGCGCAGCGACTGGGCGTCGACAATGTCCAGCGTGTTCATGTCTATGTCTCACATTCTTGATGTGTGCGAGCAGAGGAACCTGGCGGCGGTCTGCAAGACCCACTCGACCGGTTCGTGCTCCTGCCATGGCGGGCTGCCTGAAGGCACACGTGTGCTCAGACAACTTCGCAATTGTGCCAGAGAACTGCAGCAATACGGAAATCGGTGTTTTCTCGCGCATCGTCCTCCTGGCGCCGGGTTACTTGCCGAACCCGGCCTTTCGCAGGGCCTCGGCCATCGAACCGGTCGGCGCGGGCCGCTGGTCCTGGCGTGACTGCTGGCGAGCCTGCTGCGGACGTCCCGGCTGGCGGTTGCCGGCCGGACGCGACTGCTGCGGAGCCTTCGACGGCGCCGCCGCTTCGTCCTCGAGACGCAGAGTCAGACTGATGCGGTTGCGGGGCACATCGACCTCGATCACCTTGACGCGCACGACGTCACCGGACTTCACGATCTCGCGTGGGTCCCGTACGAAATTGTGCGACATCGCGGACACATGGACGAGACCGTCCTGGTGGACGCCGATGTCGACGAACGCACCGAAGGCAGCGACATTCGTGACGACGCCCTCGAGCACCATCCCGGGCTTCAGGTCGCCGACCTTCTCGACGCCCTCGGCGAACGTCGCCGTCTTGAACTCCGGACGCGGGTCGCGGCCCGGCTTCTCGAGCTCGGCGATGATGTCGGTGACGGTCGGGACACCGAACTGCTCGTCAGTGAACTCGGCCGGGCGCAGCGAACGCAAGACCGCAGTGTTGCCGATCAGCTCCGGAACTCCGCTGCCCGTCTTCGAGAGGATCTTGCGCACAACGGGATACGCCTCCGGGTGTACCGCCGATGAATCCAGCGGGTCGTCGCCGCCGCGAATCCGAAGGAACCCGGCGCACTGCTCGAACGCCTTCGGCCCGAGGCGCGGGACCGACTTCAGCGCTTTGCGAGAACGGAACGAGCCGTGTTCGTCACGGTGCGCGACGATCGCTTCCGCGAGGCCACTCGAAATGCCGGAAACGCGCGAGAGCAAGGGCACGGACGCGGTGTTGACGTCCACGCCGACCGCGTTCACCGCGTCCTCGACGACCGCACCGAGCGAACGTGCGAGCAGGGTCTCCGACACATCGTGCTGGTACTGCCCAACGCCGATCGACTTGGGCTCGATCTTCACGAGTTCCGCCAGCGGATCCTGCAGACGGCGGGCGATCGACACGGCCCCGCGAAGGGAAACGTCCATGTCCGGGAGTTCCGCGGAGGCGTACGCCGACGCCGAGTAAACCGATGCACCGGCCTCCGACACGACGACCTTGGTCGGCTTCTTCCCCGGAATCCGGTTGATGAGTTCGGCGGCGAGCGCATCTGTCTCGCGAGAAGCAGTGCCGTTTCCGATCGCGATCAGCTCGACGCCGTGCCGCTCGACGAGGGCACCGAGCACGGCGATCGCCTGCTCGGACTTGCTGTGCGGCTTGTGTGGGTAGATGACCTGGGTGTCGACGACCTTGCCGGTCGCGTCGACGACCGCAACCTTCACACCCGTGCGGAATCCAGGGTCGAGGCCCATCGTCGCGCGCGTACCGGCGGGCGCAGCGAGCAGTAGATCCTTCAGGTTCATGGCGAAGACGTCGACCGCCGCGCGCTCAGCCGCCTGACGCAGCCGGGTACGTGTGTCGAGCGCCAAGCTCACCTCGATCTTGGTGCGCCACGCCCACTTGACCGTGTCCCCCAGCCACCGGTCTGCCGGCCGTCCGCGATCAGCGATCCCGAACTTCGCCGCAATCCGCCGCTCGTACCCGTCCGACTCGTCACCGGTGTTGAAATCGAGCGACAGCACTTCTTCCTTCTCGCCGCGGAGCAGCGCGAGAATGCGGTGCGACGGCATCTTCTCGAAGGGCTCGCTGAACTCGAAGTAGTCCTTGAACTTTGCGCCGACCTCTTCCTTGCCGGGACGGACCTGGCAGCGGACTTCGCCGCTCTTCCAGACGACCTCGCGAAGCTCACCCACGAGGTCGGCGTCTTCGGAGAACTTCTCGACGAGAATTGCGCGCGCACCCTCGAGCTCCTCAGCGGTGTACTGCGCCGGATCGATCGTGGGGTCGCTCAGCAGGCCTTCGGCGACTGGCTCGAGACCCGCTTCACGAGCGATCTGCGCCTTGGTCCGACGCTTCGGCTTGAAGGGCAGGTAGATGTCCTCGAGGCGGGCCTTCGTGTCGGCGGCGAGGATGCGCTGTTCCAACTGGCTTTCGAGCTTGCCCTGCGAACGAATCGAATCGAGGACGGTCTTCCGGCGCTCTTCGAGCTCACGCAGGTAGGACAGGCGCTCTTCGAGGGTGCGCAGCTGCGCATCGTCGAGACCGCCCGTCACCTCCTTGCGGTAACGCGCGATGAACGGCACGGTCGAACCCGCATCGAGAAGCTCGATTGCGGCCTTGACCTGACATTCTTCGCATCCGAGCTCGTCGGCAATCCGGACACTGATCGGGGTAACAGAGATCGTCACCCGGCCGACAGTAATCCCTTTTAGTCGTCCAGAGAATTCAAGAATTCCGCGAGTCGAGTCCACGTCGTCGCGCGAGCGTCAGAACCCGCGAGAGCGCCCAGGTGGCTGCCCGGAACGATCTCGATCCGCACGCTCGGTGCGCCGGTGAGGACCTGGGCCGCAGCCTCGACGGACTTACGCGGGGCGAGTACGTCACCGGTCGCTGCGAACGCGAGGACCGGCACCTTGACGTTCGCCAGTTCGATCTTGCGGTCGCCGATCGTGAAATGACCGTCCGCGAGATCGTTGGCGAGCATCAGGCGCACGTAGACCTGGTTGTACAGGCGGCCCGGGTACGCGTAGAGCTGCTGGGTGAAGCGCTCGACGGCGTTCATCCTTACGAGCGTTTCTTTGTCGGCGAGGTTCTTGATGATGAACCACGGGCGCTTGATCTCTCGCTCGAGCGCCGCCGCCCGGAAGCTCAGCTTGACCACCGGAGAATGGATGTTGCCCGCCACGCGAATCGCGTTCGAGATGAGGTGACCGCCGGTGTACTTGGCGGCCTCCCGCAGCAGGTGGACACCCGGGTATTCGGAGTAGTCGATGGGCGTCGTGACCGCCGTGACCGACCGGACCGGCAAGTCCGGGTTGGCGGCCATCGTGAGGTAGCTCAGCGTGCCGCCGAGGCTCCAGCCGAGAACGTCGATCCGCGCATCATCGTGAGCGGCGGAGACGCGCTCGATGGCTTGCGGGACGATGTCGTCGAACCAGTCCTCGAAGCCCATGCCGCGGTCTTCCCAGGTGATCTCGCCGTAGTCCACGACGTAGACGGTGCGTCCCTGCTCGATCAGAAACTCGATGAGGCTCTGGCCGGGGCGAAGGTCGTAGCAAATCGCCGGTGCAGCCAGCGGCGGCACAAGCAGGATTGGCTTACCGACATCGCCACCGTAGCGGCGCAGCACACGGTGCGGTTCGTCGAAAAGGACCTCCGACGGAGTCGGCACGAACGGCTCGATCGTGCCGTTCAGCAGTGCCCACCCGTTGGTGGCCGCGTCGCCGAACAGATCGATCCAGCGCTGGTCAATCAAACCCACTGGTGCTCACTCCTTTGGAAGCAGGTCTGGCCGTCGCTGCTGCGTACGCAGCAGCGATTGCTCACGGCGCCATTGTGCAACCTTGGCGTGGTCACCCGATAGAAGAACGTGAGGTACATCAAGTCCGCGCCACGACGCCGGACGGGTGTACGACGGGCCCTCGAGAAGTCCATCGGAAAACGAATCCTCTTGGTGCGACTGCTGATTCCCGAGAACGCCGGGCAGCAGCCGGGTCACGGCCTCGGCCATGACGAGAACCGCCGCCTCGCCGCCGATGAGGACGTAGTCACCGATGCTGACCTCTTCGACGCGCACGCGCCGGGCCGCATCGTCGAAGACGCGTTGGTCGATGCCCTCGTACCGCCCACACGCGAACACGAGGTGCTTCTCGCCGGCCCAACGCTGAGCGGTTTCCTGGGTGAACGGAACACCCGCGGGGGTCGGAACGACGAGCAACGCGTCGTCCGGGCACACCTCGTCGAGTGCCTCGCCCCAGATGTTGGGTCGCATGACCATTCCCGGTCCGCCGCCGTACGGTGCGTCGTCGACCGACTTGTGGACGTCGTGCGTCCACTTGCGAAGGTCGTGAACGTCGACGTCGATGAGTCCCTTGTCGATCGCCTTCCCCAGGAGCGCAATACGAAGTGGGTCGAGATACTCCGGGAAGGTCGTGACGACCGTCAGTTTCATAGGTCGAGGAGACCCTCAGGAGGGTCGACGACCATGCCGTCGGCGCGCGTCACGGAGGTGACGATCGCAGCCACGAACGGGATGAGGATCTCGCGGCCATCGGGTGCCTTCACCGACAGCAGCTCGCCCGCACCGGTGTGCAGCACTTCCTTGACCTTGCCGATTTCGGTGCCGTCCGCAAGACGCACCGCCATTCCTTCGAGTTCGTGGTCATAGAACTCGTCCGGATCTTCGGGCGAAGTGAGAGCGGCCGAGTCGATGACGAACAACCAGCCGCGCAGCGCGTCTGCCTCCGTGCGGTCCGTGACCCCATCGACGGTCAGCAGCAGCCGGCCAGAATGTTCGCGCACGCCCCTAACCACAAATGACTTGGTACTCCGCTCGCGCAGCGCACGTGCGGTGAGCACGGCGCCGACGACGAAGCGGGCCTCCGGTTCGTCAGTCCGGACTTCGACGACCAGTTCGCCGTGCACACCGTGCGCTTTGGCGATCCGGCCAATGACGAGTTCCACGGTGGGGTGGAACTTACTGATCTGTGTCGACGACGTCGACGCGAATGCCGCGGCCACCGATGCCGGCGACCAGGGTCCGCAGCGCAGTAGCCGTACGACCGCCGCGACCGATCACCTTGCCGAGGTCGTCCGGGTGGACGTGAACCTCGACGGTGCGGCCGCGACGACCGGTGATCAGCTCGACCCGGACCTCGTCCGGGTTCGAGACGATTCCTTTGACGAGATGCTCGACGGCATCAGCGACAACGGCACTCACTATTGCGCAGCCTCGGTTGCGATCTCAGCCTCAGCCGGCGTCTCAGCGGGCTTCTCAGCTGCGTCCTTCTTCGGGGCCTTCTTCTTGGGGGTGATGGCCGGAGCCTCGCCGCCCTCGATCTCAGCGAGCGCAGCGTTGAACAGGTCCTGCTTGCTCGGCTTCGGAGCCTTGACCTTCAGGGTGCCCTCAGCGCCCGGGAGGCCCTTGAACTTCTGCCAGTCACCGGTGATCTTGAGGAGGTGGAGAACCGGCTCGGTCGGCTGTGCGCCAACGCCGAGCCAGTACTGAGCGCGCTCCGAGTTGATCTCGATGAGCGAAGGCTCTTCCTTCGGGTGGTACTTGCCGATGCTCTCGATCGCGCGGCCATCACGGCGGCTGCGGGCATCGGCGACGATGATCCGGTACTGCGGGTTACGGATCTTGCCAAGACGGGTGAGCTTGATCTTTACAGCCACTGGTGGGCCTTTCTGCTGGTCACATCGCAATTCAGCAACCCACACGGAATGCGGGTCCGGTTTTGCGTTTGATTGATGTTGTGACCGCCGCGCGGTACGGAACCGGAGACGGGCTAACGGGAGTCCATTGTGCCAGAGGACACGTCAGGCGAGAAAATCGGCCGCCTCAGGCCTGCCATTCTCCATTGAACTCGACGTGCATACCTTCGGCCGCGGTGACCGTGATCTTCATGGTTCCCTTGTCACCGTCGTCCGCCTCCACCGCACATTCAGCGACTGCACCGACCTGCCCAGGAATGAAACCTGACGGCGGGCAGTCCAGTTTCGTCAGCGTGAATCCGTTCTGCTTCTGGAAGACCTCGCTGAGGACTTCTTTCGCCCGCGCGGCCGAGAGCTTGCGGGTGCTTTCGACCACTGCCCAGTCGAAGTAGATCTTGTCGTCCTTCTTCTCGGTGAAAGTGACTTTGAGATCGGCCGTGACGCCATCCGAGGTGGCGATGCAGGTCGACGTCTCCCCCGTCGACGCGTTCAATCCGTCTTTGCACGTGACCTCGGCGGTCTGCCCCGTCTTGTCCTTGAATTGCTGCGTGATCGACTTCGCCAGGTCGTCCGCAGAAATGCTGGCGGTGGACGCCTCACAACTGAAAGCGGTCGCGAAAACCGCCGCCGCGGCGGCGGCGAGAACGGACAGGCGGCGGACTCGGAGCGTGCTCATAGTTCGACATTATTCCGACGCGGACCGTCAGATAAGGGGCGAATCGGGCTACGGCTGACGCATCCGGATCCGGATGTCTCCCCGCCAGCACTCGCCCACGAAGCCATCCTTTTCGGCGGCGGTAGCGGTCGGCATCTGACACGTCCAACCGTCGAATTCCGCCGCCCAGGTGTTGCCGCGGTGCTCGAGGAAGCGGTCGGACTGATACCTGATCACCACCGCTTCCGCATCGTGGCAACTGATGACTCCCGCATCGACGTGAACACGCACCTGAGCGCCCGTCGCGGGAACGCGCACGCTCTTGCAGGTGCTGCCCGGAACGATCTCGGGTCCTGAGGAGCGGTACACCCGCCCATTGCCGCCCGGGGTGTACTCGAGCGTGCCGACGCGTCCGGAGATCGTGAAACCCTTGCCCGTTGAGTCGGACTTGCAGGACACCCCGGTACTCGTCACGTGGCACGTGAATCCTGCCGCACTGATGGTGTCTCCGGCATTCAGTACCTGCGCGAGATCCTTGCCGTTGGGGCCGACCGCCCAGAAGAACGGCTGGCCGAGCGAGTAGAAAGCGGAGTCCTCGTTCTTCCCGACGACCAGCGAATCCGGTTGAGCCGGATTCCCGTTGAAGTGATCAGGTACCAAGGGAGCGTCGTCGAATCCCTTGTTCGTGGGTGCTCCCGGCTGGCATCCGGCCACGGGATCGGACACCCGCGTGATGAACATCTGCGGAACGATCGCACAGCGCCACTGCCGATCCGCCGTCGCGAACCAATAGGCGCCCGTCACCTCGTTCTCGAGGTAGAAGCGGTCGGCGGAAGCATCGTCCGGCGTCGTGGTTCGGTCGGCGCTCGAAGCTCCGGTTGACACCGCGGAACCCTCGGTCGAGCTCGAACAACCGCCGAGCACCACCAGCGCCGCGAGGGCCAGCGCGGACAACCCCCAGCGAGACATAGATCGGCAGTGTATGTGCTGCCCTTTCCTACCGCGGATCCCGGCCCGTCATCGCGAGCAGGCGATCCTGGGGCGACGCGTCATCGGGGACCGGCACGGGATCGGCGAACAAGCCAGATGCCTTGAGCATGTCCTTCTTTGGCTCGATCTCGTCCAAGACCTCTTGCACGAGCGTCGGGTCGAGGGTCTCGTCGGCGCCGATCGCGCGCGCCAGATCCCAGGTGTGGACGGTTGCATCGCACACCATCTCGCGAAGGTAATGCTCGATCGGCACGAGTCCATAGGACAGGCTGACCGTTCCCTCCGGGTTCGCGTTCTCCCAGGCCTTCAGCGCCTGCGCGGAGAACCGGTCCCATTCGGCGGGTAGATCCTCGCCGATTACCTCAATGTCTTTACCGGCGTCCGCGACCGACAGCCCAGCGGTCAACGGACCCACCCATTGCTGTTCACCGATGACGTGGCGAACCAACTGCGCCACGTCCCACTCGGTATCCGGTGTCGGCGCGTGCCAGTCTTTGACTTGTCGTACCCGCTCCCCGAATCCAGCGAGCGCGGTCTTGCAGAGTTCGAGCCAGTCGGCCATGACAGCCTCCTTACAAACAGGGCATCTGTTGCCGACAGTACGCCACCCAAGACCGGCAAAAAACGGTCTGCGCCACGCCGATGACGCGCGGGGAGCGTGATCACGGAAACAGTGTCGACTTCGATGCGATTTCGTTTCCTATGTGAAACTTGGGACATGCGACGTCGACAGGCTGCCGGGCTGACCACTGTGGTCGTCGGTGCCATTGGTGCCGCCGTGGCCACGGCAGTCGTGCTGTCTGACGAACCGTCGAAGACCATCGACCAGCCCGTGCGCGCGGTTGTCGCGGCCCTGCCAGAACTGCCGCGAACCTATGTGGCGCTGGGTAGTTCGTATGCCTCCGGCCCCGGCGGCGACCAGGTCAGCGGCACGCGATGCCAACAATCCGTGGACAGCTACCCGCGCCAGATCGCCGCGGCGCTCGACATGCGTCTCGTGGACGCCACCTGCTCCGGGGCGACCACCAAGAACATTCTCCGAGTCCCCCAAGCACCCCTCGTTGATCGCCCGCAGATCGATGCCGTCACGCGCGACACGGACCTCGTGACCATCACCGCCGGGGGCAACGACATCGGCTATTTCGGCCGGATGATGGCGATGAGTTGCGCGAACACCGGGTGCGGGCGGGGTGGGCCACCGCCCGAACCCACGGCCGCGAACTACAAGGCCGTCGAGGACGCACTGGTGGAGACGATCAATGCGGTTCGGGTGAGAGCACCGCACGCGAAGATCGTGGTCGTCAGCTATCCGCCCGCGGTCGAGCCATCCAACCGCAAGTGCCCGGATCTGACCCTCACCGATCACCAGGTCGCGGAGATCGCACACGTCCATGACGAGTTGGGCGCAGCCACCGCGCGCGCAGCGCAGACGGCGGGCGCCATCCTCGTCGACACTGCGGCACTCGGCGCCGCCCACACGGTGTGTTCCGCCGAGCCGTGGCTCGACGGAATCACGTCGTCGGCGCCGTACCACCCCAACGCGCGGGGCAAGACGGCGATGGCCGACCTCGTTCTGGCGGCGCTACGAGCCTGACCGGACCAGTTCTCCGGTCACGTCTTCGGGCACCGGCAGCACGTCCCGCCGCTGCCGACGAGCCACGACGACAGCCGATGCGATGAGCACCACTCCGGTCCACGCCGCGACCCCGCCGACCCAGAGATCGAGTCCGTAGCGCAGCACGCAGCCCAGCACGATTCCGGCTACGCCGACGAGCATCGACTTCCCCGCGTTCTGGGTGCGCCAGTCGATCTGCTCACGTCCGGTGGTGATGAGGCTGATCGGACTGCGCCGCAGAACCTCCACGATGAACACGGTCAGGGTGACGGTCGCCGCGTACGTGATGAGCACACGTGGCAGGGTCGGGATATCCCACGTTGCGGCCTGCGGGAGGAGTGCATCGAGCGCTAGCGCGTGCGCGAGGTAGATGCCGAACGACCGATCCGAGGCGGTCTTGAGGAATCGATCCGCTCCCGAACCGGGCGTCCGCCGCTCCTGCCAGATGGTCCCGAGGCAGTACACGATCACGATGATCGAGATGAACGCGAAGGCGTTGTGCAGCATGAACGCATTCGTGGCACGGTCCATCGGTTCGCCCTGCCCGAGCACGTGCACGTAATACACGAGTGTCCCGGCGATGACCGCGACACCGGCGACCATCAACAGCGCTCGCCAGCGCACCATGAGTCGCGTGAAGGCGTCGAAGTGGAGCGCTGCCATTGCTCCCGCGACCACGAAGAACTGGTACGGAATGAGCGTGATGTCCAGATTTCGCCACAGTGTGTTCGGCAGGCCGTCTGCGAAGAACGCGGGAACCGGGCGCACCATCGCGAGCATGACCGTCGCCTGGAAGGCGAAGCTGGCGGCGAGCAAGTAACGGTGATACCCCCACGTGCGTCGCAGCACCCACAGAAGCAGCGGAAACACGGCGTAGATCTGCATCGACACCGACAGGAAGTACAGGTGTCCCCACGCGTTGCCGGTGACGAGGTCGTACGTGACGCTCTTGGCGGACCCCACCAGCGAGCCAGTGCTGGCGAAGACATCATCGAGTTCGTCACGCCGGAACCGCCCGTACAGCCAATAGAACAGGCTCCACGTCACGAAGGGCAGCCCGACAAGCTTGAATCGGCGTCGCCAGAACGCCGGCGCGTGGAGCTCCCGGCTCCGGTACTGGTACGCGAGCACGAAGCCCGTCAGTCCGAAGAAGCCGTAGCGGGTGTAGCGCAGGAGCAGACCCATACCGCCGGCCGCCACGTTCGCGAGTGCCACCACGTTCAACAGGACGTGGTCGAGGATCACTCCACCGAACGTGATCAGGCGAAACAGGTCGATCTGATGCAGGTGTTTGTCGCGTTTGGCGACACTCTTCTGGTCAACCATCGGACCAGCGGTCAACTGTTGTTCGGTTGCGGTCACTTGGCCCCCGTACCGTCGTTCATCGGGGATCAAGCTTTCCAGCCATTTGCCGAAATCCTGGGATCTAAACGGACATTTCGCGCTGGGAATCGGCTGACAATGATCTTGCTAGCGAGTAACGACCAATCGACCCCGCAAGATCACTGCCGTGGGCGCCGTCAAACGGCCGCCGCCTCCGCTTTGGCAACGTTGTTACGGAGGATCGCGAGGTTCGGATGAGTGGGCTCGATCGCAACCTTGGCGAGTGCCAGCGCGCGACGCAGCAAAGGCACCGCCTCGTCATGTCGGCCTTGACGGGTGAGGGTGACAGCCAAGTTGGAGAGTGGCACCGCAAGCTCCGGATGCGTAGGCCCCTGCATCGATTCCCGGATCGCGAGCGCGCGACGCTGCATCGACTCTGCGGCGAGCAAGTCTCCGCGCCGCTGTACGATCACCGCCAGGTTCCCCAAAGTTACCGCGACCTCGTAATCGTTGACTCGCTGCTCAAACGTCTCGAGCGCCGTTCGCAGCAGTTGCTCCGCCTCGTCGACGCGGCCGAGCCCGTCCAGGATCGCGGCGAGCGCCGCTTGATCAGCCGCTGTGTCGATATGACGTGGGCCGAGTGTCCGCAGTCGGATTTCGACCGCTCGGCGGGCCGGTTCTTCCGCCCCGACGTAGTCCTTGCGAGCGTGCGCCAAGCCCCCGAGATTGTGGTAGATCGCTGCTGCACTCAGGGGATCGCCGTTCGCGGTCTCGAGGATGGCCAGTGCCTGTCGATACAGCGCCTCGGCTTCGGCGAAACGGCCGGTGTACTTGAACAGAATCGCCAGTTCGTTCCGCGAGCAGACGTCGGATTCTGAGTGCGGTTTCGCGGCCGCGATGGCCGACCGCAGCAATCGCTCGGCCATCCGGTAGTTGCCGCGCAAGCGGGCAAGTCGGCCCGCATTCACCAAGCAGCTGGCTCGGTTCACAATTCGGCCAGCGTCTCGTTGTGGTTCAGGTTAGGCCCAGCGGAGGCGACCGGGGCGAGGGCGACTGCCAATCCCACCAAGCCGGTGAAAGACAATCCGAGGGCACGGATGCGGTTCGTGATGGCGTTCATTGATGGCTCCTGAGCTGCTGGATCGGGCGTCTCCCGACCGCCCACTCACTGTCCCAACTCAGCAAGTGCTTCGACACCAGCCCCAGGGCTGGAATCAGCCCACCCTCTCGTTGCTATCTCCGGACAACCAGGTTGCCGCGCAGGATGACGTAGTCGGGCGCCGACAGCACACCCGCACCCGATCGCGGATCCTCGCGGTAGACAAGCAGATCTGCGGGGGCGCCGTGCTCGATACCGGGGTGCCCGAGCCACGGGCGGGCGTTCCAACTCGCCGCACCGAGGGCTTCGTCCGGGGTCAGCCCCGCACCCTTCAACGCCTCGACTTCGTCCGCCACACGCCCGTGGATGATTCCGCCGCCGGCGTCGGTACCCGCATAGATCGCGATCCCGGCTTCGTGCGCGTTCGCGACCGTCTGCTTGACCCGCTTGTGGAGGTCGAGCATGTGGCTCTGATACTTCGGAAACTTCGATGCCCCGCTCGCGATGTCCGGGAAGTTCTCGATGTTGATGAGAGTGGGCACCAATGCGACTCCCCGGGCCGCCATCATCGTGACGGTGTCGTCGGTCAGGCCTGTTCCGTGTTCGATGCAGTCGATGCCGGCGTTGATGAGGCCGGGCAGCGCGTCTTCACCGAAGACGTGCGCCGTGACGCGCGCACCCTCTTCGTGGGCCGCCTCGATCGCCTGCTTCAGGATGTCGTCTGGCCACAGCGGCGCCAGGTCGCCTACTCCCCGATCGATCCAGTCGCCGACGATCTTGACCCAGCCGTCGCCGCGCCGCGCTTGGTAGCGAACGGCATCGGGCAACTGCGACACGTCCTCGAGTTCGATCCCGAGATCTCGGATGTATCGGCGGGCAAACGCGATGTGCCGACCGGCGCGAATGATCTTCGGGAGGTCGTGGTGATCGTCGATGAAACGCGTGTCGATCGGTGAGCCCGCATCGCGAAGGAGCAACGCGCCCACTTCACGCTCCATCTCGGCTTGCTTGATCGCACCTTCGCGCGTTTCGTCGCCGCCGCCGTACTTGATCCCGACGTGGCAGTGCGCGTCGACCAGGCCGGGAACGATCCAGCCGCGATCGCTCAGGGTGTCCGCGTTCGCAATAGGCTCGAAGGAAATGACCCCGTCGTGAATCCACAGATCACGTTCTTCGGTGCCGGGGAGCACGACACCACGCAGATGGAACCGCACGTGTCCAAACCTACTGCGGCGCAAGCCGTCGGGAGCGCAGGATAGGCACATGGCGGACGGCATGCTGACCATCGACCATCTATCCACGTCTGTGGACCGCGGCGAGATCGACACCGTCGTCGTCGCCATGACCGACATGCAGGGCCGCCTGCAGGGAAAGCGGTGCGATGCCCGTTACTTCCTGAGCGAGGTGGCGACGCAGGGCACCGAGGCGTGCAACTACCTCCTCGCTGTCGACGTCGAGATGACCACGGTGGACGGCTATGCGATGTCCTCGTGGGAGCGCGGTTACGGGGACTTCCTGCTGCGGCCGGACTTCACGACTTTGCGCCGAATACCGTGGCAGCCCGGCACCGCACTGATCTTGTGCGACCTCGAGTGGCTCGACGGAACGCCCGTCGTCGCGTCACCGCGGCAGATCCTGCGCGCGCAGATCGACCGGCTTGCCGCACACGGGCTCACGGCCTTCGCGGCGACCGAACTCGAATTCATCGCATTCGACGACACGTACGAAGCCGCGCGCCGGGCCGGTTATCACGGCCTCACACCGGCCAACCAATACAACGTCGACTACTCGATTCTGGGTACATCGCGCATCGAACCTCTCCTACGCAAGATCCGGACGTCGATGGCGGGCGCCGGGATGACCGTCGAATCGGCGAAGGGTGAGTGCAACGACGGACAGCAGGAGATCGCGTTCCGCTACAAAGACGCGTTGACGACCTGCGACAACCATGCGATCTTCAAAACCGGCGCCAAGGAGATCGCCTCACAGCAGGGCCACAGCCTCACCTTCATGGCGAAATTCAATGAGCGAGAAGGCAACTCGTGTCACATCCACATGAGCATGCGGCACGGCGCGCAATCGGCGTTCGCCGGCTTCACCGACACGATGCGCGGGTTCCTCGCGGGTCAACTCGCGTGTGCACGCGAGTTCACGCTCATGTATGCGCCGAACATCAACTCCTACAAGCGCTTCGCGAAGGGCAGTTTCGCCCCGACCGCGGTGGCCTGGGGCGTCGACAACCGGACCTGCGCGTTTCGCGTCGTCGGTCATGGCGACGCGCTGCGGGTTGAAAACCGCGTCCCGGGTGGCGACGTCAACCCGTATCTCGCGGTCGCCACGATGATCGCGGCTGGCCTGCACGGGATCGAGAACGGGTTGACACTCGAGGACGAAACCCTCGGCAACGCCTATCTCGCCGACAAGACTCACGTTCCGACGACACTGCGGGAGGCCGCCCAACTCTTCGGCGCGAGCGCTGCCGCCCGCGCAGCTTTCGGCGACGATGTGGTAGACCACTACCTCAATATGGCCCGCGTCGAAGTCGAGGCGTTCGATGCGGCGGTCACCGACTGGGAGCGGATGCGTGGCTTTGAACGACTCTAAGACGCTGGTCAACCCTGCGAACGAGCACGAAATCTGCGTCGTCGAGGGGTACTCGGTCGCCGAGACCGATGCGGCGATCGACCGGGCCCAGCAGGCCTTCTCGACCTGGCGGGACGTCACGCCGGGAGACCGCGCGCGACTGCTGCGCCGATTCGCGAGCGCGGTCGACGCCGACATCGAGAATCTCGCCCGCATCGAGGTCGAGAATTCCGGTCACACCATCGGCAATGCGCGGTGGGAGGCGGGCAACGTCCGCGATGTCCTGGATTTCGCCGCCGGCATGCCCGAGCGCTTGCACGGAAGACAGATTCCGGTCGCCGGCGGCATCGACGTCACGTTCGCGGAACCCCTGGGCGTCGTCGGTGTCATCGCGCCGTGGAACTTCCCGATGCCGATCGCGTCGTGGGGCTTCGCGCCCGCTCTCGCGGCCGGCAACACTGTGGTGCTCAAGCCCGCGGAACTGACGCCACTCACGGCCCTCCGGTTGCAGGAACTCGCACGTGAGGCGGGTATTCCGGAGGGAGTGTTCCAAGTTCTGCCGGGCAAGGGCTCAATCGTCGGTGAGCGGTTCGTCACGAACCCTGCCGTGCGAAAGATCGTTTTCACCGGCTCCACGGAGGTCGGCAAGCGGATCATGGCGGGGTGTGCCGAACAGGTCAAGCGCGTGACGCTCGAACTGGGCGGCAAGAGCGCGAACATCGTCTTCGCCGACAGCGACCTCGAGGCCGCGGCCGCGGCTGCCCCGATGGGCGCTTTCGACAACGCCGGTCAGGACTGCTGCGCACGTTCCCGCATTCTCGTGCAGCGCAGTGTCTTCGATCGTTTCCTGGAGCTCCTGGAACCAGCCGTGCGCACGGTTCGGGTCGGCGACCCTACGAACGCGGACAGCGAGATGGGACCGCTCATCTCGTCCGAGCACCGCGATCGCGTCGCGGACTACGTCGGCGACGTCGCCTTCGCGGGATCGTGCCCCGATGGACCTGGGTACTGGTACCCGCCGACGGTCGTCCTCGCCGACCGGACCGACCGGATCGCGCAGGAGGAAGTGTTCGGGCCGGTCGTCGCAGTCCTGCCGTTCGACGACGAAGCCGACGCGATCGCGCTCGCGAACGCCACCGAGTACGGGCTCTCTGGGTCTATCTGGACGTCGGACGTGGGGCGCGCTCTGCGCGTCGCGCGAGGTGTCGAATCCGGCAATCTGTCCGTCAACTCGCATTCGTCGGTGCGGTATTGGACGCCCTTCGGCGGCTTTCGTCAGTCCGGACTCGGTCGCGAACTCGGACCCGACGCGGCACTCGCATTCACCGAAACCAAGAACGTCTTCATCGCTACGTGAAGGGAAGTACATTGCAGCGCTTGCAGGACCGCGTCGCCGTCATCACCGGTGGCGGGAGTGGGATCGGAAAGGCCAGCGCCGTCCGGTTGGCCGCGGAGGGGGCTCACGTCGTCGTCGTGGACGTCGACGCGACCACCGGTAAGGCCGTCGCTGATGCGGTGAGCGGTGAGTTCGCACAGGTCGACATCACGAACGAGGACGGCATCCGTGGCCTGTTCGACGACGTGGTGGAACGCCATGGACGCCTCGACATCGTGTTCAACAATGCCGGCATCTCGCCGCCCGACGACGACTCGATTCTGACCACGGGCATCGACGCGTGGCGCCGCGTCCAGGAGGTCAACCTGACGTCGGTGTTCCTGGGCTGCAAGTACGCGATTCCGCACATGCAGCGACAGGGCAAAGGCTCGATCATCAACACCGCGTCATTCGTGGCGGTGATGGGTGCGGCGACGTCCCAGATCTCCTATACCGCCTCGAAGGGCGGTGTCCTCGCGATGAGCCGGGAACTCGGGGTCCAGTTCGCGAGGGAGGGTATCCGGGTCAACGCATTGTGCCCGGGACCGGTCAACACGCCCCTGCTGCAGGAACTGTTCGCAAAGGACCCGGAACGGGCCGCGCGGCGACTCGTGCACATTCCGCTCGGACGCTTCGCCGAGCCGGAAGAGATCGCCGCCGCCGTCGCTTTCCTGGCCAGTGACGACTCGTCGTTCATCACCGCGTCGCAGTTTCTCGTCGACGGCGGACTGACCGGGGCGTACGTGACGCCGCTCTAGGCAACTGCAAAACGGTTCGGTGCTCTGCCGGGTTCGCCATCGATATATATCGCTGACGGCTCCGTCAGAGCACCGAACCGTTTTCGACTCAGTTCTTCGGGAACTTCAGCTTCGACAGGTCGATGCCCTCGAGCCCTGGCGGGAGTTCGTTCAGGCCCTTCGGCATGTTCGACAGGTCCGGGAAGCCAGCCGGCATTCCGGGCATGCCACCCGGCAGGCCGGGGAAACCCTGCGGCGAACGCGGAGCCGTCGGCCCGCGGCCACCCTTCTTGCCCTTGCGGTTCTTGGCGTTCTTGCGGTTCGAGCCGCGAGCGGCGCCCGGGAAGCCCATCTGACGGCCCATTTGGGTCATCATCTTGCGGGCTTCGAAGAACCGGTCGACGAGTTGGTTGACGTCGCTGACCTTCACACCCGAACCGTTCGCGATGCGCAGACGACGGGAGGCGTTGATGATCTTGGGGTTGGCGCGCTCAGCCGGCGTCATACCGCGGATGATCGCCTGGACGCGGTCGAGTTGCTTGTCGTCGACCGCCGCGAGCGCGTCCTTCATCTGGCCGGCGCCCGGAAGCATCTTGAGGATGTTTCCGATCGGGCCCATCTTGCGGATCATCATCATCTGCTCGAGGAAGTCCTCGAGCGTGAGTTCTCCGGAGCCGATCTTGGCCGCGGTGGCCATCGCCTGCTGTTCGTCGAAATGCTGTTCGGCCTGCTCGATGAGGGTGAGGAGGTCACCCATACCGAGGATGCGGCTCGACATGCGCTCCGGGTGGAAGACGTCGAAGTCCTCGAGCTTCTCACCGGTCGACGCGAACATGATCGGCTCGCCAGTGACCTGACGGACCGACAGCGCGGCACCACCGCGGGCGTCACCGTCGAGCTTGGTGAGCACGACACCGGTGAACCCGACGCCGTCCTTGAAGGCCTGGGCGGTGTTGACCGCGTCCTGACCGATCATCGCGTCGAGAACGAACAGGATCTCGTCCGGGTCGACCGCGTCGCGGATGTCCGCGGCCTGCCGCATCAGCTCGGCGTCGATACCGAGGCGACCGGCGGTGTCGACGATGACCACGTCGTACTGCTTGTTACGCGCTTCTGCGAGACCGTCGCGTGCCACGGTGACCGGATCGGCGGCCGAGATGCCGAGCGGGTTGTCACCGCCACCGACGTTCGTGCCGGGATGCGGTGCATAAGTGGGAACGCCGGCGCGCTCACCCATCACCTTCAGCTGCTGGACCGCACCCGGACGCTGGAGGTCACAGGCCACGAGCAGCGGCGTGTGCCCCTGACCCTTGAGCCACTTCGCGAGCTTTCCGGCGAGGGTCGTCTTACCCGAACCCTGCAGACCAGCGAGCATGATGACCGTCGGCGGCTGCTTGGCGAGCTGGATGCGGCGGGTCTCGCCGCCGAGGATCTCGATGAGCTCCTCGTTGACGATCTTGACGACCTGCTGCGCAGGATTCAGCGCACCGGAGACCTCGTGGCCCTTGGCGCGCTCTTTGATGCGGTTGATGAACGACCGAACGACGGGCAGCGCGACATCGGCTTCGAGCAGCGCGAGACGGATCTCTCGACATGTGGCATCGATGTCGGCGGGCGTCAGTCGGCCCTTGCCGCGCAGATCGCGCAGCGCACCGGTCAACCGATCAGACAGGGATTCGAACACCGAAAAGCGCTCCTGGAGTCGTGAGTCCTACCCGGACCAGGGTAGGCGAACAGCTGCCGAGGCCGCGAGGCGGTATGCCCTGACGACAGGAACCGACTACGCGGAGAGGCGGTGATCCAAGTCGTACGAGAAGTCCGGACGGACCGGCCCGGTCTCACGATCGCCTGCCTGCATGGCGAGGACTGCGGACACTCCACCGGCTGAGCCACTGGAGATAGCCATGAGCGCCATGACAAACGACTTGCTAGGCACCCAACGCTTCGTGTTCATTCGCACCCGTTACTGCTCGTAGCCCCCGACCGGACCACCCGCTGCGACGCCGATCTCACTGCGTTAGCAATGATTTCGATCACATAACAGCTGGCGTGATCGCAACGTTATCACCGGGGGCCGCGGCGATGCACGGGCATTGAACCGCGACACGCCGCACGATTCAGGACGCCGATTTCGCGTTCTCGACGACCGCGAGAACTGCCGCCTCGATGTCCTTCATCGGGACCGCGCCGACCTCGATGCAGAAGGTATCGACAACGAGCGAACCCATCGTCGAGACCTTGGCCCAACGCACATCCGCACCGCACTTTTCGAGCGCCCCCGCGACCTTGCTGAGCAGGCCGAGTTGGTCCTCCGCACGCAATTCCATGATCTTGAGACCGGAATGCGCATCGGGGAACCACAGGACGCGCGGCTTGGGGTGCGGGTGGTTCGACGGCAGACCCGTCGGCTTCACCACGACCGGCTTCGTCGCCTCCCACTCCGCGGCACGTTTAGCCAGGAGTGCGTCGACGTCGAGCGAGCCGCTGATCGCGCGCATTAATTCCAGGCGCAACAGCTGCGGGTCCGGCGGCGCCCCGAATCGAGGCGAGACGGCGAACGTGTTGATCGCCGACCCTTGCGATCCACCCACCGACGCACCCAGCACGCGCAGCGAGTTCAGCGCGAGCACTCCCGCCGCATCCGAGAGCAAGCCCGGACGGTCGGGCGCGATGATCGTGACCATGTGGGTGTGCTCGGTCATCGGCCGCATGTCGACGTGCAGGCCACCGCCGCCCGCCCGTTCGAGCAGCTCCGGCGGGATCGGATCGGGTGCCGGGAGGTTCTCCCCCGCCAGCACGGCCCGACACCGGCGGACCAGTTCCCCGATGAGGGTCGACTTCCAGTCACCCCAGACGCCGGGTCCGGTCGCCAACGAGTCGGCTTCGGCCAGGGCGTGCAGGAGGTCCAGCAGCACGGCGTCACCGTCGAGCTGGGCTACGACGTCTTCCGCGGTCGCCGGGTCGGCGAGATCGCGCCGCGCCGCCGTGGAGGGCAGCAACAGATGGAAACGCACCATCCGGGCCAACAGATCGATGTCGTCCGGCCACAGTCCGAGCCGCTTGCCGATCTGGCGGGCGAGCTCGGCACCGACGGTGCTGTGGTCGCCCGCGCGTCCCTTGCCGATGTCGTGCAACAGGGCGCCCAGAACGAGCAGGTCCGGGCGGGAGACCCGGGTGGCAAAACCAGCGGCATAGACCGTCGCCTCGACGAGGTGACGGTCGACCGTCCACGTGTGGATCGAGTCGCGCGGCGGCAGGTCACGCACCGCTCCCAACTCCAGGAGTAGTCGGCCCCAAAGCCCCGTGCGGTCGAGCGCCTCGATGACATCGATCGTGTTCGTACCCGCGCCGAGCATCACGAGGAAGTCGTTGACGGCCTCCTTCGGCCACGGCGTGCGCAATTCGGGCGCCGACTCGGCAAGCCGGCTCAGCGTTCCAGCCGACATCGGGAGTCCGGTCTGCGCCGAGGCTGCCGCCACGCGCAGAATCAGGCCCGGATCGCGCTCCGGACGCGCATCCCGCGCCAGAACGACCTCACCGGCGTGTTCGACCACCCCTTCATCCAGTGGTCGTCGCACCGGCGCTCGACGCAGCCGCGAAATTCCTTTGCGTGGCAGTGCATTCTGAGCGGTCCGGAGTCCGACATCGACGGCGTACGTGATCGTGCGAGCGGAGTCGCTGATCATGCGCGCCAGGTCGAAACGGTCACCGATACCGAGCGCCGCACCGATTTCGTCGGCGTCCTGGGCCCGCAGTTGGTCCCGCGCGCGACGGGCGACGACGTGCAGTTCGGTGCGGACATCGAGCAGATGCCTCTCCGCCTCGCGCGGCCCTCCGCTCGGCCAGTCGCCGGACATCGACGGCATGCCATCGGTGAGCTGCGCGAGCGAAAGCGCTTCGAGCAGTTGGACATCGCGCATGCCGCCGCGACCGTTTTTCAGGTCGGGCTCGGCACGATGCGCCACGTCGCCGCTGCGCTGCCAGCGGCTGCGAGTCTGTTCGACGACCTCGTCGAACCGGTTGCGCACGTTCGCGCGCCAGTCTTTGCGAACACCGTCGATGAGAGCCCCGGAAAGGTCTTCATCACCAACGATGTGGCGGGCTTCGAGAAGCCCGAGCATGGCGGTCAGGTCCGTGCTCGCCACCGACAGGGCTTGCGGCACGGTTCGGACACTGTGGTCGAGCTTGATGTGGGCGTCCCACAGGGGGTACCACAGTGAATCGGCGACCTCGGAAACCTTGGTCTGGTCCTTCTGATCGTGCAGCAGAACCAGGTCGAGATCGGAGTACGGGAGCATTTCACGTCGCGCCAGTCCACCGACGGCGACGAGCGCGAAGCCGCTTCCCGCGAGAATGCCAGCCTCGTGCCCCTTCGAGGTCAGCCAGAACTCGTAGAGATCGAGCAGTGCGGCGCGAAGAGCCTTCGCGTCGAGGCGGCGGTGCCGGCCCCGGCTGTTCTCCAACAGTTGGCCCAAGGCCCGGGACAAGTCGCCTGCGGACTTGGAGACGTTCGGCGCACTCGATGGCGACGACCCGGCCGCAGCCTTGCGAGCTCCGGAATTAGGGCCTGCTGACGGGGACGGCCCCGCCCCAGCCTTTCCAGCTGGAGCGGGGCCGCCGCGTCGCGACCCTTTTGGGTCAGATGGCATCCGTACCGCGTTCTCCGGTGCGAACTCGGATCACCGACTCAACCGGGGTGACCCAGACCTTGCCGTCACCGATCTTGCCGGTGCGCGACGCCTCTACGATGGTCTCGACGACCTTGTCGACCGCCGCGTCGTCGACGACGACCTCGACGCGAACCTTCGGAACGAAATCGACCGAGTACTCGGCGCCACGGTAGACCTCGGTGTGGCCCTTCTGGCGCCCGTAGCCCTGAACCTCGCTGACGGTCATGCCAAGCACGCCTGCCTGCTCAAGGCCCGTCTTCACGTCCTCGAGGGTGAACGGCTTGATGATCGCAGTGATCAGCTTCATCTCTTATCCCTTCGATGCTCTCGGTTCTCGGGCCTACGATACGTTCACGTAGTCGTAAGCGGTTTCTGCATGCTCAGCTTCGTCGATACCAGTCGCCTCAGCCTCGTCACTGACACGCCAGCCGAGCGGCTTGAGAGCCAGGGCGATGATCGTGGTGAGGACTGCGGTGAAGATCAGCGCCGACAGAGCGATGACGATCTGGACGACCAGCTGCTTGTAGTCGTGACCGTAGAACAGACCGGTCGTGGTGGACAGGAAACCGACCGAGATGGTGCCCCAGAGACCCGAAACCAGGTGGACGCCGACGACGTCGAGCGAATCGTCGAAGTTGAACTTGGTCTTCAGGCCCACAGCCCATGCCGAAGCGGCACCGGCGATGACACCGACGGCCAGCGAACCGACCGGCGAGACCGCACCACACGACGGAGTGATGGCGACGAGACCGGCAACGGCACCCGAAGCAGCACCCACGCTCGTGGCGTGGCCGTAGCGGATCTTCTCGTAGAGGAGCCATCCGAGCATTGCGGCGGCGGTGGCAGCGGTGGTGTTGATCCACACCAGGCCGGCGATGAGGTCAGCCTTACCCTCAGAACCGACGTTGAAGCCGTACCAACCGAACCACAGCAGTGCCGCGCCGAGCATGACGAACGGGATGTTGTGCGGGCGGAACGCAACCTTGCCCCAGCCCTTGCGCTTACCGACGATGAGCGCGAGAACCAGACCAGCCATACCAGCGTTGATGTGGACGACCGTTCCACCGGCGAAGTCGACCGGGGCAACGGTGGCAACACCGTCCGTGGTACCGAACAACTTGGCCGCGATGCCGTGCTCAGAGTTCGACAGCAGACCGCCACCCCACACCATGTGCGACAGCGGGAAGTAGATGAGCGTGGCCCACAGACCGCTGAAGATCAGCCAGGTGCTGAACTTGACGCGCTCTGCGATCGCGCCGCTGATGAGGGCAACGGTGATGACCGCGAAGGTCAGCTGGAAGCCCACCCAGATGATGGCCGGGATACCACCGAATCCACCCCAGACAACCGCGCTCTTGACGAGTGCGCCGTCGACCGTGACGTCACGGGTCTCGAGAAGCTGCGAGAGTCCCCACAACGAGAACGGGTTGGAGAATACGCCGAAGAAATCGCTGTCACCGGTGTGTGCCGACGAGAACGACATCGAGTAACCCCACAGCACATAGATGACGCTGACGACGCCCAGGGCGCCGAACGACATCATCATCATGTTGAGGACGGACTTCGATCGCGACAAGCCTCCGTAGAAGAAAGCAAGTCCCGGCGTCATCAGCAGAACGAGTGCCGACGCCGTGATAATCCACGCGGTGTCACCAGAGTCGAACGCTGA
>JAJFUQ010000066.1 GCA_021372355.1 Nocardiaceae bacterium | reverse complement strand
CGGTGGCGACGCGGGACTGCACCCGTCGAACATCCACGACAACGCGTACGCGATCGGCGCCTTGGACTTCACCGGCGACACCCCGATCATCCTCGGCCCCGACGGCCCGTCGCTCGGCGGATTCGTCTGCCCGGCGGTCGTCGCGAGCAGCGAACTGTGGAAACTCGGACAGCTCCGCCCGGGCGATACCGTGCGATTCGTACCCGTCGGTGAGGCGCACGCGCCGGCAGCGCGAACGTTCGACAACGGAATTCTCCAGCAGCTCGACGCCACGGACGACCGCCCATCGGTGACGTACCGGCGCGCAGGCGACGAGAACCTCCTGGTCGAATACGGTCCGCTCGAGCTCGACCTGGGTCTCCGCATGCGCATCCACGCGCTGCAGACAGCGCTTGCCGAACACGCACCGCGCGGAATCATCGACGTGACGCCGGGAATTCGGTCGCTGCAGATCCACACCGATCCCGACGTGCTGTCGCCGCGAAAGCTGTGCGAGATGCTCGCCGAACTCGAGGCCGAGGTCCCGGCCACAAACGAGCTCGTCGTGCCGTCGCGCACCGTTCGACTGCCGCTGAGCTGGGACGACCCGGCGACGCGACTGGCGATCGAGCGGTACATGGCCGGTGTCCGCGACGACGCCCCGTGGTGCCCGTGGAACATCGAATTCATCCGCCGGATCAACGGGCTCGACAGCGTCGACGACGTCTACAAAACCGTCTTCGACGCCTCGTACCTCGTGCTCGGTCTCGGCGACGTGTACCTCGGCGCGCCGGTCGCCACGCCGTTGGACCCGCGCCACCGCCTCGTCACGACGAAGTACAACCCGGCCCGCACGTGGACCGCGGAGAACTCGGTCGGCATCGGCGGCGCGTACCTGTGCATCTACGGCATGGAAGGCCCCGGCGGCTACCAGTTCGTCGGCCGGACCGTCCAGATCTGGAACCGCTTCCGGCGCGGCGGACTGTTCCAGGACAACCCCTGGGCGCTGCGGTTCTTCGACCGCATCGAGTGGTATCCCGTCACCGCGGACGAACTACTCGAACTGCGTGCCGAAACCGATGCGGGACGCGGTGATTTCGAGACGAAGGAAGGCACCTTCTCGCTCGCCGAGTACAACGCATTCCTGCGCGACAACTCGGACTCGATCGCGGAATTCCGCACCAAGCAGTCGGCGGCATTCGAGGCCGAGAAGCGGCGCTGGGCGGCGGCCGGTGAGTTCGACCGTCGTGACGACCCGGAACCGGTTGCGGCAGAATCAGTCTCGATACCGGAGGGAGCGATCCCGGTGACTGCTCCGTTCACTGCCACGGTGTGGCAACTCAACGCATCGGTCGGCGTCGCGCTCGATGAAGGCGATCCGATCCTTTCCCTGGAGGCGATGAAGATGGAGTCCCGGGTGCCGGCACCGGTTGCCGGAAAACTGCTCGAGATCTACGTGAAGCCAGGCGAGCAGGTTGCGCCGGGCCAGGTTCTCGCGGCGGTGCGCGCATGACCCGCGCAAGGAGGACGAGGGAGCATCGCAGCGAGGAACGCAGCGAGGAGCGGACTGAGGACGGTGCGCGCATGACGCCAGAGCAAACGTTTGACCGCATCGCGGCCGCGGATCGTCCGGAAGTGTGGATCGAACTTCGTTCCCGGGATGACGTTCTCGCCGAGGTTGCCGCCGTCGATCCGACGCTCCCGCTGGCCGGGTTGCTGTTCGCGGTCAAGGACAACATCGACGTCGAGGGACTCCCCACGACGGCCGCCGCGCCGACGTACACATACATGCCGACAGCCGACGCGACGGCGGTAGCGAGGTTGCGGGCCGCGGGTGCCGTCGTCGTCGGCAAGACGAACATGGATCAGTTCGCGACCGGTCTGGTCGGAACGCGCAGTCCGTTCGGTGCAGTGCGCAACGCGTGGGCGCCGGACCGCATCTCGGGCGGTTCGTCGTCCGGTTCGGCGGTCGCGGTCGCGTTGGGGATGGTCGACTTCGCGCTCGGCACCGACACCGCTGGTTCCGGCCGGGTACCGGCTGCGCTCAACGGCATCGTCGGAGTCAAGCCGACGAAGGGGCTCGTGCCGATCACCGGCGTCGTGCCCGCGTGCTACACGCAGGACTGCGTCACGGTTTTCGCCCGCGACCTGGGACTTGCCCGAGCGGTCGCGGAGATCATGGAGGGTCCGGACGCTGCAGATCCGCTGTCTCGTCCAGCGGTCGAGCGCCCGTCCCTACCCCGTCGTCCGCGCATTGCCGTGCCGACGCCCGATCACCTCGACGGGCTGGCGCCGGGCTGGAAGGAAGCATTCGGCAATGCGGTCGACAGGTTCGCCAACGCCGGCGCGGAGATCGTCGAGGTCGACATCACTCCCCTTCTCGACGCCGCAAAGCTGCTCTATGAGGGTGCGTTCGTCGCTGAGCGGTACGCCGCCGTCGGCGAACACATCGAACAGCACGCGAGCGACCTCGACCCCACCGTCGCGTCGATCATCCTCGCGGGCAAGGACAAGACCGCAGCCGAGTGGGCAGCCGATACTGCACGCCTGGCCGGACTCGGCGCTGCTGGCGACGAACTGCTCAAGGACTGCGCGGCACTCCTGACGCCGACGACAACCTGGCATCCGACGCTCGATGAGGTCGCCGCTGACCCGGTCGGCGCGAACTCGCGGATGGGCCGGTTCACGAACTTCGCGAATCTGCTCGACAAGTCCGCCATTGCGATTCCCGCCGGGATGGTCAACGGCACGCCGTTCGGGGTGATGCTGACGGGTCCGGCGTTCGCAGACCGCCGGCTCGCCGAGCTCGCCCAGCGATTCCTGAACCCGCAGCTCGAGATCTTCGTCGTCGGCGCGCATCTGTCCGGACAGCCGCTCAACTGGCAACTCGTCCAAGCCGGCGGCACCTTGGTGACCGCGACGGAGACCGCACCCGAGTACCGGCTGCACGCCCTCGACACCGTGCCGCCGAAGCCTGGACTCCGCAGGGTGGAATCCGACGGGACCCGTATCAAGGGCGAAGTGTGGCGGTTGCCCGCGACCGGTTTCGGCACCTTCGTCGCCGCGATTCCAGGCCCGATGGTCATCGGCTCGGTGCGACTCCAGGACGGCTCGATGGTCAGCGGATTCCTCGCCGAACCGGTCGCGCTCGAGGGCGCTCCGGACATCAGCCAGTTCGGTGGTTGGCGTGCATTTCTCGCGTCCGCCTCGCCGACGACCACGCCGGAGCGGGAGCCCGCAAACGTATAGCGCGGCGTGCGACGATGATTCGCATGCCACCGCGCCCCCGGCAGGGACGACCCCGCCATTCGGAGACGAGCGGTGATGCGTCCCCACGCGAGGAGATTCTCGACGCCGCAGCGGCCCTGTTCGCCCTGAACGGGTTCGCTGCGACGTCGACGCGGACGATCGCGGAGAAGGTCGGAATTCGCCAGGCTTCGCTCTACTACCACTTCGCGAACAAGGACGAGTTGCTCATCGAACTGTTGTCGACATCGGTGATGCCGAGCCTCGATGCAGCGCAACGGATCGAACAGTTCGTCGCCGACGGCGCCAGCCCGGCGGCCGCTCTGTTCTGCCTGGCCACCGTCGACGTGCTCACCTTGGCCGCCACCCCGTACAACATCGGCACGCTCTACCTTCTCCCCGAAGTTCAGCGCGAGCCGTACGAGCAGTTCCGCATGCAACGGCAACGTCTGCAGTCCGCCTACGGACGGCTCGGCCAACGTGCGGCCCACGCCAACGTCCGCGATGTCATCAACGAGACTCGCCTCGGCGAACTGCTGCTGCAACTCACCGAGGTGGTCATCCAGATTCGTCGGGACCGCGACCCCGACGATCGGGATTCGATCGCGATCGCGACTTCGTGCCTGCGATTGTGCGGGCTGAGCGACGCCGAGATCGACTCAGCCCGTGTCGAGGCAAATGGACTCCGAAACAGAATCGAGGACATGTGAGCGGACTTTCACGGAGGCAGTTCCTCGCCCGGACAGCCGCACTAGCCTCCCTGACCGGGCTCGATGCCACGTTCCTCGCAGGTCGACTCGCGGCCGCGCCCGCGTTGCCGGACGTCCCGAGCACGCTGACGCAGACCATCCTGCAGGCCACGAAGGGCAACCGGAAGTACCGCACACTCGTCAGCGGACCCGGCGAAGCTTTCGTCCCCCGGCTCGACGTCCTCCGGCGCAAGCCGGACCCGGCTCGAACGACCCGTCGGCGCAGCTTGCTGTACTTGGGGCACCTGTTGGACATGCACCTCATCGACGCACAGTCGCCCGCGCGCATCGAGCCGATGATCGTCCAGAATCACTCGACGTGGGCCGGTGCCTTCCGGCCGCAGGACACCCTGACCGTTCATGTCGCCGCGGCCACTACGACGTCCTTTCAGGACTTGCGGTACAGCCTCGTGACGGGCGCGCCGATGGGTGCCGCGATCGTCACCGGCGACAGCGCGGACATGCATTCGCACCTCGAATTGCGCTGGTATATCGACATACTCGATGGCCTCGAAATAACGCCGAACAGTGGTTCCCGAGATCGCTATGAAGGCGTCCAGGCCTGGTCGGACGCGCCATGGTTCTACCGCCCGGGAAATCCTGAGGGCGGTTCGTTTGGCGAATACGGATTCCCGCGACTACCGAACCTCCTGCAACAGGCGATCAGCCGGCCCGTGAAGTCGCCCGGTCTGCCCGTGCCCTGGTACGCCGTCTATGGCAACCACGACACGCTCTTCTTCGGCACGTTCGATATCAGTGCGCAATTGCGGTCTCTCGCGCTCGGCGATCAGAAGGCCTTCACGATGGAGGCGACCGCATCCTCCGCGCTCGCCGGCTACGGTGCGACGAACAGTGCACTCCAACGAGGCGTCGACGCGCTCTCTGTTCAGAGCGGCAGCCGTTCCGGGTTCCGGCAGGTCACGGCCGACCCGGCACGCCATCTGCTCGAACCGCAGGAGTTCATGTCCGAGCACTTCCGCACTCAGACGCACCCCGGACCGATCGGCCACGGCTTCACCCAGCACAACCTCGACAGCGGCGAAACGTGGTGGAAGGCGGACCTCAACCCGTGGGTGCGGGGACTTGGCCTGGACACCTGCAACGCGGTCGCCGGACCGGACGGCGCCGTTCCCGATGATCAATTCCAGTGGCTCAAGTCCGAACTCGAGACTGCGCAGAGGGAGAAGCGCCTGGTGCTGATCTTCTCGCACCACAACAGCTTCACTTTGGAAAACCAGGCCCTTCGTCCGGGAAGCACCGAGAAACTGCACAATGCCGGCGAGCTGATCGACCTGCTGCTGAAGTACCCCAATGTCGTCGCGTGGCTCAACGGGCACACGCACCTCAACCAGATCCTCGCCCACACCACGAAGGACCATGGATTCTGGGAGATCACGACGGCGTCCTGCATCGACTTCCCGCAGCAGCAACAGACTGTCGAACTCGTCGACAATCAGGACGGCACGATGTCGATCTTCACGATGGTCGTCGATCACGCCGGCCCGGCGCAGCCAGGTTCGAGCGGAAGCTTCCTCGACCTCGCGGGCCAGAGCCGAGAACTGTCGTCGAACGACTGGGCGGAGACACCGCTCATGCGACGCGGTTCTCCGCTCGACCGCAACACCGAACTTCTCTTGCCCGCCCCGTTCAATCTCGCGGATATCTCCGACCTGATGCTCGAGAACCAGCATCTGGCAGACCGCACGCGATTCGAACTCAGCGCCCCGGAGCCCCGATGAAACGTATCTTCCCCGTCCTGCTGCTACTCGGCCTCGCCGGCTGCTCCCAGGTCGATGCACTGGCGCCGGTCGGCGGCGACAACGTCTCGACGGTCCGGTTCGCCGCGAACGACGTCCTCGTCGGCGCCGGAATCGAAATCCTGACCGCGCCGGTGTGCACCGAGACCGACAAGGTGTCGACGTGCGAAGGCAAGACAATGGCCGGTGAGACGATCGCCGTCCGGTCCGAGGGTGACCACCTGACGATCACCGTGGGACCGCGCTCGCTGTACGACGGGTCGCTCCAGAGCGTCATCACGGAGAACGGGCAGCCACGATGACGACATTCCTGCGGCTTCTCGGCATCATCGGCGCACACGCCCTCGTGCAGAGTCTGCTCATCCTCGGTGATCCGGTCCCGACCTTTCACTGGTCCTTCGCTCTCACCTTCGCCACATCGTTCTGCGCGCTGGTCGCGGCACTCTGGGCGATCACCGCGGTGATGGCCGGCAACTGGGACTGGCAGGTGCTGGCCGCTGTCGTCGGAACGGTGGCGCTCGCGGCGGCGGCGGGGATTCTGATGCCGGTACTCACTCCCCTCGTCCTCACGGTGGGAATCGCGCTCGCCTGCTGCATAGCGAACCGCGTCAAGCCACTCGACTTCGTGCGTACCAATCCGGTTCGGACCGTGGTCGCGTTCGCCGGAACCGCGATCGGAATCGTGCTGCTCGGGATCGCCGCGGTCGGGCTCGGCTTCTTGGTGACCGGGGCACCCGGAGCATTCGCGACCTGGCTCGTCGCCGGCTGGACGTACGTCACGATCGTTCGCGTGTGGACTATCAGATCCTCGGATGCACCTATAGTCCGGGTATGAAAGCTGGGTATTTCGCGGTCGGTGGGTGCACGCTGCTCCTGGCGGTCGCGGGTTGTGGCAACAGCACGACCGGTTCAGAAACCGCCTCACCGACGTCAGCCGTGCGCAGCTCGACATCGGCGGCGGCGACAACCACGACCGAAAACGCACCCGCTGCGTGCACTGTCGGCGATCTCGCGGTCAAGGTCGTCAGCCAAGGCGGTGCAGCCGGCAGCACGATCTTGAACCTCACGTTCACCAACACGTCCGACAACACGTGCACTCTGGACGGATTCCCCGGAGTTTCCTACGCGAACGACAACGAGGGTCAGCCGATCGGACAGCCCGCGACCCGCGACGGCGATTCGAACGGACCGATCTCGCTGGCTCCGGGATACGTCGCGTCATCGATGATCAAGGCTGTCAACGTCCAGAATTACTCGCCCGAGGACTGCGGTCCGACATCGGTGGCGGGCCTCCGGGTCTACCCACCGAACAGCTTCGACTCGGCCTTCGTCTCGTACCCCACGACGGGTTGCTCGAACGACAAAGCACACCAGCTGGGCGTGACCGCGGTATCGACGTCGCAGTAGATCTGGGTTACAACGCCGTCAGCCGCGCCAATTCAGCGACGACGTCGCCGACATCGTGGCGACGTTCGAGGGCCGCGCGCTGCCGGATTGCGCCATTACCGCGCCCGAAAACCTGCTCGACGAGTTCGGTCGCTTCGTCGAACTCACCGGTCCGGTCGAGTTCCGGCCTGACCATTCGCAGTAGCGAGTCGACGCACTCGCGCACGGGAGTCAATCGCTTTGCGTTCACGTCGACCCCCTGTCCGACGATGCCGTCGCGCGCGGCTCGCCAGCACGCGGCTCGAAGGAATGAGTCCGGAACCATCGGCCCGTTGTCGCCTTGTCGCACACGGTTGAGCGCCGCCATGACGAGTGAACGAATGAGAACCGCGATGAGGACTGTTTCATCGACGGTCGCAGGGACATCGCATACGCGAATCTCGATCGTCGGCAGATGCGACGACGGTCGGATGTGCCAGTAGACCATCGCGTCGTCGAGCGCTGCCCCGGCGATCCGCAGGTCATGCACGGTGGCGGTGTAGTCATCGTGGTCGGCAAAGTACGGCGGCGGACCAGCTGACGGCCACCGCGACCACAGAATCGATCGCCAACTCGCGTAGCCGGTGTCCCGTCCTTCGCAGATCGACGAATTCGCCGACAGGGCAAGCAAAGTCGGCATCCACGGACGAAGGTGATTGCTGATCGCAGGCGCTTGCTCCGGGTCATCGATCGCGACGTGAACGTGGCACCCGCTCACCGCGAGCTCGTTGGCGACGATTCCGAACTCACTTTTGATCGTCGTGTACCGGGATTTCTCGGTGAGCGGGAAGTCGGCGGTGACGGCCGGCGAAACGCTCGCGGCGAGGAGCCGAGCGCCGCAGTCTTCGGCGGCCCCGGCTGCGTTCTTCCGGGAAAGCCGCACGTAGGAATCGACCTCGTGCGCGGTATTGCACACTGGGGTCGCGGTCTCGACCTGGCACTGCGTCATTTCGAGTTGCAGCTTCGTGCCGCGGGCCGCCGCCGCTTCTGCGACGGCCACGTTGCACGCGACCGGATGCCCGGCCACCGAATCGACCAGAAGGAATTCCTCTTCGACGCCGAACGTCGGAATTTCCGTATCTGTGCCCATGGCTGAGGATTACCCAGCTCAGGGTCAGTTAGCCGATCGATCTAGGTGAGGTAGCGGTACGCGGGCGACCCCGGTTCAAGCCGCTCACAGTGCAGCCGACTCTTCTCCATGCGGTCGAGCAGCGGCCCGAGACCCTTCGGGTCACCGAGTTCGAGAGCGACCAGTGCGGCACCGGTCTCGCGGTTGTTGCGCTTGACGTACTCGAACAGCGTGATGTCGTCGTCGGGGCCGAGGACCTCGTCCAAGAATCGGCGCAGCGCACCCGGTTCCTGCGGGAAGTCCACGAGGAAGTAGTGCTTGTAGCCCTGGTACACGAGCGAACGCTCGACGATTTCGCCGTAGCGAGACACGTCGTTATTTCCACCGGACACCAAGCAGACGACGTTCAGGTCAGGGGCGATCGAGACGCCTGAAAGAGCAGCCGTCGACAGCGCGCCCGCCGGTTCGGCGATGATTCCGTCGTTCTGATACAGCTCGAGCATCGCGGCGCAGACGGCACCTTCTTCGACGGTGACGACGGCAAACTCGCCGGGCTCGTCGAGGGCACGCTTGCGGAAGTACTGCGACAGACCGCCGTGCGCGACGACCTTCGCGCCCGCCGCGGCGATCGTGTCATAGGGCAGGTTGCCGATTCGGCGGACCGCCGCACCGTCGACGAACGGGTCGATGTCATGCAACGTGATCGGTCCGCCCGCATCGAGCGCCGCGGTCATCGAGGGAGCGCCCGCCGGCTCGACGCCGATGACGGTCGTGTGCGGCGAACGTTCCCGCAGGTAAGAGATGATTCCGCTGATGCAGCCGCCCCCGCCGACCGGGACGACGACCACGTCGGGCTGGGTGCGTAACTGCTCGAGGATTTCGACTGCGATGGTGCCCTGACCGGCGGCGGTGCGCGGGTCGTCGAAAGGCGGCACCATGGTCGCGCCGGTGCGCTCGACGTCGGCGACCGCGGCATCCCAGGCGTCGTCGTACGTGCGGCCGATGGGGATCAGTTCGACGAATTCACCGCCGTGGACGCGGATGCGGTCGCGCTTCTGGTTCGGAGTCTTCGCCGGTACGTAGATGCGGCCGTTGATGCCCATCGTGCGGCAGGCGAAGGCAACGCCTTGGGCGTGGTTGCCGGCGCTCGCCGCGACCACTCCGGCGGCCTTCTCCTCCTCAGTGAGTTGGACGATGAGGTTGTATGCCCCGCGAATCTTGTAGGAGCGAACGACTTGAAGGTCTTCGCGCTTGAAGAACACATTCGCACCGGTCGCGTGCGACAGTCGGGCGTTGCGCTCCAAGGGTGTACGCGCGACGACACCGGCGAGCCGCTTGCCAGCGGCGTCGATCTCTGCAGCGTTCAGGGGTGAGGGCACCCGACCATGGTGCCACTTTCGTCGTCACGATTGCACTTCGGTTAATGCAAGACGTGGTCCGACCAAAGGACATCGCAATATCCACGCTGCATTTTTCGGCTCGAACCACAACGGAATCATTAATTTGAACCACAAATGCAAGACCTTGTCGAGCCACGGTAGAGGGAACTGACATGCCCAAACTCGGAGACCACGCCGTCGTTCTGGGCGCGAGCATGGGCGGCCTGTTATGCGCCCGAGTGCTGTCAGATTTCTACGCCAAAGTCACGATCATCGAGCGCGACAATTTGCCGACGGCACCGGAAAATCGCCGCGGAGTACCCCAAGGTCGTCACGCGCATGCGCTGAGCCCGGCCGGCGCCAAAATCATCGGTGAAATGTTCCCCGGCTTGACGAATCAGCTCGTGGCGGACGGCGTTCCAGCCGTCCTCGACGGTGACCTGTCCCGGCTGTTCTTCCGCATCAACGGGTACACCCTGTGCCGGAACGGCTTCTTCCGAAGGCCCGAGGATACGTACAGCGTCAGCCGTCCGTTTCTCGAAGCGCAGGTCCGCGACCGTATCCGCGGTCTGGACCGGATCACGATTCTCGATGGCCACGAATTCGAGGACTTCGTGATCGAGGACAAGCGCGTCTCAGGTGTCACGGTCGTCGATAAGTCGACCTCGACGGAGAGGACACTGTCGGCTGACCTGGTCGTCGACTCGTTGGGTCGAGCTGGAAAGACTCCAGCTTTTCTGGAGAAACATGGGTTCGGACGACCGCTTGAGGATCACGTGGTCGTCCGGGTCACCTACGCAACGCAACTACTCCGCCTGCCGGAGGGCAGCCTCTCGCAGCACTTCAACATCATCGGGCCGACACCGGATCGCCCGACTGGGTTCGCCTTGTTCGGGTACGAGAACAACACCTGGATCTTCACGGTGATCGGAATGGTCGGGATCCAGGTCGAACCCGAATTCGGCGCGATGCGTGATTTCGTGTCGACGTTCGCGCCCGCAGACATGCTCAAAGCACTGGGGCAGGCAGAAACGATCGCGGAGCCTGCGCGCCACAAGTTTCCCTCGAGCCAGTGGCGTCGCTACGACAAGCTGCGCACTCTTCCGGACGGACTCATCGTCACGGGAGACGCGATCTGCAGCTTCAACCCCATCTACGGCCAAGGAATGTCGGTTGCGGCTCTGGATGCTCAGGCCCTCCAGAAGTGTCTGTCGAAGGGAACCGGCAACCTGCCGCGGCGGTTTTTCAAAGCGACGAGCAGTCACATCATGAAGGCGTGGCAGACCAGCACCGGCGCTGACCTCGGTATTCCAGGCACAGAGGGACCTCTCACCCGGCAGGTGAAATTCATCAACAGCTATATGGAGCGGTACCTGCGAGCCGCGCAAAGCGACCCGGTACTCGCTGAGAAGTTCTATCGCGTCACCGGATTGCTTGACCACCCTGCCACCCTCATGAAGCCGAGCATCATGGCGCGGGTGTTCACTCGGCGACCGGTCGGCGACCTTGCAGTGGGCCCGACCGGCTAGTCCACATCGCACATCGATTACTTGGAATGACCCTTGGACAGCTGTTGGACGGCCCGCGTACTCATCGAGCGGCCGAGCGCGCGAACCTCTTCCTCCATCGGCTGAACAATTCGGCCGACCAGAATTCGGTTGATTCTCAAGCCGAGCGGCGACTGAATGAGCCCCCGCCCCCAGTACAACAGTCGCATCGACCCCGGCGCGTACACCCGGGACGAACGCCGTCGCATTCCGCGGACGATTGCGCGAGCGCAGTCCTCGACTGAGATCGTCGCGTGCAGTGGCCACGGCAATCGCTTGCGCAACTCGACGAAACTGTCGAGGTCCGCGGCGGTGTCGCGGACCATCGCCGTGTCCGTCCAGCCGGGGTGCACCGATCCGACCGTCACCCCGCGATATGCGACTTCGAGTGCAAAGCACGATGTCATCATCTCGGCGGCGGCTTTGCTGGCACTGTAGGCGTGGATTCCGGCGCCCGGCACGAACGACGAGACGGAACAGACCGTCAAGACATGCCCTTTGGACTTCGTCACGTGCGGCAACGTCGCAGACAGCGTGTTCCACATTCCGCTGACATTGACGTCCATCGTGCGCTCGAAGGCCTCCTTGGAAATCGTCGCGACCGTTCCATACGACGTTATGCCTGCGTTGGCCAGCACCACGTCGATGCCGCCGAAGTGCTGGGCGGCCGTCTCGACCGCAGCTTCTACGGCCGGGAGGTCCGTGACGTCGACCTCCGCGAAGGCGGCCTTCTCCCCCAGCTCTCCAGCAACCTGCGCGAGCAGATCACCGGACGTGCCGATGAGAAAGACATTGGCATCGTGAGCGACACACTGCCGGGCTACCTCGGCGCCGATTCCACGTGCTGCACCAGTGATGAAGACCGTCTTGCCAGCGAGTTTCATGGATCAACGCTAGGCGCCGACGGCACACCGGTTATGGCAAATCGTTCTCGGGCAACTGTTGAACTTGCCGAGCGCTGAGCGACCGCCCGAGACCCCGGGTCTCGCGTTCGAGCTGCGGGATGATGTCCCTCGACATGCGCTTGAAGAGCTTCATCGTGGTCGTCGACTGCATCATCGCGCGGGACCAGTAGACGACGGACGCCGATTCCGGACTGAACACGCGGTCCGAACGCTTCTCCATTCCACGCACGATCGCTTTTGCACACTCTTCGACCGTCGTCGTCGAATGCAGTGGCCAGGGAAGCAGTTTGCGGATCTTCCGAAAGCTCGGCAGGTCCGTCTCGGCGTCTCGCACCATGTCGGTGTCGATCCAACTCGGATGCACCGTTCCGACCGTGACGCCGAGATGCGCGACCTCCATCGCGAAGGCCTGGGTCAGCGATTCGGCTGCCGCTTTGCTCGCGGTGTAGGCGTGCAGCCCGCCGAGCGGCGCGAACGACGCCACCGAGCACACCGTCAGAACATGCCCCTTCGATGCGGCGACGTACGGAAGCGTCGCGTTGAGGGTGTTCCAGACACCGCCGACGTTGACCGCCATCGTCAGATCAAACGTCGGCTTACCGATGGTGGCGACCGTTCCGAACGGCGCGATTCCGGCGTTGGCGAGCACGACGTCGATGCCGCCGTAGAGGTCGACGGCTTTGGCCACCGCGGCCTTCACCGCGTCGAGGTTCGTGACGTCGGTTTCCTGGTAGCTTGCCGAGGCCAACCCGAGTTCACGGCAACGTGCCGCAAGCTCTTCCGGTTCGAGGCCCGCGAGAAACACCTTCGCGCCCTTGGCCACGCACTGTCTGGCGACTTCGGCACCGATCCCTCGCGAAGCTCCGGTGATGAAGACCCTTTTCCCCGTGAGATCCACGAACCCTCCGAATCGATCAGTTGGCCAGGCAGGCCGGTCCGAGTAGTGCCTTGAGGTCGCCCATGAGCGCCGACGACGGCGTCACGCGGAGTGCGTCGTCGAGCTTGAGCGTCGTCACCTTGTCATTGTTGAGCAGTCGGAGGTGGACGTCCGCAGGTCCGGGATGGCTCGACAGAATCCGTTTGAGTTCTGCGACCCGATTCGGGGTACAGGTATGTGCCTGCAGGCTCACCGCGACGGGCTTCGTGACACCGATGCCCGAAAGATCAGGGACGGCAAGATCATTGGCATTGATCTGGATTCGTTCGTCGCGGATGTTCACGCGGCCCTTGATCAGGACGACGCGGTCCTCGGCGATGTCGAATCCGTAGACCGAGTACGCCTGTGCAAAGAAGTTGACCTCGATACCACCAGCGAGGTCTTCGAGCTGAATCGACGCCCACGGCAAGCCCTGCTTGTTGACCCGCCGGTTCACCGAGGCGATGATGCCGCCGATGGTCACCTGGGTGCCGTCCTTGACCTCGCCTTCGAGGATGCGCGGGATCGAGGTGTCGGACTGCGACGCCAGAATGTGCTCGACGCCGTTCAGCGGGTGGCCGGAAACGTAGAGGCCCAGCATTTCCCGCTCGAGAGCGAGCTTGTGCTTGGTGTCCCACTCCTCGTCCGGGACTTTGATCTGGAACACCGACGCGATGGACTCGTCGGCTTCCTCATCACCAAAGCCGCCGAAGAGGTCGAACTGGCCCATGGCCTCGGCCTTCTTCGTACCCATGACCGAATCGACGGCGTCCGCGTGCACGAGCATGAGCCCCTTGCGCGGATGGTTGAGCGAGTCGAAGGCGCCCGACTTGATCAGAGATTCAACGACCTTCTTGTTGCAGGCGTTGGCATCGATCTTGTTGAGGAAGTCGGAGAAGTCGTTGAACTTCCCCTTCTGCTCACGCGACGAGATGATCGACGCGACGACGTTCGATCCGACGTTGCGGATCGCCCCCATGCCGAAGCGGATGTCTTCCCCGACCGACGCGAAGTTCTGCACCGAGTGGTTGACATCTGGCGGCAGCACGGTGATGCCCAGGTGGCGGCAGTCCGACAGGTAGATCGCGGCCTTGTCCTTATCGTCACCGACCGAGGTGAGAAGTCCCGCCATGTACTCGGCCGGGAAGTTCGCCTTGAGGTAGGCGGTCCAGAACGAGACGAGTCCGTATCCGGCGGCGTGCGACTTGTTGAACGCGTAGCCGGCGAACGGCAGAACTGTGTTCCACAGCGCGGTGATGGCCGCCTGGGAGAACCCGTTTTTGAGCATTCCCTCTTGGAAGCCGCCATAGGCCTCGTCGAGGATTTCCTTCTTCTTCTTACCCATGGCACGACGGAGAAGGTCTGCTTGTCCGAGCGAGTAGCCCGCCACCTTCTGCGCGATTTGCATGATCTGCTCTTGGTAGACGATCAGACCGTAGGTCGGAGCCAGGATCTCGCGAAGTGGCTCTTCGAGCTCAGGGTGAATCGGCGTGACGTCTTGCATGCCGTTCTTGCGCTTGGCGTAGTCGGTGTGGGCGTTCACACCCATCGGACCCGGGCGGTACAGCGCGAGAACGGCGACGATGTCTTCGAAGCCGGTAGGCCGCATGAGCTTGAGCAGCTCTCGCATGGCCGTTCCATCGAGCTGGAACACACCGAGCGTGTCACCACGAGCGAGGAGCTCGTACGTCTTCGGATCTTCGAGAGGGAGCTTGTCGAGGTCGAGGTCGATCCCCCGGTTTGCCTTGATGTTCTCGATCGCGTCACCGATGACCGTGAGGTTGCGCAGACCGAGGAAGTCCATCTTCAGCAGGCCGATGGCCTCACACGATGGGTAGTCCCATCCGGTGATCATCGCGCCGTCCTGTGGACGCTTCCACACCGGGATCGCGTCGATGAGCGGCTGCGACGACATGATGACCGCGCACGCGTGGACACCGGCGTTACGGATCAGGCCCTCGAGACCGCGAGCGGTCTCGTAGATCTTCGCGACATCCGGGTCGGTTTCGATGAGCGTGCGAACCTCGGCGGCTTCCTTGTACCGCTCGTGGTCCGGATCCATGATCCCGTAGAGCGGGATGTCCTTCGCCATGATCGGCGGCGGAAGGGCCTTCGAGATGCGGTCAGCAATCGCGAAACCGGGCTGACCGAACTGAACTCGCGCGGAGTCCTTGATGGCGGCCTTGGTCTTAATCGTGCCGAAGGTGATGACCTGGGCGACCTTGTCGCTGCCCCACTTGTCCGCCGCGTAGCGCACCATTTCGCCGCGGCGACGGTCGTCGAAGTCGATATCGATATCCGGCATCGACACACGTTCGGGGTTGAGGAACCGCTCGAACAGCAGGCCGTGAGGAATCGGGTCGATGTTGGTGATACCCATCGCGTACGCGACGAGCGAACCGGCCGCGGAACCACGACCGGGACCGACCCGGATGCCGACCGACAGCGCGTGCTGGATGAGGTCACCAACGACGAGGAAGTACGCCGGGAACCCCATCTGGCAGATGACGCGGATCTCGTACTCGGCGCGGTCGATGTATTCCTGCGACGGACCATCCGGGAAGCGGCGGTCGAGACCGCGGAACACCTCCTTGTGGAGCCAACTGTCCTGTGTCTCCCCCTCGGGCACGGGAAAGACCGGCATGCGGTCGCTGTGCTTCCAGACGTCGTCGTACGGCTGGACGCGCTCGCCGATCCATTCCGTTGAGTCACACGCACCCGGGACCTGGGAGTCCCACAGTGCGCGCATCTCCTCGGCGGACTTGAGGTAGTAGCCATCGCCGTCGAACTTGAAGCGCGTCGGGTCGGTGAGCGTTTTTCCAGTTTGAATACACAGCAGCGCTTCGTGATTGGACGCTGCTTCCTTGGTGACGTAGTGGCAGTCGTTCGTGGCGAGCGGCCGAATACCGAGCTTCTGACCGATGTCGAGAAGGCCTTCACGCACACGACGCTCGATCTCGAGACCGTGGTCCATGATCTCGAGGAAGAAGTTGTCTTTGCCGAAGATCTCCTGCCACTTCGCGGCGGCTTCGAGGGCCTCGCGATCGTGGCCGAGGCGCAGACGCGTCTGCACTTCACCCGACGGGCAGCCCGTCGTCGCGATGATGCCCTCGGCGTGCTGGGCGATGATCTCCTCGTCCATACGCGACCACTTGCCGAGCTGGCCTTCGATCGATGCGAGCGACGACAACTTGAAGAGGTTCTTCAGACCCTTCGCGTTTTCCGCGACCATCGTCATGTGGGTGTACGAACCGCTACCCGAGACGTCGTCGGACTTCTGGCTCGCGTCACCCCACAGAATGCGGCGAGTGTCGAAGCGGGACGCCGGCGCGATGTACGCCTCGATACCGATGATCGGCTTGATGCCGAATTTCTTGGCCGTGTTGTAGAACTCCGAGGCGCCGAACATGTTGCCGTGGTCCGACATGCCGACAGCCGTCATCCCAAGGCGCTCAGCCTCTTTGAACAACGGCGAAATCTTGGCGGCACCATCGAGCATCGAGTACTCGGTGTGGTTGTGCAGATGAACGAAGCCCCCAGTCACTCGACGAGTTTATGACTGCCCTCTGACAAGTTCCGCATGGCGTGCCGCGGTGGGAAGGATGTGACGGCAGCCACGTCGATGTTTGCCTGTCGCAGACCCCGGGGTAGCCATCTGGAAGTACCCGCTGATCAACCGAAAGGGAGTACTGATGTCACTCTTTGACAAGGCCAAAGAAAAGCTCAGCGCGAACAAGGACAAGGTCGAGCAGGGTCTCGAGAAGGCCGGCGACAAGGCCAAGGAGAAGTTCGGCGAACACTCCGACAAGATCGACCAGGGCGTGCAGAAGGCCAAGGATGCGCTGCACCGGCACCAGCCCTAACCCGCAGTAGTTCGACACACCGAGAGCCACCCGCAACGGGTGGCTCTCCGTGCCGTTTCTACGCCATTCCGCTGCTACGCGACGCGACGCAGTCCGTGCTCCTTCTCGAAGCTCATCGCTTCGTCGGAGTACTTGCGGCCCAGTCCGGCGAACAGTCCGAGCACCTCATGCCAGAAGTACGCAGCACCGCCGAGAACGAACCCTGTGACGGTGACGCCCCACCAGTCACTCCGCATGGCAAACCCCAGGTCGCCGAAAACGTTCATATGCGCGAACCACGCGACAAACAGTCCGACGGCGATCATGCTGAAGGCCCAGAATTCTCGCATTGCGGCGAGGAACCTTGCAGCGATTTCACATGTCACCAGCACGGCCAAACCGAGCATGGAGACAACCAAGAACGCGGTCACCCGACTCACCTTCTCGATGCAACTTCATTGGCGCGGAAGATCAAAAGATCTCCGTACTGCAATTCTGCTCTCGATCAACTTCTACTGCCACCTGCATAAAGAGCCTGCAACGATAGCTGTACACACGTACGAATCCCGACTAACCTCCAACACCGCACCCGCGAAATCAATGGAGAGGAGCAGGCTTTGAGCGACGTCGCTGCTGCCCTCTCCGCCGAACTCGGTGGCCGCCTGCCGGCCGCCTTCACGCAACTGTCTGACGACAATCTCGAATGGCTTCTCGATGCGGTTCGCCGCATTCGCTCGAACACCGCTGAATCGTTGGAGAAGAGCACCGAGGAATCGGTCAACAGCCTGCCGGTGCTTATGCGCGGCCCCGCTCGGTCCATCCTCGGAGGAGAGAAGTGACCGAGGTCGTCGACCTGCAGGCCGAGTTGGTCAAACTCGGACGGACGCTGCAGTGCGACCCGTCGGACCTGCAGTTCCTCGCCCCCGTGGGCTGGCCTGCGATTCGCGAGTTCCGCCTTGTTCTCACCGACGTCATCGCCGAGTACACGCACGAGCGATTCGCACATCTCGAGCCGCTGGCGAACATCATCCCGATTCCGCTGATCGCCAAGCTCGGACCCGCGTACTTCGCACCGGAAATGTGCGCGGCCTTCGTGTCGTTACTCGGCGAGCAGAAGTCGCTCAAGATCATCGGGAAGTTGTCTCCCGAGTTCATCGCGGACGTTGCGCCGTACTCGGACCCGCGAGTCATCGGCCCGTTGATCGCCAAGGTCGACTTCGCCACCACGAAAAAGGTTCTGCCCCTGCTCATCGAGCGCGAGGAATACATCACCCTCGGTCAGTTCATCGACTTCGTCACCCCGGATCTCCTGGAATCGATCATGCCGATCGTTCCCGACGAGGCGCTCATCCGCGTCGCCGAGGTCGCCGAGAACAAGACGCAGTACGACGAACTGATCCCCCTCGTGACCGACGAGCGTCTCGGCCGCCTGATTCAGACGGCGAACGAGAAAGACCTCTGGTCCATCGCTCTCGACATGCTCAACGAGGTCAACCCGGAGAATCGCGCACGGCTCGCGAACATCTCGGCACAGCAGAGTGACGGCCTGCTCGAATCGCTCGTCACTGCGGTTCACGTCCAGAACCAGTTCGACCTCTTTGTCCCGATGACAGCCGCGATCTCCGAGGAGAACCTCGAGCGCATCGCGAATCTGCGCATCATGCGGCGCGACGATGTCATGGCCGCGATCGCCGAAAGTGCGGTGCGGACCGATCAATGGTCGACGCTCTCGAGTCTCATTCCGCTCCTCCCGGAGGAGTCTTTGCGCGCCCTCGCCGCGTCGCCGACCCTCCGCGATGCCTCGACCGCGCGCATCGTCATCAGCGACGCGGTGGGCGGCCACAACCTCATCCCGAACGTGCTGCCGCTGGTGAATCTGGTGACCGACGAGGTGCGCCAGCTCATCGCCGACGAGATCAGCGCGCTGTCACCGGAGGCACTTGACGAGCTCGCGCGCGACGTCCTCGAACGCAAGCAATGGGCGAACCTTCTTCCGCTCGTCGCGCTCATGACACCCGAGGCGCGTGCGCATTTCACCAGCGCAACCGCCGGGTTCGACCGTGATTCCCTCATGTCGGCGATGGTCAGTGCCAACGATCACGGGCGTTTCTCGGAGATGCTCTCCATCGCGTCAGCGATGCCCGCTGCCGCCCGGCGGCTGGCCGTCGAGATCATCAGCGACAGCGTGTACGAGGAGGACTTCCTCGGTACTGCGCTCGATGCCGCGAGTCAGCAGGCGGTGTGGCGTCAGGTCCTCAAGCTCGCCGACAACCTTCCGGCTCCGGTCCTCAAGGGCCTCGCCGATGGTGCCTCGCTCCTCAACCTCGACGGCGTCTACCACGCGATCCTGAGTTCGGCGGAGAGCCCGGAAGACTGGAAGACCGGCTTCGCCATCCTGTCCGGTATCCACGATCGAGCCACCGAGGACGGCGTCCCGGTCGAGGTGACCGTGCAGGGCAAGCTCATCCAGGCAGCCGTCGAACAGATCGCCGAATCCAAAGCGCTGCAGAACTTCTCGTTCGCGCATGCGTTGCTCGAGGGTGCGCTCACCAACGAAGGCGTCGCCCACGGGTTCGACAACGCGGCGATCAAGCTGACAACGACGGCTCGCGAGAGCGCGGCCGTTCTCGCCGAGGCCATGAACGAGGCTCGGGAAAAGGCCCTGGGTCTCCTCGGACGCGCCAAGCAGATCCTCAACCAGCCGGCGAAGCCGAAGGCGACCGATCCAGACGAGTAGCTCCGGGCGATCGGCACCAAGTCGCGCCGGTCGTTTTGCCTGCCCTTCACCGGGTATTCGCCGATGACCAGGCGGTTTGCCGAACCGCCGCGTCAGGGGAGAGCGCGATGGATGTTTCGTGGGAGACGACGGCGTCGTGTGACGAAGTGTGGTCGGTGCTCGCCGACGGATGGAGCTTCGGAAGTTGGGTCGTCGGTGCCGCGCGAATACGGGCCGTCGACGACAACTGGCCCGAAGTAGGCGCGCAACTGCACCACTCGGTCGGACTCTGGCCCCTCATGCTCGACGACTTCACGTCGGTCGTCGAAGCGCATCCGGGACGCGAGCTCAAACTGCATGCGCGAGCATGGCCCCTCGGTCGCGCGTTGATCGTGATTCGTCTGATCGAACTGACTCGGGGCTGTCGGATCGAGATGTCCGAGCGCGCAGTCTCGAAACTGATGAGCAAGGTGCCCGGCGTCGTGCAGGCCAAGGTGGGTGCGCCACGCAACGAGGAATGCCTGCGTCGGCTCGCCCTCCTCGCCGAGCGATCGACGACATCGGTATGACGGAAAACGTCGATGCGGTCGTCATCGGTGCTGGAGTCAACGGCCTGGTTGCCGCGATAACCCTCGCGGACGCCGGATGGGACGTGCTGGTTCTCGAAGAGCAGACTGAGCCAGGCGGAGCCGTGCGGTCGGCAGAATTGTTCCCTGGCTTCGTCAGTGACCTGTTCAGTGCCTTTTATCCGCTCGGCGCCGCCTCCCCTGTGCTGAGCGCGCTCGACTTGGCGAGCCACGGTCTCAAGTGGTCATACGCCCCGACCGTTCTGGCGCATCCCTGTTCACCGGACGACTCGAATCCGGCGGTGATTCACCCGGACCGCGACGCCACCGCCGCGCTGTTGCGTGAATTCAATCCGCGGGATGGCGATGCCTGGCTGAGACTGTGCGATCAGTGGGAGGGCCTGCGAAAGCCGCTCCTTGATGCACTCCTCGGACCATTTCCGCCAATTCGTGCTGCGACGTCGCTTTTCCGCTCGGTCGGGACCGAAGGTGCAATTCGACTCGCTCGATTCCTGAGCCTGTCGGCACATCGCATGGGCCACGAACTGTTCCAGAGCGAGCAAGCCCGACTGCTCCTGATGGGCAACGCCACGCATGCGGACATCCCGCTGACCTCGACGGGCAGCGGCTTCATGGGATACCTGCTTGCCATGCTCGGACAGGAGAAGGGATTCCCCGTTCCCCTCGGCGGCGCCGCAGCTTTGACCAGCGCACTGGTCGCACGTGCGAGAAGTGCGGGTGTTCAGATTCGCAAGGGCCAGCGCGTCACCACAGTCAGGACCGGTATGGGTCACGCCACCGGAGTGACGACCGAGTCAGGGCTCGAGATCAACGCGCGACGGGCCGTCGTCGCCGACGTCACGGCGCCGGCTCTCTACCGCGAACTGCTCGAACCGGCAACGCTTCCCGAGCAGGTGCGAAGCGATCTCGACAAGTTCGAGTGGGACAACCCGGTAGTCAAGATCAACTATGCGCTGAGGGAAGGCGTGCCGTGGCGCGCGAACCAGCTGGCCGACGCGGGCACAGTGCATCTCGGCGCCGACGAAAAGGGTCTGATTCGGTGGAACTGTGACCTCACTACCGGTGTCATACCCGAGCGCCCATTCATCCTTTTCGGCCAGATGACGACCGCAGATCCGACACGATCGCCGGCGGGAACCGAAAGCGCTTGGGCGTATACGCATTTGCCGAGCGGCGTGAACGATGACGAGTCCGCGCACATGCTCGCCGAGCGAGTCGATCAGACGCTCGAGGCATATGCACCCGGATTCACCGACGTCGTGATCGGACGAGCGGTTCAGACCCCGAAGGGTCTCGAAGCAGCTGATTCGAACCTGGTGAACGGCGCCATCGGGGGCGGCACCTCCCAACTCCATCAGCAACTCGTCTTCCGGCCGATTCCTGGACTCGGTCGACCGGAGACGCCGATCGAGCGGCTATATCTGGCCAGTTCGTCGGCACATCCGGGCGGTGGTGTGCACGGTGCATGCGGACACAACGCTGCTGCTGCGGCGCTCCTGCACTCTTCGCGGCTGAAGTGGCCACGCAGCAAGCTCGTGCGGCGATTGACCGGTCTGATGGAAGCGGACTAGCGCACTCTCGGTACGGGACACGTACTGCTTGGCCTTAGGCGCTACCCGAAGAATCCGGCGTGGCTGCGCAATTTGCGCGCCCATCCGGACACCGACGCCCAAATCGGCTCCCCATCGTCACCGAGGGTCTGTGGAGCAAAAAGATCCGTCGCGGTACCACGGGATTCCCGCAATCCACAGAAATCCAACGGCTATCGCCGCCATCGATCCGAGGACGACAACTAGATTCATGGGCAGCAGCACAAAGAAGTGGCTTGTAGCCCGAGCCGAGAGCATCTGGAAGAACGGAATCAGCCCCGGAAACTCCCGGTTGAGCTCGGTTTCTCGCACCACCCCCAGCTCCCGCACCGGAATCTTCAATACGGTTGACAAGTCGTTTGTCAGTTCTGGTGGATACCGATCGCGCCACAGCCGAATCAGTGCGCGGCCATCGTGGCCGACAATCGCCGTAAGCCTCGGAGGCGCACCGCCCTCGGGATACCACCAGTGGTCAGGCAACTGATAGGTGATCACCTCAGCCGCTTCTTGTGCGGGGAACCGGGCATTGGCCAAAAAGCTTTGGTGCGTCACCAGGCCGTCACGAACCGCCACCTTCGAGCGCGCGGCACGAATGGTTATCCCGCACAGGAGCGCGCACACAGCACCGACGTAAAGGGCTAGACCGACACGCCTGAGCGCTGAGACGTCGGCCGGAGCCGAAACCACAAAAACACCTGCGACCACGACAGCCGCCGCCGCTCCGAAGCCGAGAAAACGCCACCGTGTCTTGACGCGCCATTCCATATCCGCCATCAGCTCCCCCCGCGGGAGCGTACGACGAAGCAACGCGTCGGAGGTGTCGACCATTCGCCCGACACGTCACGTTAGATTTCAGCCATGGACCAGGTCGACCGCTTAACCGTCGCGGTTGCGCAACCGGAGTCCTCACTCGGCAACATCGCCAGCAATGTCGCTTCCCATGAAGCGTCGATCCGCCGCGCGCACAGTCGACTTATCGTCTTCCCGGAGATGTCGCTCACCGGCTACTCGATGAATGTCCGACCCATCGACGTCGAGGACGATCGACTCACACCACTCATGGAAGCGTGCCGAACAGCGGATTCTGTCGCGCTGGTTGGCGCTCCAGTCGCTGTCGACAGCGGCGGCATCGGAATCGGCGTGCTAGCTGTCACGTCGCAATCCATCCGGGTCGCCTACGTCAAGGCGTCGCTCGGCGGCGATGAGCCGAACCACTTCACGCGGGGCACGGCTCCCGGGATGGTCGAAATCGATGGCTGGCGAGTCGGGATCGGCGTCTGCAAGGACACCCGGATTGCCGAACATCTCGACCAGACAGCTTCACTCGGCCTCGACCTCTACGTCGCTGGTCTTGTTCACGCCCCCAGGGAATTCAACGAACTCCACGACCGCGCCCACAGAATCGCCCGAACGTATGGGATTCCGGTTGCCTTCGCTGCCTGCGCGGGTCCTGCCGGCGGTGCGTTTCCTCAAACGTCCGGCGGCTCCGGGGTGTGGGATCGCAGTGGTTCGCCAATCCAGCAACTCGGCGCAACGCCGAATGGGCTCACGTCAGTGATGCTGCGAAGCGACGCGTGAACGAGACACTCGTCAGGTTCAGCCCACGGAGCCTTTCGAGTACGGCGCACTTGCCAACAGACGCCTGACAAATGGATCGTTCCGTAGCGGAGTCGCACACGCGACAAAGATGCCGAGTATCAGGGCGACGGCGCTCGCAATCAGCACTCCTGCGACGACGCCAAGGCTGCCCCACGAGCTCGGAATCCAACGTGCGAGGACGATGTCATGCAGCACTCCCGCGCACAGTACGGCGAAGGCGGAGACACCGAGCGACCACACGCCGACTACGATCAGCCGTCTACCGCCAAGGTGGCCCAGCTGACGACGAAGCAGCAACGTCCCGACCCCCGCGCCGACGAGGAAGCTGGCTCCATTTGCCGCAGTCAGGCCCGCAACGACGAGATCTGGATCGGTGATCAGAAGCACGGCGATGAGCGAGAACGCGACCTTGGACACGGTGATCGCCACCGCGATAAGGGTTGGTGTCCAGGGCCTTTGGTAGGCATAGAACACGCGGAGCTGAATCAGGACGATGGCGTAAGGAATCAGTGTGAAGGCCGACGCCGCGAGGGCTCGTCCGAGCAGGAATGCGTCCGCATCGGAGGTCTGACCGTAGGCGAAGAACCCAATAGCGATGTCGCCAGAGAATACGGTCATGAGCACGGCAATGGGCATCAGGATCAGGACGGTCGATGACGTCGAAGTCGCGAGGTCTGAACGCACCGCGTCGTGATCCTGAGTCGCGGCACTCCTCGCGATGCGCGGCGTCATCGCAGCGATGACGGCGACGCCGAGAACACCGTACGGCACCTGGATCAACATCCACACCTGCTGGTAAAACCAGGGGGCACGGGCATCACTGTGAGCCCCGAGAAGATTCGAGACGACCAGTCCCGCCTGCCCGATCGCGACGTAGAGGACGATGGCGCACCCCATCGACCCCATCGAACGCAATCGCGGGTCGAGGCCCCAGGCAGGCCGCAACGGTAAACCGGCACGTTTGGCTGCCGCGATCAGCATCAGTGCCTGGATCGCCACACCCGCGGTAGTGCCAAAGCCCAAGAGCAGCACATGAGGATCGGTGAGCGAGATTTCGGCATTCTCATCCAACCGGCCAGGCACGGTCCAGTAGGCCGCGAAGACGCCAAGAACGAGCATATTGTTCGCCACCGGCGCCCAGCCGCCGGCGGCGAATCGTCCCACCGTGTTCAGCTGCGCAATGAGCAGAGACGACAATCCGTAAAACAGGATCTGCGGCAACAACAGGTACGCGAACGCGACGGCCGCAGAAGTATTCACCTCACCGCCACCGAGATTGATCGCCACGAGCACCGGTGCAGCAACAATTGCGCATACGGTGGCGACGGACAGAATCGCCAGACATACGCCGAGCAGGCGACGAGCGAACATCACACCGCCGTCGGCGTCCTCCGCCTCCGCTCGCACCAGGACCGGCACTACCAATGCCGACAAAACAGAACCGAGCACGACTTCGGTCACCATGTTCGGAAGCGAGTTCGCCACCCCAAACGCAGAAGCCAACGCAGTACCCAGGGTCGCGCCGGTCGCCACCACGCGAAGAAATCCAGTCCCCCGACTCGCCAGCGTCGCGAGGGCAAGGGTCTGCGCCGACCTTGCAGCGGAGGCCTCAGCGATAGACAGAACAGCCCCCTCGATTGTTGCCTTGCCAGTCGTCCCCAACGACTGCCCTCCAGGCTAATTGCCAGCCAACCAGATCGAGGGATACGACCCCACCAGGAAGCTCAGCCTTGCCGCGCCGAACCAGATCCTGCCGGTCGAGTCATATGCGCGTCGCGAGGACCGCGGCCAGCGTTCGTGCGGGGCGGTCCGGTCGTGACTCGGCGTGCGTGACGACGAAACCTGCCGCCTCGACTGTGGACGCCAGGAGGTCGAGCGGCCAGTAGTACGCCGTGGTGACCGCGTGCTCGAACGGTTCGAGCTTCGAGCCTGTGAAGAATCCGAGCGCGAGCCCGCCGCCTGACCGGATACACCGCGCGAACTCTGTGAATACGGCGCCGATCTGCTCAGGTTCAGTGTGAATGAGCGAGTACCAGGCAAGCACGCCGCCGAGGCTGCCGTCGTCAACACCTCACTGCTCAGCGCGGGCGAGCCGGTAGTGCTCACGTGGGTAGGTGGTCCGCGCGCTCTCGATGAACTCGGGAACGGGGTCGACCCCCTCGGCTTCGACCCCGAGGCAGGTGAGGAAATGCGTCCACTGTCCCGGGCCGCACCCCACGTCGAGCACCTGCCCCTGGACGCGCCGCGCCCAACTCTCCACGAGTGCCAAATCAGCGGCGGCTACATGATCGATATGGCCGACGACCTCGATGTACTCGCTCGCCCGAGCTCCGTACGCAGCTCGGACTGACTCGAACGACATGACACAACTATCCCTTGCACGCCGCTGCCGACTAGTCCGCCACGACGACCGGAACCTGCCGCAGCCGCCGCACGGAATCGACCGTGAACACCGTCAGTGCAGCCCAGATGAGGCCGAATCCGATCCAACGCGAGACGGGCATCGGCTCATGATTCACCCACACTCCCCACGCCATCTGCAGCGCCGGGGTGATGTATTGCAGCAGGCCGAGAGTCACCAACGGCACACGCTGAGCGGCTGCGGAGAACAGGACAAGAGGAAGCATCGTCACCGGCCCGGTGACGATGAGGAGCGCCCACTGACCCGCTGTCGACGCGCTGGGGCCAGACTGAGCGGCCGTCACCACGAGGAAGACCAGCGCGACCGGCGCCGCGATCAAACCTTCGGCGGCCAGCCCCTGCACGGGCTCGAGCGGAACCACCTTTTTGACCAGGCCATATGAAGCAAACGAGGCCGCCAGGATCAGTGCGAGCCACGGCGGGTGTCCATAGTCGATTGTCAGAACCACCACGGCGACTGCCGCCAATGCGACGGCACCCGCCTGTGCCCGATTGACCTTCTCCCGAAAGAGCACGACGCCGATCACGACCACAACGAGTGGCGTGATGAAGTAACCCAAGGCGCATTCGACGACGTTTCCGCTGATCACGCCATAGATGTACGTGCCCCAGTTGATCGTGATGAGCGCCGACGCCGCCGCCACGAGTGCCCAGGTCTGCAACCCGATTCGCGTGAGCTGGCGGATGCGTCCCAACACCAACAGCACCGCGATCGCGAAGACCAGGGTCCACACGACGCGGTGCGCGAGCACGTCGACTGCGCCGGCGAAGCTCAGCAGTCCGAAGAATGCAGGAAACAGCCCCCAGATGAAGAACGCCGAGGCGCCGAGAACTGCCCCGCGTTCCGAAGTATCAGGTTCAGGCACTGCGCAGCACGTCGAGGGCATGCTGCAGGTCGTCCGGATAATCGCTCTCGATCTCGAGCCAGCGCCCGTCCGCCGGATGCGTGAACCCGATCGACTTCGCGTGCAGCCATTGCCGCTCGAGACCGAGTCGCTGCGCAAGCTTCGGGTCCGCGCCGTACATCGTGTCGCCGCAGCACGGGTGCTTGATCGCCGCGAAGTGCACACGAATCTGATGGGTTCGACCGGTCTCGAGGTGAATGTCGACGAGGCTCGCCGCTGCGAACGCCTCGATCGTGTCGTAGTGCGTGATGCTCGGGCGCCCCTCGGACGTGACCGCGAACTTCCAGTCCGAACTCCGGTGCCGACCGATCGGCGCGTCGATCGTGCCACTGCTCGGATCCGGATGACCCTGCACCAACGCGTGGTACTTCTTGGTCACCTCACGATGCTTGAAAGCCCGCTTGAGGTGCGTGTATGCACGCTCGGAGGCAGCTACCACCATCGCGCCCGAGGTTCCGACGTCGAGTCGCGAGACGATGCCCTGACGCTCTGCCGCGCCCGAGGTCGAGATGCGATACCCAGCGGCGACGAGGCCCCCGAGAACCGTCGGACCCGTCCAGCCGACGCCGGTGTGTGCCGCAACGCCGACGGGCTTGTCGACGACGATGAGGTCGTCGTCGGCGTAGAGAACCTTCAGGCCCTCGACCGGCACGGCTTCGATCGTCAACTCACGCTTGGGCTCAGGCAGTTCGACGTCGACCCACTGGCCGGACGCGAGCTTGTCCGATTTTCCGAGCGCCTTGCCGTCCGCAGTGATCGAACCTTCGTCGGCGAGCAGCGCGACCGCGGTCCGGGACATCCCCAGCAGTCGCGACAGTCCAGCGTCGACGCGCATGCCATCCAGGCCGTCCGGGATGGGCAGCAACTTGCTTTCTCTCATTTGTTCCCTCCGCGGGTGCCGTCCGGCTCGATGCCGAGGAACGTCAGCCCGACGAGAAGAATCGCACCGCACACGATGCCGGAATCGGCGATGTTGAAGACCGGCCACCAACCGACCGAGAAGAAGTCGACGACGTGGCCTTCCATGATCCCGGGTGCCCGGAAGATGCGGTCGGTCAGATTGCCGAGCGCCCCGCCGAGAACCAGCCCGAGCCCGATCGCCCACGGCAACGAACGCAGCTTGCTGCCCATGCGCACCACGCCGATGACGACGCCGATAGCGATGAGAGTCAGCACCCAGGTCATGCCGGTTGCCATCGAGAACGCCGCTCCCGCGTTCCGGACGAGGGTCAGCGTCACGACGTCACCGATGATTGAAACGGGGTCACCGGGCTTCAGATACGCGACCGCTGCGACCTTCGTCGCGAGATCCGCCGCCAGAACCGCGGCCGCCACAAGCAGCAGCCGGGACAGTCGGATGGGAGCGATTGCCACCTCCTGATCAGTACTCACGCAATCCATCATCCCTTATCAGCAAGACACATAATTCGGGTGAGTAACCTTGGACCGTGATTCGAGCGCAGTGGGTTGCGGTGACCGCAACGATGGCCGTCCTGATCACGGGTTGTGGCAATGGGTCCGAGGCCCAGACAAACGGCCCGTTGGTCACCTCGGCTGTGACGGTTCCTTTGCCCACGTCCGTCGTCGAACTCGTCGATCCAGGCGCGGCACCACGTGACGTCCTCACCTTCCACCCGGATGCCAACAAGACTCAGCAGGCGACGCTCCGCACCGGGTACACAGTCGAGCAGCGAATGAATTCGCAAGCGCCACAGGATGTTCCAAACCCGGAAATGACGATCCCGGTTACCGCGACCGCGTCGACGAACGACATCGAACTGACTCTCGGCCAGGCCACGTGCCCGGAGGCGCCACTCAAAAAGTCGCTCGAAACGGCCGCTGGCGGGCGCGCGGGCTGGAAGTTCGGCGCCAACGGAAGCCTGACCGCATTGTGGCTCCGACCCGTCGACGCCGCCGACGACAACGCCCGCGCCGCGATCGAGCAAAGTTTCTTGCTTGCGGTGCAATATTCGATGAGCCTGCCCGGAGAAGCGGTCGGAGTCGGCGCCACGTGGCGAGTGCGTCGTGACGTCCTCGGGACGATGCCGGTCCAGCAGATCTCCGAAGTGACTCTCGTCGAACGCGCCGGCGACCAGCTGACCCTCGACATTCATGTCGTTCAAGAGCCGCGGTCGTCGGTGTGGAATCTTCCGGACGGTCAGGGCACTCTCAAGATCGACAAGTACTCCATGACCGGCGGCGGTCGCATCATCCTGGATCTGTCCCAGCCGGTGCCGGTCGAAGCTCATCTCACGCTCACCGGCGAAGAGAGCTACGTCGATCCGAACGGCACCAACTCGCTGCGCCAGACCTCGACGACACGGGTCGAATGGGATCGCCAGTGAAATGCACGCCCGCCGTTCTCGCCGCGGCACTGCTGGTCGCCGGCTGCTCGAGCGACAACAACGACCTCCCGGACCTCGGCCCTTCGGTAACTATGTCGCCGCCTGCCGCGAACACCGGGGTGCCCGACACCGCAAAGCTGATGGCCGCGTTGCTCACCGAATCCGAGCTTCCGGTTGGCTTCGGCGCACTGGTCGATCCCTCGATCGAAACCAGCGCCGCCCAGCCGTCGCCGACCAAGAACGAGTCGCCAACCGACCCTCCGGAGTGCTCTGCCGTGCTCGAACAGATCGCAGACGTGTCCCCCGGTGCCACCGGTCGAGCCCTCGGCCGATTCCAGGGCACAGACTTCAGCAGCATCGACATCGACGCGGCGAGCTACTCACCGTCCGCGGTTGCCGGCGCCTTCGCGCACGTCCAGGACTTGTTCGCGAAGTGCACCGAGTACTCCGGCAAGGACGGCGACGGCGTCAAGATCAGCTTCACACTCGGCAGTCTGGACCGCCCCAAGAGCGGAGACTCCTCGGTTTCGATCCGCATGCTGACCGAGAGCGAGGGCGTCACTCTCACGAGTGACGTCGTCGTCATGGTCGTCGGCACGACGATCGTTCAGTTCGCAGCGACGGGTACCAGCCCTATCGCACCGCAGGTTTTGACCGATCTCGTCGACAAGCAGGCGTCGAAGATCCGCGACATCAAGTGAACGCCGAAGCGCCCGCCCTCCGAGAGAGGGCGGGCGCTTCGCGTGGCTCGATCAGGCAGCCGGGCAGATCTTGGAAGACTGGTTGCTGGCCTGCAGCATGTTGCAGGTCCATTCCTTGCTGACCTTCCAGTGCTTGTCGATGTAGACAAGCGGAACCGTCAGCGGGTTGGTCTGGCCGTTGACCGTCCACTCACCGCTGGCACTCGCGGTCGGCGAGCCGTCCACGACACCCGTGGCGTCGACCTTCGACAGCTTGATCGTCGCGCCGGAGTCCTTCTGCGACTTCACCAGGCTCGGGATGAGGTTCGGGTCGTCCTCGGCACCCTCGATCCACGCGGTGCTCTCGGCGTCGTCCCCAGTACCGCCGAGGGCGTTCTTGAGGGCGGTGTTGAGCTCCGCGGCGGTCGGCGGCGGTACCTGAGACTTCTCGACAGAGGTCTTGGTACCGGTGGTGCCACCATCGGAAGACGAACAACCGGTCAATCCAAGCGACAACGACAAAGCAGCGGCGGCCATGATGGCGGCACCAGTCTTGCGAAACTTCACGCCAGAGTCCTTCTCTATCTACTCTTCGGGTCTAACTCCAGCGGTTGCCAATTCAACGCTGGCACCGCTAACGGCTTCCCACCCTACCTGTCAGTGCAGGCTGTCCAGCGGATCGGCAGGTGACAATGCGGCATCGTCTACGGCAAACGTTCGCATCACTCCAGGTCCGGTCGACCGGGTCTCGAACCGGATCGACACGACCCCGTGACCCCCGCCTTGCACCCAGCCGTGGCCGAATTCGGGATGGTGCACGTCATCACCCGGACGCCACGCCGCCGGAGGCTTTTCGACCGTTTCCGGCGTTGGCGCGGATTCTTCGGTCTCCGAATGTGTTTCACCGGAATCCATGGAAAACAACGCACTCTGGTCGGTCGACGCCAATCCCCCGAAGCCGACCCCGGCGAGCCGAACGGGCCCGATTGTCACCGGATCGAGCACGAGTCGGAGGGCGGCTGCCGTGAGGTCGTCGAGATCGGCCGTCGGAGCCGGAAATGTGGCCGATCGCGTGAGAACACTCATATCCGACTTCTTCAATTTGACGACGACGGTTCGCGCTGCGCGCCCGTCGCGCCGCAACCGCGTGTGCGCCGAGGCTGCCAGCGACCGCACAGCAACCCGCAGTTCAGCCAGCGTGATGATGTCCGCGGCGAAGGTCGACTCGACGCTGATCTGCTTCGCCTCACCTCTCTCCTCGACCGGTCGATCGTCGATTCCGCGGGCGAGACGGTGCAGCGCCAAACCGCTCGTTCCGCCCAGCAGCGACGCTGCCTCCTGCTCGGTGAGCGCGGCGAGCGCACCGACGGTTTCGATGCCGGCGGTTCGCAGTCGCCCCTCGGCGACCGGCCCGATCCCCCACAACTTGCGCACGGGGAGCGCCGCGAGAAACGTCTCCTGTTCGGCAGCGGTCACCACTTTCACCCCGCCCGGCTTCGCCATCCCGGACGCGATTTTCGCGACCTGCTTTCCCGGGCCCACGCCGACCGAGCACGACAGTGCGCACTCGTCGAGGACTACCTGGCGTAGGTCCAGCGCGAACTGAGCCGCTTCCTCGGCTGAGGCGCTTTTCAGTTGCAGTGGTTCCCCGAACGCCTCATCGAAGGACAGCATCTCGAGAACCGGCATTCGTTGCCGCACGACGTCGAACACCTGACGGCTTACCACCGAGTACAGACCGATTCGCGGCGGCAGAACCACTGCGGTAACCCCGATCATCCGGCGGGCCTGGTGCATCGGCATTGCCGATCGGGCGCCGAACACCCGTGCCTCGTAGCTCGCACCCGCGACCACTCCGCGACCGCCAGTGCCGCCCACCAGGACCGGCCGGCCACGCAGCGTCGGCCGGGTCAACTGCTCGACCGACGCGAAGAACGCATCCATGTCGAGGTGAACAACCCAGCGCGGCACAGTCCGAACGTAGCCTAGGTTCGTGGTGTTCTGGATCAGTGCCTTCCTCGACTTCACGCCGGATGCCCACGACGCGGGGTCGACGTTCTGGAGCGCGGCCACCGGGTATGACATCTCCCCGGAACGCGGCACCCAGGGTGAATTTGCGGGCCTCGTACCGCCCGACGGCGACGTCTACCTCCGGCTACAGCGCCTCCACGACGGACCGAGCCGCGTGCACCTCGACCTGCACGTCCACGACGTGCGTGCGGCCGCCGAACATGCCGTGTCCCGCGGTGCCGCAGAGATTTCGGACTTCAGCGAATGGATCGTGATGCGGTCGCCCACGGGGATTGTGTTCTGCTTCGTCGACGACCCCGCAAGTAAAGTGCCCGCACCGGCATCGTGGCCGCACAGATCGGTCGCGGACCAGATATCGCTGGACATCCCGCCAGATTCATTCGACGCCGAGTGCGAATTCTGGGCCGCGGTCACGAATCGACCGCTCGGGCAGTCGCGCTGGTTCGCGGAATTCCGGAACCTCGAGCGTCCGGCCGACCAGCGGATCCGACTTTTGCTGCAACGCCTCGACGACGGTCCCGCGGGCGCGCACATCGACTTCGCAACGAACGACCGCGCAGCAGAGACTGCGCGTCACGTCGCTTTGGGTGCCACCGTCGCCAAAGAGAACGACCGGTGGACCGTGCTGCACGATCCCTCCGGCCATCCCTACTGCATCACTGACCGCGATCCCGGTTAGCCAAACGATTCGGTGCTCCCCCGGCGCCGTCATCGATATATGTCGATGATCTTGTCCGCGAAGCACCGAATCGTTTCGTCCTAGCGCGCGACCGAGATCCAGGCTCGCGAGCCACCCGCCAATTCGGCGCCCTCACCGTCGCCCTTGCCGAATTCCAGCGTCGTCGCGAGGACTTCCCCGGCGATGAGGTCGCGGTGACGCTCGGCCCACACGAGGCAGTCGGACGGCACCGCAACCACGAGGTTGATGCGGTCCGAGACGTTGAGCCCCGCGTTCTTCCGGGCCTCCTGTAGCTCGCGGATGAGGTCTCGCGCCCAGCCCTCAGCTTCGAGTTCCTCTGTGACGTGCGAGTTCAGCACGACGAGACCACGGTTCTCCGGCAGCGCAGCAGTCGAATCCGGTTCGGCGGCGACCAGACGCTGGGTGTATTCGTCGGGCAGCAACTCGATGCCGGCCGCGGTGACGACACCGTCAACCTCGGTCCACTCGCCCGCCTTGACCGCCTTGATGACGTTCTGGACTTCGCGACCGATGCGCGGACCGGCTGCTTTCGCGTTGACCACGAGCTCGAAGCGGCCGTGCGCATCGACGTCGGTGGTGAGATCGACGCGCTTGACGTTGACTTCGTCGGCGATGATGTCGACGTACGGCCGCAGGCGCTCCGCATCCCCCGCTGCCACGGTGACCTCCGACAGCGGAAGTCGAACCCGGAGCTTCTGTGCCTTGCGCAACGACAGCACGGTCGAGCACACCTCGCGGACCTCGTCCATGGCCGCAACGAGTTCTGCGTCCTGAACCAGCGCGTCCGGCCAGTCGGCAAGATGCACCGAGCGTCCGCCCGTGAGGCCACGCCAGATGACCTCGGTGACCAACGGCAGCAGCGGTGCCGCGAGACGCGTCGTGATCTCGAGAACCGTGTGCAGCGTGTCGATCGCGTCCTGGTCCTCGTCCCAGAATCGCTGACGTGAGCGTCGCACGTACCAGTTGGTGAGGGCATCGGCGAACAAACGCAGAGACTCACATGCACCCGCGATGTCGTAGACATCCAGGGCCGAGGTCATCTCTTCGCGCAGGTCAGCGACCTTCGCAAGGATGTAGCGGTCAAGGACGTGCGACGAATCGGTGCGCCACGTACCGGCCTTCGGCGCGTAAAGCTGGAGGAACGTCCAGGAATTCCACAATGGACGTAGCGCCTGAGCTGCACCTTCCCGGATACCGCGCTCGGTCACCACGAGGTTTCCACCACGCAGGATCGGAGAGGCCATGAGGAACCAGCGCATCGCGTCCGAACCGTCGCGGTCGAAGACCTCGTTGACGTTCGGGTAGTTGCCCTTGCTCTTCGACATCTTCTGGCCGTCGCTGCCGAGCACGATGCCGTGCGCGACCACCGACTTGAATGCGGGTGCATCGAACAACGCCGTCGACAGCACGTGCAGGTTGTAGAACCAACCGCGCGTCTGGCCGTTGTACTCGACGATGAAGTCGCCCGGGAAGTGCGTGTCGAACCAGTCCTGGTTCTCGAACGGGTAATGCACCTGCGCGAACGGCATCGAGCCTGACTCGAACCAGCAGTCGAGAACCTCGGGGGTTCGGCGCATCATCGACTTGCCCGTCGGATCGTCCGGGTTCGGACGCACGAGCTCATCGATCATCGGGCGGTGCAGATCCGTCGGGCGCATGCCGAAGTCGCGCTCGAGTTCATCGAGCGAACCGTAGACGTCGACGCGCGGGTACGCCGGGTCATCGCTGATCCACACCGGGATCGGCGCACCCCAGTAGCGGTTACGCGAGATGTTCCAGTCGCGGGCACCTTCGAGCCACTTGCCGAACTGGCCGTCGCGGATGTGCTCGGGCACCCACGTGATCTGCTGGTTCAGCTCGACCATGCGGTCGCGGAACGTCGTGACTGCGACGAACCACGACGGCACCGCCATGTAGATCAGCGGCTGACCCGAACGCCACGAGTGCGGATAGCTGTGGTCGATCGTCTCCTGGCGAAGGATCTTTCCCTCGGCCTTGAGGTCCTTGATGATGTTCGGGTTCGCGTCGAAGACGACCTGGCCCTCGTAGTCCGGCACAAGCGAGGTGAACTTGCCGCCGGCGTCGAGCGGCTGCACGAGCTCGATTCCGGCCTTCGTGCACGTGTCCATGTCGTCCTCACCGAAGGCCGGAGCCTGGTGGACGATTCCGGTACCGGAGTCGGTCGTGACGTAGTCGGCCGGAAGCACGACGAACGCGTTCGGCCGTTCTTCGACGAAGTAGTCGAACGGAGGCGTGTACGTCGCGCCCAGAAGTTCGGCACCCTTGACCGTGTCGAGAACCTGAGGCTCCTCGCCCAGCTCGCGTGCATAGTGGCCGACCCGCTCGGCGGCGAGGATGTACTTTTCGCCGTCCTTGCCTTCGACGTGGACGTAGTCGACTTCCGGGTTGACCGCGATCGCGAGGTTCGACGGCAGCGTCCACGGCGTGGTCGTCCAGATGATGGCGTTCGAACCGGCGAACTTTCCACTGGTCAGCGGCATCTTCACGGTGACGGCCGGGTCCTGGCGCATCTTGTACGCATCGTCGAGCTTCGACTCTTGATTCGACAGCGGAGTCTGCTCATACCAGGAATACGGGAGCACGCGGAAGCCCTGGTAGACCAAGCCCTTGTCGTAGAGCGCCTTGAACGCCCACATCACCGACTCCATGTAGTCGATGTCGAGGGTCTTGTAGTCGTTGTCGAAGTCGACCCAGCGCGCCTGACGCGTCACGTAGTCGCGCCACTCGTCGGTGTAGCGGAGCACCGACTGCTTGCAGAAGTCGTTGAACTTCGCGATGCCCATGCCGGAGATGTCACCGGTCTTGATGCCGAGCTGCTTCTCGGCCTCGAGCTCGGCCGGCAGTCCGTGCGTATCCCACCCGAAGCGACGGTCGACCTTGTAGCCGCGCATCGTCTGGTAGCGCGGGACGAGGTCCTTGACGTACCCAGTAAGGAGGTGGCCATAGTGCGGGAGGCCGTTGGCGAAGGGCGGGCCGTCGTAGAAGACGAATTCCTCGTTGCCTTCCCGAGCGGCGATGCTCTCCCGGAACGTATCGTCGGCGGCCCACTGCGCGAGAACTTGTTCCTCGAGCGCAGGGAAGTCGTTGCCGGTGTATTCGACGCGGGGGTAACTCTCGGTCACCACGTGCTCCTCGTGCCAGGTCGTAAACCATTCGGCACGGGGACGACAGCACGCCTCGCGCACAGCCGCGGTACCACCCCGCTTGCTGGAAAATTCCAGCCGCTTAATTCGAGCGATGACGGGCTCACCCGTTCGGTTCTAGTGGGTTCTTGCGAACTTTTCTTCCGAAGGCTCCCCGGTGATGGCCGGATCGGTGCCTGTGACAGTCGAGTCTACCCACTGACCCGGGTGGACCGAAAACGGCATTCAGCGCCGCGCGGACGTGCCGCGCAGCGCTGAATGGGTACGAACGTCAGTTCTTCTTGGCGAGTTGCTTGTCGGTGTCGAGCTCCGAAAGCTGCGTCTGCAGGTACGAACGCAACTGCGTCCGGTACGTTCGCTCGAAGACCTTGAGCTGCTCGATCTTTCCTTCGAGGTCGCCGCGTTGACGCTTCGACTCCGCCTCCGTCGCCGCAGCCTGCTCGCGGGCCTTGCTCAGCAGCATGTCGGCTTCCTTGGTCGCATTGCCGACGACCTTCTCCGCCTCGGCCTTCGCGTCCGCCTGAACCCGGTCGGCGACTTCCTGCGCCATTGCCATCAGGCGCGTTGCCGGAGCCGTCGGGTCAGCGGGCGCAGCCGCCTTCTCGTTGGCTGCGGCCAGCGATGCCTCGGTCTGCTTGAGCTTGGCGGCGATGATGTCGCGCTCGGCGGCGAGGGCATCGCGCTCGCGCTTGAGCGCATCGCTCTGTCCCTGGTGGCTGCCGGTCGACGACTTCACCTTCTCGAGCTCGGCGGTCACGCGGGCGAGCTCGCTCTTGAGCGAGTCCCGTTCCTTGGTGAGAGCGTCCCGTTCGGAAACGAGCGAGTCCCGCTCCCCGACCAGCGAGTCCCGCTCCTTGGCCAGCGCATCGCGTTCGGCGAGCGCCGCCTTCACCGCGGAGTCGTCACCCGCGGCACCCCGGGCGATAACCGCCGGGACCACTGGTGCCGCAGCCGCCGGTGCTGCGGTAGTCGCCGCGCCGCCACCGGCCGCGAGCTTCGCCTGGAGCGCATCCCGCTCGGCGATCAGTTCCGAAAGTGCAGATTCGACGCGGTCGAGGAATGCGTCGACCTCGTCTTCGTTGTAACCACGCCGTCCCAGCGGCGGCTTGTTGAACGCGACGTTATGAACGTCCGCAGGGGTCAAAGCCATCGTGCGATCACCTCATACCTCTGGAAGCAAAGTCGGGCAGACACTAACCCCGCTGCGCCAGCTGGCGGGGCCGATTCGCCGAACCGCTACACAGTCGATGCGAGGCCCGCCGCTACCTCCGTGAGGAGGAGAACCACCAGCAGCAAGATCATGATCGACACGTCCAGCCGGATACCTCCGAGCGGTATCGGCGGAATGAGCCTACGCAGAAGCCGGACCGGTGGGTCGGTGATCGTGAAAATCGCCTCGAGAATGACGACGATGAAACCAGAGGGGTGCCAGTCACGGGCGAAGGAACGGATGAATTCGATGACCACCCGAGCAATCAGCAACAGGCCGAACAAGCGAAGTATGAGATAGACGATTGCCCAGAATGCCGACACATCGTCCACTTTGCCCGACGATCATGCGTTGAACAAACAACGACACCGGCGCATATTTGCGCCGGTGTCGTGTGAGCGTGTCTGACGATTCCTGGCCGCCGCGAGCGAGTTCCACGTGCGCGAGATGCAAGGCGCACGAGGAACACATAGCGGAGCTATGTGCGACGAGGAAAACGAAGCAGATCGGGTGCGTGGATCACGCGCAGTAGGCCAAGGAATTGTCAGACACGCTCTGAAGGTCGATTTGAGCGAGCACTCAGTTCTGGCTGTAGAAGCCCTTCTGGGCAACGATGCGGCGACGCTCCTCAGCCGAGACGTCGACGTTGGCCGGCGACAGCAGGAACACCTTGGCGGCGACCTTGTCGAACGAGCCGTGCAGAGCGAATGCCAGGCCTGCCGCGAAGTCGACGAGACGCTTGGCGTCAGCGTTGGTCATCTCGACGAGGTCCATGATGACCGGGTTGCCCTCGCGGAAGCGCTCACCGATGGTGCGAGCCTCGCTGTAGTCACGCGGGCACAGGGTCGTGATCTTCGACAGGGGGCCACCCTCGTCGAACATCGGGGCGCGGCGCGACTGCGGTGCAGCGTCCATGGCGAGCGCGCCGTTGGTGCGGGGTGCCGGCGCTGCGGCACGAGCCATAACCGGCTCTGGGCGACGACGGGGCTCATATCCGTCGTCGTATGCGTCGCGACGGTAGTCGTCTGCGTAGTGGTCCACCTCGGCGTACGGATCGCGGGCTACTCGAGCACGGGGGCGAGCCGGCTCATCGATGTAGTCGTCTTCGTACCCGTCCAGCTCCGTAAGGCCGAAGTACTGCTTGGCCTTGTGCATGATGCTCATTGATCGACCTTCCTCGGCACTGCGTTAAATCTGCTGGTCACGCAGGGTTTGTTGCCTGTGTTACTGATGTGCTCTGCGGCTGATTCGAGATTAATGGGCGCGAACCTAGCAACGCGGTACCGACACGCACGCACGTCGATCCGTAATTGACAGCAATCTCCAAGTCGGCGCTCATTCCGGCGGACAGCACATTCACAGAGGGATAACGCGCACGAAATTCGGCGTATACCCGAGCTATCTCGGCGAAGGCACGTTCCGGTTGCGCCACGACCGGCGGAACCGCCATCAAGCCGGCCAATCGCAGGTGAGAACTGGCTCCCACGGCATCGGCTAGCTGGGCCAGATCGGAGGCGACGACACCGCCGCGCGACGGATCACCGTCCAAACTGAGCTGAAGAAGGACATCGATCGGATCACGGACGCTCGCGGCCTCACGACCTACCTGCAATGCATCAATGTGACGCAGTGAATCGACCGAATGAACAACCTGAGCCCACTTTGCGATCGACTTCGCTTTGTTGGTCTGGAGTCGGCCGATCATGTGCCACACCAGTTCGCTGCCGATGGCAGCCTCGACGGTGGCGACCTTCCGCGAGGCCTCGGGTTCGCGCGCTTCCCCGAATTCGTTGAGTCCCAGCGAGTGCAGAGCGATGACATCCGACGCCGGCCAGAACTTGGTCACCGCAAGGAGAGTGACTTCCGAGGGTTTGCGGCCAGCTGCCGCGCACGCCGCGGACAGCCGCTCCCGTACTTCCGTCAGGTTCGCCGACAGTTCCGTGACTCGCGACATCTTTTCTCCTGTCGGTTCGCTCGCCCGGTACATCAATCCATCCAGATGACACCTGCGATACGCCCAGTCGGCGCACCGCGACGATGGCTGAACAACGCCTCATCCTCAATGGTGCATCGGGAGTCGTGGCGAATGCTCGTCACACCGAGATCGCGGAACTGGCGATCGAGTCCGAGCCGAACATCGATTCCCGCGGTGTGCCACACGGTTTCCACCGCCGAGCCAGGGAGGGCACGGTCGACCTCCTGCTGCATTTCCAGCGGGACTTCGTAATGCTTGCCGCACGCCGCCGCACCCAGCTGAACCTCGATGCGCGATGGTTCAGCACCGAGCTCGACCATCGCGTCGATCGCATTGGCGGCGATCCCCTGGCGAGCGCCCTCGCGACCCGCATGCACAGCGGCAATGACGCCGGCCTGCGCGTCGGACATGAGAATCGGAACGCAGTCGGCGACGAGGACGACAAGAACGACGCCCGGCGTGGCTGTGACGAGTCCGTCGGTGTCCGGGATCGGTTCGGCGGTTCCCGCCGACACGACCGCCACGTTGCGACTGTGCGTCTGCCGCATCCAGGCGAAGGCACTGATGGGGAGGCCGACCTGCTCGGCGAGAATCCGGCGGTTGGTCAGTACATCCGGCAGCGCGTCGCCGACGTGGTCGCCCAGGTTAAACGACGCGAACGGTGGCGCCGAGACGCCACCGTTCCGAGTCGTGAAAAAGGACTGGATCATCCGAAGAGGTGATCAGCTCCGACGCATGAAGGTCGGGACGTCGACATCGAAGTCGTCGTCGTCATCCTTGACCGCTGCCGGCTGCGGGGTCGCCCGCACGTTGACCGTCGCGGCCGGACGCTGCTCGTAGCTCGCAGCCGGGCTGGTGAACGGGCTGCTTGCCGGCTGAGAACCGAGGTTGCTGCGGCCACCGTACGACGCGGTCGTCGGACGGGCGGGCTGCTGTTGACGAGCCGCCGGAGCGCCGTCGAATCCCGCGGCAATGACCGTGACGCGGACTTCATCGCCGAGCGAGTCATCGATGACCGTACCGAAGATGATGTTCGCGTCGATGTGGGCGGCTTCCTGAACCAACGAGGCAGCCTCGTTGATCTCGAAGAGGCCCAGGTCCGAACCACCCGCGATCGACATCAGGACGCCGTGGGCGCCTTCCATCGACGACTCGAGCAGCGGCGAGTTGATGGCTGCGGTGGCGGCCTTGACGGCACGTCCGTCGCCGCGGGCGGCACCGATACCCATGAGGGCGCTACCCGCGCCGGCCATGACGCTCTTGACGTCCGCGAAGTCGACGTTGATCAGACCTGGGGTCGTGATGAGGTCGGTGATGCCCTGAACACCGTTGAGCAGAACGTCGTCCGCCTGGCGGAACGCGTCCATGAGGCTGACGGCGGCGTCGCCGAGCTGCAGAAGGCGGTCGTTCGGGATGACAATGAGGGTGTCGCACGATTCGCGCAACGCCTGGATGCCGTTTTCCGCCGACGCCCCGCGTCGCTTCCCCTCGAACGAGAACGGGCGGGTCACAACACCGATGGTCAGCGCGCCGAGCTTGCGCGCCAGGCTGGCGACGACGGGAGCGCCACCGGTTCCGGTGCCACCACCCTCACCAGCGGTGACGAAGACCATGTCGGCGCCCTTGAGCACTTCCTCGATCTCGTCCTTGTGGTCTTCAGCTGCCTTACGGCCGACCTCAGGGTCGGCACCGGCGCCGAGTCCACGGGTCAGCTCGCGGCCGACGTCGAGCTTGACGTCAGCGTCACTCATCAACAGGGCCTGGGCATCAGTGTTGATCGCAATGAACTCAACACCTTTGAGTCCCTGCTCGATCATCCGGTTGACGGCATTCACACCGCCACCGCCGATACCGACGACCTTGATGACGGCGAGGTAGTTGTGCGGGGGCGTCATGCGCTCGCCTTCCTTTTTTCACACTCTGTCCCTGGCGGGAGCCAGCAACCTTTTTTCGACTTCGCCCGTGTGGCTAAACCTTAAACCTCAACCTGAGGCTTATAGTTATGTCAACTAGCGGGTTCGTTAGAAAAGTTATGGGTCCGCGGACGCCCGTGCGCGTAGGCGCGCCGTAGGCAAATTTTTATCTTTCGTTGCTGGACTTGATTTGCCAGGTCGAGTAGCGACGCGCCGTTGCCAGACACGCCGAATCTCAGAAGAAATCCGCATTCTGACGATTGGCCTGCACGCACCGTAGGCCAATCGTCACGATCAACGAATCGTCGGCAGATCCGGGCTCGACACGTCGTACGTGCGGCCCTGTTGGCTCAGCAGTGCGACCAGGACGTTGGCCTTCAGCTCGGACGAGTCCGCGCTCCCCCACACCACACGTTTGCCGTCCGCCAGCATGAGCTGAACGCCGGCGGGAGTCTTGGCGTACAGCTCGGTGACCTGCGAGCGCAGGTTCTTCGGCAATGCACCGAGCACGGTCATCGCGGCCACGACGCGAGGATCGCGCTGGCTCGGCGAATCGATCCGCAGTCGGGGCAGACCCTTCGGCGCAGGTTCGGTCGAGAAATCGACGCCGTCGAGGTCGACGACGTGCGTCCCCTGCTCAGTCGTGAAATACGCCGCCGCGACCCGCTCGGTCACGGTGACCTTCAGCGCCGACGGATAGCTGCGCTGGACGCGCACGAGCGCCACCTTCGGCAGATTCGCCACGCGTCGGGCCGCACCCTTCGTGTCGACCTGCAGGAGCGGCACGCCCAGCGGCACGTCGAGCGCCTTCATGACGTCCTCCTGCTTGACGACGTGCAGACCGTCGACGTCGATACGCCGCACCGAGAACATCGGCGAGAAGTACACCGCCCAGCCGAGGACCCCGGCGAGCACGAGAATCAGCGCGATGAGCAGCCGTGACTTCCATTTGCCACGACGCCGCGGTGGCGCCTCGGCCGGAGGCTCAATGCGAGTCGGTTTGGCCACGGAGTCCTTTGCGGACTCGCGGTACTCCGTCCGACCCGCACTTCTTGTCGAACTCGAACTCATCCGCGAGGACGTCCATAGTGTTGTCGTGAGCTCAAGGCGTCGAGGATTCCCGGTCCGAGCATCGTCACGTCGCCGGCACCCATCGTGATGACGACGTCGCCGGGCTGGGCGAGACTGGCGACCTGACGGCCGACTTTGGACAGGTCAGGCTGGTAGTGGACCGGCTTCGTCACCGCCTCGGCGATACGGGCGCCGCTGACACCCGGAATCGGCTCCTCGCGCGCACCGTAGACGTCGAGCACCACGACGATGTCGGCCAGGCTCAGCGCCTCGGCGAACTCTGCGGCGAACGCCTCGGTCCGGCTGTACAGGTGAGGCTGGAAGATGACGACGACGTTCCCTCGGCGCGACCGATGTCCGTCCTTCGCCTCCTGCTCGACGAGTTCCTGCGCGGCCTCGAGAACCGCACGTACCTCGGTCGGATGGTGGGCGTAGTCGTCGAAGACCAGAACGTTGTCTTCGCGGCCGACGAACTGGAAGCGACGGTTGACGCCCCCGAATCCCTCGAGGCCTTCGATGAGGTCGTCCGCCGATGCGCCGGCATCACGCCCCGCGAGGAACGCACCGAGCGCGTTGAGCGCCATATGTCGACCGGGCACCGACAAGTGCACATTCCGCGGAGTCGACTCGTCGGAAAGCTGGAACACGACCGTGCCGCCGACTTCCCGCGGCTCGAAGCTGAGCATCTTGGCTGCGAACGGAATCGTCGGATCCGCCTCGGTGCCCGCGGAGCCATAGCCGATGACCCGGACGTCCGGACGCTCCTTGAGGACCCGCTTGGCGTACGCAGCAGATCCTTCGTCGTCGAGGCACGCCACCAGCAGTCCGCCGGGTGCGATCCGCAGGGCGAAGTCGTCGAAGACCTGGACGTACGCCTCGACCGAACCGAAGTGGTCGAGATGATCGGCCTCGATGTTCGTCACGACCACGATGTTCGGGTCGTATTGCAGCAGCGAACCATCACTCTCGTCCGCCTCGGCGACGAACAATCCGCCGGTTCCGTGGTGCGCATTGGTGCCCGACTCGTTGAGCTCACCACCAACGGCGAACGACGGATCGAGGCCGCAGTGCTGCAACGCCACCACCAGCATCGACGTCGTCGACGTCTTACCGTGGGTGCCGCACACGAGCAGTGTGGTGCTGCCCTTCATGAGCTGTGAGAGCACCTTCGGACGGAACAGGACCGGAATGCCCCGTTCCCCCGCCGCCACCAACTCCGGGTTGTCCTTCGGGATTGCCGCTTCGGTCGAGACGACCGCCGTCGGGCCGCCCTCGAGCAGGTCGAGCGCGGAAGCGTCGTGTCCGATCCGGATCGAAGCGCCCCGAGCACGCAGCGCGAGAATCGCGCGGCTCTCCTTCGCATCCGAGCCGCTGACCTGTCCACCGCGCGCCAGCAGAATGCGGGCTACGCCCGACATTCCCGCACCGCCGATGCCGATCATGTGCACCCGCTGCAGCTGCTCCGGCAGGTCAGTCGCGACCTCAGTCATTTTCGTGCCACCTCCATCACGATGCGTGCGACCAAGGTCGCCGCGTCGCGGTGTCCAGCATCAGCAGCCGCCCGGCCCATTCCGGAAAGTCTGCCCGCGTCATGCATCAGCGGAATCACATTGTCGATCAGATACTGGGCGGAGAGGTCCGCATCCTTCACTATTGCTCCGCCGCCGGCCGAAACTACCGGGATGGCGTTGAGTTCCTGCTCACCGTTTCCGATCGGAAGCGGCACGTAGGTCGCGGGCAGGCCGACTGCCGACACCTCGGCAACGGTCATTGCGCCGGAGCGGCACACGACCGCATCGGCCGCCGAATACGCCAGGTCCATGCGATTGAGGTAGGGCACGGCGACGTACTTCGCACCCTTGCCATCGGCAATGCCGTCAGGCAATTCGAGCGTGTTCTTCGGTCCATGGGCGTGGAGCACCGAGATGCCGGCGTCGACGAAGGCCTTGGCGGCACCCGAGCACGCGTTGTTGAGCGAGCGCGCGCCCTGAGACCCGCCGAAGACCAGCAGCACCGGACCGTCCGCCGGCAGGCCGAAGTGCTTGCGCGCTTCGGCGCGCAGCGCCGCACGGTCTAGCGACGTGATCGACGAACGCACCGGGATGCCGATGATCTCGGCATCCTTCAAGCCCTTCGCGTGGATCCCCGAATCCGGCACCGCCGCCAGGACGCGCGCCGCACGACGTGCGCCGACCTTGTTCGCGAGGCCGCCCTTCGCATTGGCTTCGTGAACGACGACCGGAATGCGCTTCTTCTTGCGCATCGGCCAACTTGCCGCCAAATACGCCGGCAGCGACACGTAGCCACCGAATCCGATCACGACATCGGCGTCGACGGACTCGAGAACTTTCCGCGTCTGGCGGTAGGCATCGCGCACTCGTCCCGGCAGCCGCAACAGGTCCTTGTTCGGTTTGCGCGGCATCGGGACCGGCGGAATCAACTCCAGCGGGTAACCACGCGCGGGAATCAGCGTGGAATCGAGCCCCTTCGAGGTACCGAGAGCGGTGACCCGGATCGACGGATCGAGAGCGCGGAGCGCGTCCGCCACGGCGAGCGCCGGCTCGATATGGCCAGCGGTTCCACCACCCGCAACGACAACTGAAAGTCCGCTCACCGCTGAGTTCCTGTCCGGCGCGGCGGCGCACCCCACGTCGGCGGAAGTGGGCGACGCCCCTCCCAAGGAGATCCCACCGAACCGGAACCGCCCCGGATCGGCCCACTGTTGCGCACGGCTGGCGTGGCAGTGCGTGGACGTTGTGCCTGACCGGCACGGGCGATCCCGACCCCGGGCACGCGCGGGTGCCCAGGCTGCTGCTGACGGGGCCGCGCGGCACCACCGGGACCGGGCTTCGGTCCGGGCTTACGCGGAGCGGCTGGAGCACGATACGGCTGCGGCACGGGGAGCTTGAGCAGGCGGCTGACCCGACCGCCACGGCCCTCGGACAACGCAATGATCGCGTCCGGTTCATGTCGGGCCGCATTGGCCATGACACCGAACATCAACAACGTGATCGCCAGAGACGATCCACCCGCAGACACCAGCGGCAACTGGAGCCCGGTCACCGGGAGAACGCCGACCACGTAGCCGATGTTAATGAACGCCTGCGCCGTGATCCATACAGTTGCCGAAGCGCACAGCAGCCGAAGGAACGGATCGACCGATCGCGACGCGATACGCAAGCCCGTGTACACGAACAGCGCGAACAATCCGATGACGAGGAGACAGCCCATGAAGCCGAGCTCCTCGCCGATGATCGCGAAGATGAAGTCGTTGTGGGCGTTGGGCAGGTAGTCCCACTTCGCGCGGCTCTGGCCGAGACCACGCCCGAACAAACCGCCGTCGGCGAGTGAGTACTTCGCCTGACGTGCCTGGTAACCACTACCCTGCGCGTCCGCGCCGCCGTTGAAGAACGCCTGGACACGTGCCGACCGGTAGCCGGCGGAGACGGCTAGAACCGACGCCGCCGCAATGCCCGAGATGGCGATCGTCAGGAAGACGCGAAGAGAGAGTCCGCCGAACCACAGCAGCGCCACGAGGATGATGCCGATGGCGATCGTCGTACTGAGGTTCGGCTGCAGAACGATGAGAAGACAGACGAACAGTCCGGCCGGGACCAGCGGCACGATGATGTCCCAAAGTCCTCGCCGGGACGGCCCTCGTGACGCCAGAAGGTGTGCGCCCCACACGATGAGCGTGACCTTGACGATCTCCGAAGGCTGGATCGTCACGCCGGCGACGTCGATCCAGCGCCGCGCGCCGTAGACCTCGACACCGATGCCTGGGACGAGCACTGCCGCCAGGATGACGACCGAGATGACGAATCCAGGCAGCGACAGTGCGCGAATCACGCGAATCGGAATGCGGAGGGCGACGTAGAACAGCACCGCACCCAGAACCGCGAACATCGCCTGCTGCATGAACTGCGAATAGGCGGAGCCGGCCTCGGTGTAGGACTCGACGCTCGACGCCGACAGCACCATGACGAGCCCGAGGGCCGTCAGGAGCGTCGCGATCGTCACGATCAAGTGGAACGAGGCGAGCGGACGCTCGAGCCACATTCCGAAACGGGTGCGAGCCCGACTTGATCGCTCCGACTGTCGACGAGCGGTCGGTTCGGCGATCGTCACGCTTACGCCTCCCCGAGTAGTCTCGCTGCCTCCGCGAAGCTGTCTCCCCGATGCCCATACGAGGTGAACATGTCCAACGACGCGGCCGCTGGTGCCAAAAGCACCACATCGCCCGGCGCGGCCATGCGCTTCGCGTGCGAAACCGCTTCTTGCATCAGTGCATCGGCGGACTTCACGGAAGCATCGTCCCTTGAACCGACGACGACCACGGGTACCTCGGGCGCGTGTCGCGCCAATGCGTCGACGATGAGTTGCGCATCCTGGCCTAGCAGAACTGCCCCGCGTAGGCGCTGACCAGTCTCGATGATGAGTTCGTCGATCGATGCGCCTTTGAGCTGCCCGCCGGCCACCCAGACGACGTGTTCATGCGACAAAAGGGCGATTCGGGCGGCATGCGGGTTGGTTGCCTTCGAATCGTCGATGTAGTCGATCCCGTCGATCGTCGCGACGACCGTGCCTCGGTGCGCACCGATTTCGAACGCGCGCAGACCTGCTCCGATGTCCGCGGCCGGTACTCCGGCCGCCCGGGCGAGTGCGGACGCGGCCAAGGCGTTGAGCAGTCCCGCCCGACCACGCTGTGCCAGATCGGCGACGCCGACGAGGATCTCTCCATCGGAGAACGCGCGGTCCACGAGCTGGCCATCGACTATGCCGAGTTCACCCGGTCCGGGCTCGCCGAGACGAAAGCCGACCGTCTGCTGCGCCGGCGAGATCCGGACGAGCTTGGCGGCCTCGGCGTCGTCGAGGCCGAGCACACCCACGCGTCCAGACAGTGCCCGAGTTTTCGCGTCGATGTAGTGCTGCATACTCCCGTGCCAGTCCAGGTGGTCCTCGGCGATATTGAGGACCGCGCCCGCTTCGGGATGCACCGACGGTGCCCAGAACAGTTGGAACGACGACAGCTCGACCGCCAAGACCCGGATCTCCGGCTGCCGCAGCGCATCGAGGATCGGCAGGCCGATGTTTCCGCACGCGACGGCACCCAGCCCGGCTGTGGTGAGCACCGTTTCGAGCATCGACGTCGTGGTCGTCTTGCCATTGGTTCCGGTGACGACAAGCCATGTCCGCGTGGGGCCGTACATCTCCGCCTGATCGACGCGCCACGCGAATTCGACGTCGCCCCACACCGGAACGCCCGCAGCCTGTGCGGCGACGAACAGCGGCGCATTGGGACGCCATCCCGGGCTCGTGATGACGAGGGCGTAGTCGGAGATCGACGAAATCGCTTCGTCGGGGTGAACCCCCTCGACGCCGCTTGCCCGGGCATCATCGAGCGCGGCCGGATTCCCGTCCGCGGCGACGACGGTTGCGCCGAGTTGCTGCAGCGGGTCGACGACGGAACGACCAGTGGTCTTCCAACCCGCGACGAGGACCTTGGTGCCAGCGAGCGAAGACAGTTCCATCAGCGCTTAGCTCCCGACCTGAGCCAGGTACTCGCTGTAGAACAGTCCCAGCCCCGAAGCCGCGGAAATCGCGGCCAGCAACCAGAACCTGATGATGACCGTGGTTTCCGGCCATCCCCCTAGCTCGAAGTGGTGATGGAATGGGGCCATTCGGAACACGCGTCGACCACTCGACTTGAAGGCCGCCACCTGGACGACGACCGACGCCGCCTCGGCGACGAACAGCGCGCCGATGACGATCATGATGAGCTCGGTACGGGTGGTGATCGAAAGTCCGGCGAGCAGACCACCGAGCGCGAGCGAACCGGTGTCACCCATGAAGATCTTCGCGGGGGCCGCGTTCCACCACAGGAATCCGACACATGCACCCACGCCGGCCGCACAGATGAGGGCGAGATCGAGCGGGTCGCGGACGTCGTAGCAGCCGGCAACCTTCTCGGTCTCACACGCGTTCTGGTACTGCCAGAACGTGATGATGATGTACGCGAAAAGCGCGAATCCCATCGAGCCGGCGGCCAGACCGTCGAGACCGTCGGTGAGATTGACGGCGTTCGACCACGCGCTGACGACGATGTACGTGAAGAGGATGAAAACCAGTGTGCCCATGGACACGGTCGCCAGGTCACGCACATACGACAGATGGGTGCTTCCCGGCGTCAAGCCACTCGTGTCCCGGAACTGCAGCGCCAGAAATCCGAAGATGACCGCGGCGAGCAACTGGCCGACGAGCTTCGCGGTCTTGTTCAGACCCAGATTTCGCTGCTTGAAGATCTTGATGAAGTCATCGAGGAAGCCGACCACACCCAGCACGGTGGTCAGACCCAGAACGAGGAGTCCCGAGGCCGTCGGCCCTTCGGCGTGGTAGTAGATGCCGATCAGGTGCGAACCCCAGTAGCCGGCCCAGATACCCGCGATGATCGCGACACCACCCATGGTGGGCGTGCCGCGCTTCTTCTTGTGGCTCTCCGGCCCCTCGGTCCGGATCTCCTGTCCGAATCCCTGCCGGCTGAACCAGCGAATCAGAACCGGGGTCAACAGGATTGAGACAACGAGCGCGATGCCCGCAGCGATCAGGATCTGCCGCACTACTGCTCCTCCGTCTTACTCGCCGGAACTCGGCTGGCCATCGGCCAGCAGAGCTTCGGCGACCGCCCACATACCAAACGAGTTCGATGCCTTGACCAAAACGACGTCGCCCGGTGCCACTTCAGCACGCACCAGCGCGATCGCATCGTCAATACTCTCAGCAAGTACCGACTCGTTACCCCAGGAACCTTCCATGACGGCGCCCTGGTGCATCGCGTGAGCGGGTCGGCCGGTGCCGACAACGATCAATCGGTTGACGTCGAGCCGGACCGCGTAGCGCCCGATCGCGTCGTGTTCGACGACCGATTCATCGCCGAGTTCGGCCATTTCGCCCAGTACAGCCCACGTTTTGCGACGCGGCTCGGTCGCGCGGCTCATCGTGACGAGTGCCTTCAGCGCGGCCTTCATCGAGTCCGGATTCGCGTTGTATGAGTCGTTGATCACGGTGACGCCGTCCGGGCGGGTTTTGACGTCCATTCGGTGGGCCGACTTGGGGCCGGCGGTGGCCAGTGCATCGGCCACCTGCTGCGGCGTCGCACCGCACGCCAGGGCGACCGCCGCGGCACACAACGCGTTGCCGACCTGATGCTCGCCCGACACCGCCAACTGAACGGGAACCGAGCCGGCGGGCGTCACCAGCGTGAACTTCGCGCACGCGTTCTGGTCCAGCGAGACGTCGACCGCCCGGACCTCGGCGTTCTCCGACTGCCCGGCGCCGACGACCCGGGCCGTGGTCCGGGGCGCCATGCCGGCGACCGCGCGGTCGTCGATGTTGAGAACGGCAACGCCACCGTCGGCCGCCGACGGCAGCGCCTCGACGAGCTCGCCCTTCGCCTGCGCGATACCTTCGCGCGATCCGAATTCGCCGAGGTGGGCGGTACCGACGTTGAGCTCCACACCGATGCGCGGGGGCGCGGTGCGCGCGAGGGCGGCAATGTGACCCGGTCCGCGCGCGGACATCTCGAGAACGAGGAACTTGGTCGACTCATCGGCGCGAAGCGCGGTCCACGGGTGTCCCAGCTCGTTGTTGAACGAACCGGGCGGCGCGACCACCACGCCGAGCGGTTCGAGAACCGCAGCGATCAGATCCTTGGTCGACGTCTTGCCCGCCGACCCGGTGACACCGATGACCGTGAGTCCTTGTGCAGCCAGTCGATCGACGACTGCACGCGCGAGCTTCGACAGCGCGGCGAGAACCGCGGCGCCAGAACCGTCTGTGTCGTGTTCGAGGACGTACGAACCACTCTCGCCCTTCAATGGCTCGACCACGATCGCCGGAACGCCGACCGGGCGGGCGGCCAACACTGCGGCCGCACCCGCGGCGACGGCGCCCGGAGCATGCTCATGCCCGTCGACGCGTGCCCCGGGCAACGCCAGGAACAGTCCGCCTGCGGTGACCTTGCGCGAGTCGAATTCGACTGTGCCGGTGACCCGAACGCTCGGGTCCGGCACATCGACGAGGCGGCCGCCGGTGATCTCGGCGATTTCGGCCAGGGACAGCGGGATCATCGCGCCTCTCCAATTTTGCGTGCGATTGCCGACCCGAGTACTTCTCGATCGTCGAATGGGTACTTCACGCCGTTGATCTCCTGACCCGCTTCATGTCCCTTGCCTGCAACCAGCACGACATCGCCGGGCTGTGCCCAGGCCACCGCGAACTCGATCGCCTCCGCACGGTCGCCGATCTCCTCGATCTGCGCGAGCTTCGGTTCGGCGCCCAGCGCTCCCTCGTACACCGAGGCACTGATTGCGGATGCGTCTTCGGTACGCGGATTGTCGTCGGTGATCACGAGCAGATCGGCGGTGCGGGCACCGACTTCCCCCATGACGGGCCGCTTGCCGGAATCGCGATCACCACCAGCACCGACGACGACCGCGATCCGGCCGGTCGTGTGGGCGCGCAAGGTCGCGATGACGGCCTCCAGGGCGGCCGGTTTGTGGGCGTAGTCGACGACGGCCAGGAAGTCCTGTCCCCCATCGACGCGCTCGACGCGGCCCGGCACGGCCACATCGGCGATGCCGCTGAGCGCAGCCTCGACGTCGACGCCGGCCCTGGCGCACACAGCCGTCGCGAGCAGTGCGTTCGCGATGTTGTAGTGCCCGGGCAGTCCGATCGTGGCGGCGTAGGTCCCCGACGGACCGGTGATGGTGAAGTTCTGTCGGCCATCGGGCGTGGTCGTGACGGCGCCCGCGGTCCAATCCCCGGCGCCCGTCGTCGATACGGTGACGCGATCCTGCGGGATCGTCGCCATCCGCTCGCCCCATTCGTCGTCGACGCAGATCACCGCGGTGGCGGCATGCGTCGGCGACGCCGGATCGAACAGGCGCGCCTTCGCGGCGAAGTAGTCCTCGAACGTCTCGTGGAAGTCGAGATGATCGTGGGACAGGTTCGTGAACCCGCCGACGGCGAAGTGCGTACCCGCGACCCGCCCGAGTTCGAGCGCGTGGGACGACACCTCCATGACGACGGTGTCGCCGCCGCGTTCGAGCATCGCCGCGAAGATCGCGTGCAGTTCCGGTGCTTCGGGCGTGGTGAGAGATGCCGGGAGGCGGTCGCCCTCGAAGCGTGTCTCGACCGTGCCGATGAGCCCGACCTTCCGCCCGGCCGCGCGAAGACCCGCCTCGACCATGTAGGCGGTCGTCGTCTTACCCGAGGTACCCGTGATGCCGAGGACCTGCAGTCGCTCCGACGGTCGGCCGTAGATCTCCGCGGCCACATCTCCGAGGACCGACCGCGGATTGTCGACGATGAGAAGTGGCACCTCGTCCCCGATGAGATTGGCCCCCGCGGGATCGGTCAGGACCGCAACCGCGCCACGTTCGAGCGCCTGGTCGGCGAATTGCGCGCCATGAGCTCGCGCACCTGGCAGTGCCGCGAACAGGTCACCCGCTTCGATTCGCTGAGCGCGGAGATCGATACCACTGACCGCCAAGTCGCCGGAACCTGGCCCTTGGCGCGACGTGAACTCCACTGCACCGCGAAGATGCGCGCCGGACAGCTCGGCCAGACGCCGCAGCGGCACTGGGTCGAGGCCGCGAGGCCGCAAATTCGAGGGGGTCGTCGACACCTGATTCCCTCCTCAAAAGCTCGTGTACGAGCCTCGCCGAGCGGGCGAGAGCCGCGAATCACGTTACCCGAGAAGAAGCCGCGAACTCCGTGGTTAGGGCGTGCTCTCCAGTCGAGGCTTATCCGCTTCGAGGACCAGCGGCTTGCCCGGGTCCTTCGACAGCGGAACGTTTTCGCGCTGCAGCAACCAGGACGCGATGGTGTGGAAGAGCGGACCGGCCGTGAGGTGATCGCTGCCGTCGGCACCACGCTTCGGTCCGTCCATCATCATGCCGATGACGAAGCGAGGATGATCCGCGGGTGCGATGCCGGCGAAGGTGATCCAGTAGTTGTCCATCGAGTAGCAGCTGCACTTCAGATCGATCTGCTGAGCGGTACCCGACTTGCCCGAGATCTGGTAGCCCTCGACCGCCGCGCTGGGCGCGGTTCCCTGCTGGTACCCCATGGGGTCGGCCTGCGTGACCGAGCGGAACATGTCCCGCAGCGTCGATGCGGTCTTGGCACTGATGACCGGGATGTCCTCGGGCCTCTCGGTCGTGACGCGAGCGCCGTCCGTGCCCGTCGTCGCCCGGACGATCCGCGGCGGAATCCGGACACCGTCGTTGGCGACCGCCTGGTACATGCTGGTCATCTGGAGCAGCGTCATCGAAAGACCCTGTCCGATCGGAAGGTTCGCGAACGCACCACCCGTCCAGCTGTCATGCGCGGCGAGGTCGCCGGCACTCTCGCCGGGCAGCCCGACCTCGGTGCGCTGCCCGAGTCCGAAGCGCTGCAGCATGTCCGCGAACCGGTCCTCGCCCACGCGCTTGGCGAGCATCAGCGTGCCGACGTTCGACGACTTGCCGAAAATACCGGTCGTCGTCATCTTGTCGACGCCGTGTACCCAGGCGTCCTTGACGAGAACGTCGTGGTACATCTGAATCTTGCCGTCGACGTCGATGACCTCGTCTGGCGAGGTCAGGCCGTATTCGATCGCCGCCGCCGCAGTGACGATCTTGTTGACCGATCCCGGTTCGAACGGCGAGGTGACCGCGATGTTGCCGGTCTGCTGGTTGCGGCTCGCCATGATGCCCTGCGCCGGGTTGAACGTGTCACTGTTGGACATCGCGAGGACTTCACCGGTCAGGCTGTCGAGAACGACGGCCGAGACGTTCTTCGCCCCCGACTTCTCCTTCGCCAGCTGTACCTGCTGCTGGACGTAGTACTGAATGTCGGAGTCGATGGTCAGTTCGACCGTACTGCCGTTGATCGCGTCCTTCTTGTCGCGCCAACTGCCCGGGATGACCGAGCCGTCCGAACCGCGGTCGTAGGTCTGCGAGCCGTTCACACCAGCGAGCGTTCCGTCCATGAACGACTCGAGGCCGATGTTTCCGTGGCCATCCCAACCGGTCGAGCCGACCAGGTTCGCGGCGAGGGCGCCACCGGGATAAACGCGCACATCCTGCCGCTCGAGACCGACTTCGTTCCCGTACTTGTCGTTGATATCGCGCGCAATCGTCGGGTCGATGGCCTTGGCCAGGTAGACGAACGTTTTGTCGCTGCGCATCTTGTCCAGGAGGTCGCTGGCCGGAGCCTTAGCGCCGAGCTTGGCGTTGATGTAGTTCGCGATCTCTTTGAGCTTCTCGTCCGGGTCCGGCCGATCCGGGTACATCTTCTTGGCGTCGGCGAGCTGCTTGCGCACTTCGATCGGCTGGAACGTGAGGTTCTTCGCCTCCATCGTGAACGCGAGCGGCTTGCCGTTGCGATCCACGATCGGACCTCGGAACGCCGGGAGGACCTGCTTGACCGTGTGCTGACGGCCGGATTCAGCCGAGATCGACGAGGCTGAGATCAGCTGGATGCGCATGAGCTGCACGGTCGCGATGATCAGGAGAAACAGCAGGATGAAGCGGCCGGCACGGAACCGTAGGCGAGCCGAGTGGTCGAGAGCCAGCCCCTTGCGCCTTCTCTCGGCCGGCTTGGGGCGAGGGCCCCGAACTCGACCGGGAGCAATCGTCACTGGTTTACCTCTCGGACTCAGGACCAGCAGTCACGGTCGTCAATTCTTCCCCGGAAGGCCGCCCCGACGCGGCATTGACGGTTTGCGGCGTGCCGTTTGTCGACGTTGCCGACGAAGACGGCGCCTCGATGATCGACTCGTCTGACGAAGCCCGGCTGTCGGTCGCGATGATGGCGCGCTGGGTGTTCATGTTCGGCATCGGAGCGCCCGAGGCCGGCTTCGGCTCCCCCACGACCTTCACCGTTCCGTCGGCGTTGACCACGAGATGAGCCGGGTCACCGGCTGGAACCATGCCGATCGTGCGAGCTCGTGCAGCCAGCTCGGGGGCCGATTCAGCGGCCTCGACATCACGCTGCAGCTGGGCGAGTTCGGCCTGCAGCCGCTGGTTCGTGTCCTGCGCGGCGGTGAGCTCATAGGTCGACTCGGCCGCGCGGGTCGTGAGGTAGAGGGTCACGACGAGACCACCGGAGAGCAGCGCGATCATCGAGGCGACGAACGGCGCCCGCTTGGCCACCGCTACCGCACGGTCGCGGGTGACGGCTTCCTCGATGGGCTGGCCGGCCCGCTGTGCGCGGCGTGCATAGGCACGCGTCGCCGCGGTCGTTCGACGGCTCGACCGGGCGGTCCGGGAGCTGCGGGTCGTCGACGTCGTCGACGAACTCGCAGCGGTCCGGTTAGCGCTGACGGTTGCCTTCATGCCGCGAGCCTCCTGGTGAGCCGTTCAGCTGCCCGCATCCGTACCGGCGCTGATCGTGGGTTCAGTTCGATTTCTGCTTCCGTCGCCTGCTCCGCCCCACGGGTGAGGATGCGGAACTCGGTGCCCATGCCGGGCAGTTCGACGGGCAAGTCCAAAGGGGTGCGCGAGGTTGCGCGCGGGGAAAGCTCGGCCTTCACGATCCGGTCTTCGAGCGACTGGTACGACATGAAGACCACACGTCCGCCGACGACCAGCGCATCGAGCGCCGCCGGGACCGCGGCGCGCAAGCAGTCGAGCTCGCCGTTGACCTCGATGCGCAGCGCCTGGAACGTGCGCTTTGCCGGGTGGCCGCCCGTGCGACGAGACGCCGCGGGAATGACCCGGTACAGCAACTCGACGAGCGCACCGCTCGTGGTGAAGGGCTGACGCTGGCGCTGCGCGACGATGGCCGACGCGATCTTTCCGGCGAAGCGTTCCTCGCCGTAGTTCTTGAGGATGCGGGCCAGGTCACCGTGGTTGTACGTATTGAGCACATCCGCCGCAGTGATGCCGGTCGACTGGTCCATCCGCATGTCGAGCGGAGCGTCGATCGAGTACGCGAAGCCGCGCTCCGCTTCATCGAGCTGCATCGACGAGACGCCGAGGTCGAAGAGGATCGCGTGCACTGAGTCTGTCGTGGGGAGGCCGGCCTGCTCGAGCGCGTGCGCGATTCCGTCGTAGCGCGTGTGAACGAGGGTGATGCGGTCGACGAACGGCGCGAGACGTTCGCCGGCGAGCGCCAACGCGTTGAGGTCGCGGTCGAGGCCGACGAGGTGCAGATTCGGGTACTTGGTGAGAAACATCTCCGAGTGGCCGCCGAGGCCGAGCGTCGCGTCGATCATGACCGGGCTGTCTGCAGCCTCGATCGCGGGACCAAGCAATTCGTCGGCGCGCGACAGCATGACGGGGACGTGGCGGTCCTTCGGGGCACTTGGGGTTCCGGCATCTTGCCGGTCCTTGTGTGCCTCGCGGTCCACGTGGTCCTCCGCCTTCGCGTTGTCTGGTTTCGGGTGACGATGTCGGTTTTGCGAATGCCGCGAGGTCCCTGCCAGGTCAAGACGAACCTGGCGCTGGGGAAGTGCGTCAGGGTCGCGACTGGCAGAGGCCGCGCGGCATTCGCGGGCCTAGAAGATGCCACTCACCTCGGAGTAGTCGTCTTCGTTCGCTGCGAGGTATTCCTCGTAGCGTTCCTTGTCCCAGATTTCGAAGTGCTTGTAGGCGCCGACGACGAGGCACTCTTTCGTGAGTCCGGCGTACTCCCGGTGACCAGGGTTGATCGTGATTCGACCCTGCGCATCCGGGCGCTGCTCATCTGATGCACCCGAGAAGATCCGCAGGAAAGCGCGCCCCTTGGGGGTATCGCCCGCCTTGGCCGCGATCTTGGCCAAGACCTGCTCGAACTCTGCCGGCGGATAGACCGAAAGGCAGTGATCCTGGCCTTTCGTGACCATCATGCCTCCCGCCACAGCGTCCCGGAACTTCGCGGGCAACGTGAGCCGCCCCTTGTCGTCGAGCTTGGGCGTGAAAGTACCGACAAACACTCGGCACCCCCGCTCAATTCACCCTTGCTCTCCAATGCGCCCCACTTTACCCCACTTTCCTCCACACGTTGGCGGCACGCGGAACTCGGTGAAAGTTTTTTCGAGCTGAATTCGCAGGTCTGAGCGGTTTCGGGATTTGGGCGGCCGAGTGGCCGATACCGAGAGATGAGCGGCGCCCAGGGCAGTCACTCCCCCATCTCTACCTGCGCGTTTACGAAGTGGTCAGCAGGCGACGGACACGAAATGGTGTCAAGTGGGTGAAGGTGGGGAACGGCGGTGGGGCAAGGTGGGGACTTGAGCGGCGGCCAGTGGGGCGCAGTGGGGCAGCCGGACACCGCGACAAAGCAAAAGCCCGCATCCACTGGATGCGGGCTTTTTCAATTCTTCAGTTGTCTACGGCTGGTCGAAACGACGACGGAAGCGATCTTCCATGCGGGCCGAGAATCCGGCTTGGCGCCGAGACTGCCGAGGACGTGATGATCCATGTGGCCCGGCGGCTCGCGAAGGCCCTGAAGCGCTATTGCGACCGTCGGGAACTGCTTTTACCGGGCTGCCACGCAGCAACATCACACCCGCACCGAACATCAGTCCAAAGCCGGTAAGGCTCACTGCCAGCGAGATGATTCCGACCTTCACCATGAAGAGGAACATTCCCGCAAAGAGCATCACGAGACCCAGAGCGAACAACGCCGCAGCCTGCGTCCGACGTCGATTGGACACGCCACGAACGTGACCGGTTCGCACAGTCGAGGCGAACTTGGGGTCTTCGGCGTAGAGCGCACTTTCAATCTGCTCGAGCATGCGCTGCTCGTGCTCGGAGAGTGGCACGGTCCCTCCTCCGGCACTCGTCACTGGTCGTCACCTTTGCAGGCTGACGAGTAGCCCAATCGGCTACCTGTTCCCAATGATAGAAGCAGAACCGCCTCGCGGCCACCAGACTTGAGAGAACTCGCATAATAGCGATCTACTGCAGAAATCCCCGGTAACTACGCCGTGAGTCCCCGCGAGATCGCGTTTGGAGTGGTCGACCATGCGTGATCTCCAGCTAGACGGGCGCTTTCCCCTAAATGATCTTCAACGTCATGCAGAAACGCCGTCACCCGAGCGGAGAACTCGTCGGCCCGCTGGGCCGACATCGGACGTGACACACCTGACATGATCGCGGCACGCAACGGCGAATACTCGGCGAAATAATCGGCCCACATTGTGAACTCGGGAGCAAGCCGGGCCATGGTCGCCCAGGCGCCGCCAGTCCCGCGGCGACGCCGCGAAGAGGGCGCCGGCACCACTTGCGCGATCACTGCCGCGGCACCACGCAGCGCCGATAGATAGGCCGTGAGAAAACGGTCAGCGGGTTCGGTCTCACCGTTCGCTTCGATCAGCAGGCGATCTGCTCGCTCGAGCCACGCCTTCGGGTTCTCTCCTCGGTGGAAACGGCTCATCTCGCCGGACATTCTGCCTCCGATCGGCTGATAACACTGCCGCCCAAGGGGTGAGATGTACTGGCGGCGTCCGCTTCCCTCGTACGCCACCAGCACACCGTTTCACCCAATGGGAGTCGAACATCCATTCGACCGCTTGAATATAGCCGTACCCTCCGACAAGTTCATTCGCGAAGAGGTGAGAACAGTCGACACAGGCCAGGCTCCCCGGCCGACGCTGGTGGACCTCACCGCGGGCGACTTCCGCCGCAACCTTCCCGAAGCTCTCAACATCTACGTCCAAGCGATGAACTATCCCCGCGGCACCGAACGCAGCCGCGCGCCGATGTGGACCGAGCACACCACCCGGCGCGGCTGGCAGGCCGCGGCAGTGGTCGTCAGTCGCGAGGGTCGCCAGCACCTTGCGGGCGTTGCGTATGGATACCGCGGCGAGGCCCAGCAATGGTGGCAGGAGCAGGTCCGGCACGGTATGCGCGCGGGCGGCTGGCCCGAAGCGCAGATCAAGAACCTTCTCAGCAACTACTTCGAACTCACCGAACTGCACGTCCGGCCCGATGAACAAGGGCAGGGGTTCGGCGAAGCACTGCTGCGCCATCTACTGCGCAACCGACCCGAACACGCCGTCCTGCTCTCGACCCCCGAGGTCCCCGGCGAATCGAATCGCGCGTGGCACCTGTACCGGCGACTCGGATTCCACGATGTCGTCCGCCATTTCACGTTCACCGGCGACTCGCGCCCGTTCGCGGTCCTCGGTCGCGCACTGCCCCTACACGCCGACGAGGGACGACACGCGTGACGGTCGACGTCGCGATCGTCGGGTCGGGGCACAACGCCCTCGTCGCTGCCGCATATCTCGCGCGCGCGGGTATGAGCGTCCATGTCGTCGAACGCGACACCGTCATCGGCGGCGCTGTGTCCACGGTGGAGCGATTCTCCGGCCACTTCATCGACCGCGGTTCCTCGGCGCACCTCATGATCCGGCACACCGGCATCATCGACGAGCTCGATCTCGGAGCGCACGGTCTGTCCTACGTGGACTGCGATCCCTGGGCGATCGCACCAGCACCCGCCGCGACGCCGGCTCCGGCCATCGTCTTCCACCGCGACCTCGACGCCACCTGCGCCTCGATCGCTGCCGCGTGTGGCGCTCGCGACGCCGATGCCTACCGCCGGTTCGTCCGCGTGTGGGGACCGCGCAGCGAGCGCGTCATGCGCGCTTTCGCGGCGGCTCCGACCCCCGGTCATCTCGTCCGGTCGTTCTGGGGGCTCGCCAATCGCAAGACCGCCGACGAACTGTCGCGCCAGTTCCTCTCGTCGGGAAACGCACTGCTCGACGAGTACTTCACGGACGAGCGGCTCAAGGCAGCGCTCGCCTGGTTCGGCGCCCAATCCGGCCCTCCGATGTCCGAGCCCGGCACCGCACCGATGGTCGGATTCGCCGCACTCATGCACACGCTCCCACCGGGACGCGCGATCGGGGGCAGCGGTGCCCTCACGCAAGCGTTGGCGGGACGTATCCGTGCCGACGGCGGCCTCATCACGACCGGCGACGCGGTCGAGTCGATCACCCGGACCGGATCGACGTGGGAAGTCCGTACCGCGGGCTCGACGATCCGGGCGCGCCGGGTCGTGGCTGGCTGCCACATCCTCACCACACTCGACCTGCTCGAACGCGGAGGTTTCGACCCCGACGCGCTCAGCCGGTGGCGCAAACAGATTCACGTCGGCCCCGGGATCGGCATGGTCGTTCGCCTCGCCACGTCCGCCCTCCCGACGTATCCGTCTGTCCCTCAAACCCTTTCCGCTACGGGTCTGCAGCTTCTCGTCAACGACCGACGGCAGCTCGAGGCTGCGCACGGCGCGGCCAGTGCAAGCGAACTCCCGCCGACGCCCGCCGTGCTCGGAATGAGCTTCACCGCGCTCGACCCGTCGACTGCCCCGCCCGGCCAACATCAACTGACGCTGTGGGCGCAGTGGCATCCCTTCGAATTGAGCAACGGACGTAGCTGGGCCGACGTCGGTGCGGAGGCGGCCGACTGCATCGTCGCCGAAGCCGAACGCTTCGCGCCCGGCCTGACCGAGTCGATCACCCACCGCTACGTGCAGACTCCGACTGCCCTGTCCGACGAGATGGGGCTGATCGGCGGCAACGTCATGCACGTCGAAATGTCGCTGGCCAACATGTTCATGTGGCGCCCGACTCCCGAGCTCGCGCGCTACCGGGTCGCGGGCGCACCGGGCCTGTACCTGACGGGCGCATCGACGCATCCCGGTGGCGGCGTCCATGGCGCCAGCGGACGGTCTGCTGCGCGGACAATCCTTGCCGACCGCCGCAATCCGTTCCGGGGCCGGCGATGAATCGCAACGCACCGGCGGTCGCGCTCGCCTACACGATCGGGGTGCAGATCGTCTACCCGCTCACGCACGGCTCGGTCCGGGATGTCGTCTGTATCGTCGTCGTGGTCGCGTCTGCGACCGCTGGACTCACGCACGCCATCGTCAGCAGCGGTCACGCGACCGCACTCCGCTACGCGCTGACCGTGGGTGGAATCGGCTACGCCGCAGAAGTGCTCGGCACCGCCACCGGGTTCCCGTTCGGCTGCTACTCCTACTCGCCCGATCGGCTCGGCCCACTCCTTTTCGACGTCCCGCTCCTGATCCCCCTGGCCTGGATCGGCGGCGTATACCCGGTATGGATCGTCGCCCGACTGCTGGTCCGGTCGCGAGTACTGCGGATCGCCGCCGTCGCGGTGGGCGTTACCTCGTGGGACCTCTACCTCGACCCGCAGATGGTCGTCGAAGGTTACTGGACGTGGTGCCCCGGCCAAGTCGTCGTGCCCGGTATGGGAACGATTCCGTTCACCAACTACGCCGGTTGGCTCGGCGTCGCGCTGGTCATGGCAGTCGCCCTCGAATTCGTCACTGACGCTACTGCCGAACCGGAGATGCCGATGATTCCGGTCATCGCCTACCTCTGGACCTGGATCGGATCCGCGACGGCGCACCTCGTTTTCCTCGACCCGAGCCTGCGGAAGACCGCGGCCTACGGATTCGTCGGGATGGCCATCCTGGGAATTCCCGCTGCGATGTGGACACGGACCAGACTTTTCCCCGCGACGCGGGCGTCGGCCGACGACTTGCGGCGCTGAGACTGGCACGATGTTCGCTGTGCTGTCTGCAATGACATCAGTCCCGCCGTCCGAGTCACGGTCATTCCGTCACCGTGCGTGGCCGATCGCGATCCTGCTGCTACTCGCCATGCCCTTCCTGAGCGCATGCCTGCGGGTCCAGGTCTCGATGGCCGTGTCCGACAACGACCGGGTTTCCGGTCAGATCGTGGTCGCCTCCGAACCCAAGAACGACAAGGACAAGGGGCCGCAGCTCAAAGAGCCGTCGACCCTCGGTGACCGCCTGCACGTGCAGGCGTACAACCGCGACGGCATGGTCGGCAGCCAGGTGATCTTCAGCGACCTCAACTTCGGCGAACTGTCCGACCTCAAGGCGATGTCGGACGACGCCGCCGGAAAGTTCGAGCTCAAGCTCGTGCGCGCTGGCGATCTCGTCGCGCTCGACGGCTCGGTCGATCTCAAGGGCTTGCCCGAAGAAGGCACGGACGTCACGTTCACGATGGCCTTCCCGGCTCGCATCTCGACGACGAACGGAACGCGCGTCAGCGACTCGGTCGTCAGCTGGCGGTTCACCCCCGGCGAGGTCAACACGGTCCGGGCCGAGGTTCGGTACACCGACCCGAACACGCGCAGCTTCGCCGGGTGGGCAGGAATCGTCGGCGGCGTCGCCCTCGGTGTCGCTCTCGTCATCGGCGCGATGGCGTTCCTGACGCGGAGCCCGCAGGCGGCGGGTGCCGCCGCGGCTGCTGCCGAACGTGCGGTCCAGCGTCTGCGCGAGAAGAAAATGCCCAATTTCCCGAAGATGCCGAAACTTCCGAACGTCCCGAAGTTTGGGCGCAAATCCGAGAAGTCCGAGTCGGCGAAAACAGCCGACGACAAGCAACCCGCATCCAGCGACCAAGGCTCCTGATATGGCCAAGCGGTTCGGCTTCCCGATTGCGGCAGCCGGAGCGTCCCTCGCAGTCAGCGGGGCTGTCATTGCCGTGCACAACCTGCGCGCGTTCCGATTCCTCGACCCGACCGGGGAATCGGCCGAGAACGTGGCCGTTCTCATTCCGGCACGGAATCAAGCGCGCGAGATTCCGCATCTCATCGCCGATCTGAAGGCGCAGATCGGCGTCCCGGAGATGTCGGTCGTGATTCTCGATGACGACTCCTCAGACGGGACCTTCGACGCCGCCGTATCAGCCTGTCGCGACGATGACCGGTTTCAAGTCCATCGCCAGACCGGTGATCCGCTGCCGGGTTGGCTCGGCAAGTCGGCCGCATGCCATGAGTTGGCCCAGTTCGCCGACGACGCCTCGATCTTGGTCTTCATCGACGCCGACGTTCGCCTCGAACCGCACGCGATCAACGCCGCGGTGGGCGCGCTGCGTTCCGCGGATGCGGCGCTGATCTCCCCGTGGCCCCAGCAACTGGCCGAATCCCCCGCCGAACGGCTTCTGCAGCCACTGTTGGCGTGGTCGTGGGCCTCGACACTGCCGGTATCGGTGGCAAACCGGAGCCGTCGCCCGTCGATGGCGGTGGCGTGTGGGCAGTTCCTGGTTTTCGACGCTCGCGCCTACCGCCAGATCGGTGGACACGCGAGCGTCGCGAGTGCGATCACCGAGGACCTCGCGATCGCGCGTGAGCTGCGCCGAAACGGCCACCGAACCGAACTCGTCGGGGCCGGATCGCTCGCCCAGTGCCGCATGTACGACGGCTGGGACAGCGCGCAGGACGGCTATTCGAAATGGCTGTGGTCGCAGTTCGGATCACTGTTCGGGAGCCTCGGCGTACTCAGTGGACTGAGCCTCGGCTACCTCATCCCACCGGTCGCGATGGTCGCCGGCAAGGGAAAGGTGCGGGCTGCCGGAACCGTGGGCGTAATCGCTGCGATCGGTTCGCGCGTTGCCGCCTCAGCCCTCGAACGACGCACGTATCCACAGGTCGTCGACCTCAAGCAAGCCACGAAGCACCCCGCGTCGATCGCGGCGTACGGCTACCTCACGCTGCGATCGCACTACCTACATCGACGCGGCAAGCTGGCCTGGCGTGGCCGATCGCTTCGCACCTAGGCCAGTGAGGCCGAGGTTCGTGAGCACCTCGTTCGTCGCCTTCGCGAAGTTGAGCGTGATGAAGTGGATTCCCGGCACGCCCTCGGCGATGAGACGCTGGCACATCTCGGTCGCGATCGCGATACCTTCCTCGCGCACCGCGGCGCGGTCCTCTTCGTGGCCGTCACCGGCAGCGCGGGCGAGCCGGTCGTTCATCTCCTGCGGCAGCGCGGTGCCCGCGAGCTCGACCATTCGTCGCACGGAGTTCAGCGACGTGATCGGCATGACCTCCGGAATGATCGGCTTCGCACCCTGCTCGGCGTCGCACGCGACGATCCGGTCGCGCATGCGGAGATAGTCCTCGACGTCGAAGAACACCTGCGTGATCGAGTAGTCGGCACCCGCGCGCAACTTCTCGACGAAATGGCGGGTGTCCGACTCCAAGTCGGGCGAACGGTAATGCCCTTCGGGGTGCGCGGCGACGCCACAGTGGAATCCACCCAGGCGGCGCAGGAGGGCCACGAGTTCGTAGGCGTACTCGACGCCTTCCGGATGCTTGTGCCATTCCCCGAGCGGATCGCCCGGCGGGTCACCGCGCAGGGCGAGCAGATTCGTGATGCCCGACGCCGCGTAGGCGCCGATGATCGCGCGCAACTCGGCGACGCTGTGATTGACCGCGGTGAGGTGGGCAACCGGGAGCAACGTGGTCTGCTCGGCAAGCTTGGCGGTGATGCGCAGCGTCCGGTCGCGGGTGGTGCCGCCGGCACCGTAGGTCATCGACACGAACGCCGGATCCATGCGCTCGAAGTGCCGGATGGTGCGCCACAGTCGGGCCTCGCCTTCGGCGTCCTTCGGCGGCGAGAACTCGACCGACCACGGCAGAACGCCCTGCGGGTAAGTGCGCAGGCGTTCGATCACCGACTGCTTCTTCATCGCAGCCGCGCTACCGGGAGAGTGCAAGGTCACCACGCAAGCATAAGCGCAGCACGATGTGACCCTGCGCGGCGAACTAGAGTGAGACGTGATTCATGGGCATCGAAGCGGAACCGGAGGCGGAGGTTTGGCGCTGTCGAAAAACAACGGGGCCGTTCGACTGGGTTGGGGGTCCTATGGCCCGGTCGCACCAACCGGGTCGTCCTCGGAATCGATCGTGGCCGCCGCCGAGGAGACACTCGGGCGGTTCTTCGCGTCCAGAGCCTCGATCGTCGAGTCGATCGGCGGCGCATTTCCCGAGGTCGTAGAGGCGTTACGGCAGTACGTGCTGCAGGGCGGCAAGCGGGTTCGACCGGCGTTCGCCTGGCTCGGATTCCGCGGCGCGGGCGGCCCGGCGAGCGGCCCGGCCGCGGACGCCGCGTTCGGCGTCGCATCGGCACTCGAACTTCTGCACGCCTGCGCGCTGATTCACGACGACATCATCGACGCCTCGCTCACCCGGCGGGGCGTGGCCACTGTCCACGTCGACTACGCCGGCCGTCATCGACGCGCCGGTTTCTCCGGAGACAGCGCGCGCTACGGCGAGAGCATCGCGATCCTGCTCGGCGACCTCGCCTTGTCGTGGTCGGAAGACATGGTGACCGAATCCGGGGTCGAAGCCGACGCTGGAGTTCGCCTCGAATCGGTGTGGTCGGCCATGCGCACCGAGGTCATCGCGGGTCAACTGCTGGATATCGAAGCAGAGGTTCGCGGCGACGAGACAGTCGAGGCCGCCCTTCGCGTCAGCCGCTACAAGACCGCCGCCTACACGATCGAGCGTCCACTGCAGCTCGGTGCGGCCCTGGCCGGCGCGGATGACGATCTCATCGCCGCCTATGGCCGGTTCGGGCACGACCTCGGCATCGCCTTCCAACTGCGCGATGACCTGCTTGGCGTCTTCGGCGATCCAGCACTGACGGGCAAGCCCTCCGGTGATGACATCCGCGAAGGCAAGCGAACCGTGCTGCTCGCCGTCGCGCTCGCCAAAGCGGACGTCGAAGATCCGGCTGCCGCGCAAGTAATCCGCGAAAGCCTCGGCACCGAGGTCTCCGCCGAACGCCTCGACGACATTCGCGCGATCCTCACGCGGCTCGGCGCCGTGGCCGAGGTCGAACGTCGCATCGACGAACTCATGAAGTCCGCTTTGGCGGCTCTCGACGGCAGCACCGTGACCGACGAGGCGAAGCTCGCCTTGGAAGCCATGGCGATCTCGGCGACCCGGCGGTCCGCCTGATGCGTACCGTCACCCGACCCTCCGACCATGTCGTCGTGGTCGGCGCCGGACTCGCGGGACTGGCCGCGGCCTTGCATCTGCGCGGCGCGGGACGCGAAGTCACCGTCATCGAACGTTCGGACACCGTCGGTGGGCGCGTCGGGACGTATGCGCTGCCCGGCTACGAGATCGACAACGGTGCAACGGTTCTCACACTGCCGCACCTCATCACCGAAGCGCTCGAGGCGGTCGGCGCCTCCGCCGATGCGCTCGACATCGTGAAGATCGAACCGGCCTACCAGGCCCGATACGCGGGCGGCCGGACCATCCGGGTCTTCTCCGATCAGCGCGAGATGGAGAACGAAATCATCGGAAAAGTCGGCGCCGGAAAGCACCTGCGCGGCTATCGCCGACTTCGTCGCTGGCTCGAGCGCGTGTACATCGCCGAGTTCGACAGCTTCATGGCCGCGAACTTCGACACTCCGCTCGACATGATCCGCACCGGAAAATCACGTCGCGACCTCGCGAAACTCACCTTTCTCGGCGGTTTCGGCAAGCTCGAAAACCGGATTCGCCGGTACGTGCCCGACCCCGATCTCCGCCGCCTGTACACCTTCCAGGCGCTGTACGCCGGCCTGCCGCCGTCCAAGGCGTTGGCGATCTACGGCGCCATTCCGCACATGGACACGTCTCTGGGCGTCTACTTCCCCCGAGGCGGAATGCGGCAAATCGCCGAGGTGATGTCGAAAGCGTTCGTCGACGCGGGTGGCCAGCTATTCACCGGCACCGAGG